>NZ_JAKJSJ010000085.1:0-23463 GCF_050336715.1 Photobacterium makurazakiensis
ATTATATACCAATCAAAGGGTGTTCGTGTAAAATGATATATTCATCACTTGCTTGGAGTTAACTTTATGATTTTGATCACTTAATTTTTGTTTTATTTGGCTTGGTATGTTGATGTTCATCACTATTTATTATTAATGAAATAAACTTATTGGTATTAAGGTAATACAAGCGATGGTGTTGAGCGGATTGAACTGAATGCTGCTAATAAAACAATGACTTGGTGGGGGGATGTATTGCTTTCAATAATGATGTTTCTCTATGGTTTCAATTTCAATTTGAGTTATTTATTGTTTTTGTTGAAAGATTGCAGATATATTTAATTTTTTATAAGAGGGAATAATGAGTGGGGGAGCAGTTATTAATGTTTATAAAGTCATAGATATTGAAAAGAGTGGCTAAAATATTACGGATGAAGTTGAAGGGAAGCAATAGATACAGTTTCCCTTCAAAAGTAATAGAGTGCTTTTTTTAGAGTAATCCTGCCTCGCGAGCTTGGTGTAATACCGCAGGCTCAACAGCTGCATAAGCGGCGTCCCATAAAGCACCTATGAATAAACGCTCTTTTCCTGTTGCTTGACGTTCAAGCTGGTCAAGTTTTCGTAGCTCCTCCAAAGTTAATGGCTGGGTAAACAGTGCTTTTGCCATTTCTAAATTTTTCATCTACCTAACTCCTAAAGTACTAAATTGAGTAATTTTCTGAGTTCTGATCAGGCAACTTTTCAATTTAGACACTTAGAAGATAGAAATGAGTAACTAATAGACTACCTAAGTAATACCGTATCGTTATGCGATTAAAGATGTTGTGACCCAATTCAAAGTGATGGTTTTTTATACAATGCATTCGGTGAATTTCTCGGTCGAAAACATGTTTGATCATAGTGGGGTTTGATCATTGTCGAGATCGTACCGAGTTGGCCGAACCATACCGAAGTCTCAATTACTAAATGTTAAACTACTGTAAACGTTAGAGCTGTAGTAGAGTATTTACACCAATATTTTTAAGGATAGAAAATGTTGAATGATCTTAATTTAAGCCATATTGCAGCAAGCCACCTAGATAACAGATTAGAGGATGGTGTGCTGACCATTACGATGAACCGTCCTAAGAAACTAAACGGTTGGACAATGGAAATGATGGCTGCCTTTAAAGAAGCTTTCTCAATTGTGAATAGTGATGATGCTGTCAAAGCGGTGATCTTTACAGGGAAAGGGAAGTATTATTCCGCTGGTGTTAATTTAGGAGGATCGCTTAAGTTAATGCCTCCGAAGCAACTTCACCAATTAATTGTGGAAAATAATCAGGCTTTATTCGAAACATTTCTTCACTGTAAAAAGCCCTTACTGATAGCTGTTAATGGCCCAGCGTTAGGGGCTAGTGTTACGTCCGCTACTTTGGCTAATGGTATCATCGCCTCTGAAAGTGCTACATTTTCGACGCCTTTCGCAGCCTTAGGTATAACGCCTGAAGGTTGTTCTAGCTTTCATTTTCCGCGCTTAATTGGCGATCAAAATGCCCTGCGTATGCTAGGGAGTGAAGGGTGGAAGCCTAATGCGGAAGAGGCGTTAAATATCGGTTTAGTTCAAAAGGTTGTGCCAGAAAATCAATTAATGTTTGAGGCTGAGTCCATTGCTAAGAAATGGATCACGGATAAGGAGCAACGTCAGTTTCTTGCGGGTAGTAAATTGGACGAACTTAAAGCGGTGAATGCTAAGGAGTCAAAGCAACTTGCAGATTCATTCTTAGGTGCTGATTTCTTAAAAGAACAATCACGCTTTTTTTGGCGTAAGAAAAAATATGCGCCATCAGCAATGTTCTTTTCATTGTGTGTACTAAGGCCGATTTGGTCACGCTTTCTGTGATTATATTGTCTATTTAGCAAGTTCAACAAAGTTATAGATACCAAAGAAGCAAATAGCTAAGCCACCAAGCAATTGTAAATAGAAGGGGAAGGTGACAGCTTCTTCGTGTTTCTTTAATACGCATCCAGAAATCGCGAGAATACATTGAATAAGCAAACTACCTATAAAAACAGCCCCTGCAAGCTGTAGGGCAAAATAGACATCGAGCTGTTCGTTAGAGTGACCAATGAAAGCAGACAGCGCGATGATGGCGATTGGGTTAGCTAATGTAAGGTAGAATGTTGAGCGAAAGCCCATTTTTTTCTTTTTATAATAAACTTTTGCCAGTAGTTTCGTATTTTTAAGGGCGTTATACATGACATAAAAACCCATTATTATCAGTATCCATGAAGACATTAAAATAATTTGGAATTGATAATTAGCCATGTTGTTAATGATTAAAGTACCAATGATGAAGCTAACCACGGCATAACAGTAGTCAGCTGCTGCAGCACCGATAGCGCTGCGCACGGCAGCAAGGTAGCCATGATGCATGCCATTGTTTAAAACCAAAATCGCAATTGGGCCAACAGATAAGGATAATATAAGGCCAAATAAAACTGCTTTCATTACTTCCATACATCCCTCCCAGTATGAGAATTCAGTTCACCAGTAACGACTCATCGTTTTATTTTAAGCATAGCTATGAAAAGTGAAGCTGCTTAATAGAGATGATGAAAATCTCATTTGTTCAACGTGTTGATCACCAAGGTTTAACCGAGACTTAATCGACGCTTTAATTGGCCTGAAGAGCATATTTTACGAATTTAAATGCATTAATTGGCTCTTAGTGTGCATAAGTTTTCATGTGACAATGTTCACAATTGATAGATTGTACACTTCTTGTGGCATGGATTGCATACTATTCTGCTCAAATGTTAAAGGTATTTAACATTTAGGTAACCAAATTTACATCGTCTTTTATGAAAATGAGGGTAGACATGGAAGCGCAATCAAATGGTAGTAAAGATGGGGTTCTGAATAGCCACCATCCAGAAGAACAGCAAAAAGAGCAGGGATCTGGTAAATGGGAGATGCCGGATATCTATATCATTTTAACATTTATGATATTGATTGTTTCTGTTTTGACTTATGCCATTCCAACAGGGAAGTTTGACCGTATTACCCTAGAAAATGGTAGAGAAACTGTCGTAGCTGGGTCATATCAATTAGTTGAAGCTAGCCCAGTTGGTGCGATGGAAGTTGTCACTGCCATTCCACGGGGATTGAGCGAGGCTTCTGTTGTCGTTTTCCTCACGCTATTAGTTGGTGGTTCAATTGGAGTATTACAACGAACCGGCGTCATTAATTACGGTGTAAATCTACTGATTAAGCAGTTAGGTTCGGCAACCTATCTTATGGTACCAATATTAATGATTGTGTTTGCTGCCGTTTGTTCTTTTATCGGTACGCCAGAGCTTGGTATCGCATATCTACCGATAGTTATACCGCTGATGTTACGCTTGGGTTATGACTCAATGACCGCTGTCGCGACGGTATTGATCAGCTGTACGTTTGGTTTTGCATTTGGTATCACGTCACCGACGAATGTAGGACTCGGTCACATGTTGGCGGAGTTGCCGATGTTTTCAGGGGCTGGGTTTCGTGTAATGGTACTTTCTTTAGTCATGATTGTTTCTGTTGCATATGTGGTGTTGTACGCGCGCAAAGTGAAGGCCAACCCGCAATCAAGTGTGACTTATGATCACGATGTAAAACTGAAATTAACGTTACTCGGCAAGGGTGACGAAAAAGGCGAAGAGAGTGAGCAGGAGCCAACAACCCGTTTGAAAATAGCAGGTTTGGCAACACTCGTGATGTTTGTTGGGATCATTGCATCAACGTTAAAGTTTAGGCTTGGCTTTTATGAGCTTTCAGGACTGTTCATGACAATGGCTATTATTACCTCGATAATTATCGGCCACCGAGGTAATCAAATTTGTGAAAACTTTAACACCGCTTTTCAGGGGATGCTTGTTGGTGCGTTGATAACAGGTGTAGCACGAGCCGTTTCTGTTGTTCTTACCGATGGACAAATTCTTGATACGATTGTATACAATCTGTCTGAGATGCTAGGTTCATTACCAAACTCTGTAACTTCGATAGGTATCTTACTAACTCAAGCCGTTTTTAACTTCCTGGTTCCGTCTGGAAGTGGACAAACATTACTGACGTTACCGATATTATTGCCACTCGCCGATCTGATTGGTTTAACACGTCAAATCGTTATCCTTGCGACTCAATGGGGAGACGGCATAACGAATATCTTATTCCCAACGTCTGGTTACTTTATGGCAATTTTGGTAATGGCAAAAGTCGACTATATGAAGTGGGTTCGATTCTTCTTACCATTATTAGGCATTGTGATTGCGATTTCGATTGGCTTTTTACTTGTGGCACAAGCAATCGACCTTGGGCCTTTCTAATGAAAATATGATGGTTTAAAAAGTAACAAGGAGGCTTTTAAGCCTCCTTTTTCTATTTAACGTCCGGTAGCTTTTTGGGTTTTATTGGTTGATCACCAATGGTGGTTTTTCCGGGGCATATACGCTTAACGGGGCACTTCGGGCAGCCCCATATTGCAGCGTATGGGCATAATGACAACTTTCTATCGTTCTTCGACATTGAACACCTCGCTTTTTATTATCGATTAATACAAAAGAACCCACTGAAACGAGTTCAGTGGGTATAGTTGGTTTAACGTAGCGATTATTTAATTAGTTCGGCGATTAATAATTTTTGCGTTATTTTTTCTTCAAAGTTGGCTGGCTTATCTAAACCAATGCGCTTAAGTAGAAGGTCAATGTTGTGATCGGGTTTAGGTGCTTTCATCGCCTTAGCGATTGCTTTAACCTTACCTGAACTAGTCGCTGTTTTTGCTTTTAATGCTTTAAGCGCTTTACCCAGTTTTAGCTCTTGCTCGGTAAAGCTACAGCCGAATGGGAATGGGCCAAACAAGCCTTGGTCTGTATATTTTTGATAGAATGCTTGAATCGCTTCAGGCGTGTTGTTGGCATACGCTTTTGGTATTTGGTAATCCTTCGCCACTTTACCTGCTGCTTTTGCATCGGCCAGCAATTGCTGCTGAAAGCGGGAATCTGCAATTCGAATCAACTCAGTATAAACAATGTGATCTGGCTTGCCACGGAGATCAGCAATACCATATTCAGTGATCACAATATCACGCAATTGTCGTGGAATTGTGTTGTGCCCATAGTTGAATAAAATATTCGATTTCAACTTACCATTACGGTAACTGGTCGCACGGATCTTGATGATCGAGCGTGAATCACGCATTTGATGCGACTGTGCCACAAAGTTATATTGGCCACCAACACCACTGACAACTTGACCGTTTTCTAATGCATCAGAAATAACCGAACCATCAAGTGTGACCATCATGCCTGAGTTGACAAAGCGTGCATGCTTCCGCTGCGCTTGCTTGATCTGCTGGTTGCCAAGCATATGATCGTAAAGATCGTTAACGTAATTCACACTCGTCATGCAGAACTTAGTGTGGTCTTCTTCCGTTAGATTATTTAGATCAGCATAGAAGTCTTTTGGCCCGATAAAGAATGCGCCATGCATAACAACGCCACCAATGAGTTTATCACCAAGGGCATTCTTTTCTATCCATGCTGATGTGCCTGCGTTGGATAGGTTCGCAGAGGTCGTTTCTTGTTGGGCAATTAGCTTATCATCAACCAATTTAACATACGGCTTAAAGATGCCTAAACGCTTAAGGTAGGCAACATCATCAACAGATAGTGTTTGATTAATTGCACCATGTACAAGGAGTGCTTTTACTGTCGCGATAGATACGTCAGTGGTGATTTCTTTCTTATTCAATAGTTTTTGAATAGTAAGATCTTCAAAGACTTCACGCTTTAAAATACCTGCTTTATATAGGTGCATGAACCCATCGACCATTAATTCGCTGCAGCCATATAGGCCTTCTTCAAATTGGTTGGTATCACCAACTGTTTTGCATACAGGGAATTTATTTTCGATATCAAGATCTGCGATCATAGCAGTGTAAGCTTGATTGTTTTGGTGGCGAACCAAGGCGCTATAGGTCAGCGCGCTACTGAGCGAGCCGATACCAACTTGTAGCGTACCGCCGTCTTTAATTAGGCTACAAGAATATAAACCAATTAAATGATCTTCAGCGGAAATACTGGCATGAGGAGCGGCAAATAGTGCGTAGTCTTTATGTTCTGGCTTGCTATTACTATCGAGGATCATGTCAAATTCAGTGTCAGCGACTTCAGCGTGGTTACACATGAATGGCATGTTGGTGTTCACTTCACCAATAAGCGCGACAGATTTCCCTTCTGCTTTTAGCCGATCTAGCTCTGGGACAAAGTCTAGCGCTAAATCTGAATTACTACATAAGCTATAAGTGGTTACGCCGTTAATTGTACGTTTAGCGACAAGCTGGCCAACAACATTAACCCCTTTATCAAGTAAGTCACGTACTGCGTGAGTGTAGTTGGTACTGGTATAATTCTGTTGCTGGGGTGAGTTCATGAAACTGCCAGCTTTAAAGAAAAATTCACTAATTTTGATGTTACTTGGTACCTTGTCAGCACGAAGATCCATCATGTAGTCAATATCTGGCACTCCATCAAATTCTCTAGCAACAAACGGTTCAAGGAAGTTACGCTCAATTTTACTTTTTCCGACAGGCTTTTCTAAAGAGATCCCCGTCTCTATCCGTAGAGATATGGTTGGATCTGCTTTTGCTCTTTGATATAGCGCGTTGACAAAGTTGAGTGGTTTGCCAATAGCAAGAGGGACACCAACAACGATCTCTTTTCCTATTGTGGCAATAATATGATCAACCATTTTTTCTGCGTCATCAACAATCGGTGCAGGTAGCTTCGCTGTGTTAACAGACGCTATAAGGTTGTTCGCACGAAACTCTGAATCGACTAATTCTAATACTGACATAATGCATTCCTTGTTCGATTATATTCATTTAAGTTCTTATAGTTATCTCCCCATTGTTCATGTCGAACTTAGAGCCTTCACTCTAAGTTTGCCTAAAAGCCGATTTTTCTACGTGATTGGTGATAGTTGTCACAATCAGCAAGTTGTATGCGTGATGAGTATAAAAATCTTAGAGGTAAGGTGTTGTATACAATATTTTGACCGGAGTGAGGATGTGTGAGTGGGGTAGCAATTACTCTATGGAATTAGAAAGAATGATCTAATTTATATTGATAGGGTTGAATAACAGGATATTTCTATTTCTCTGAATATTAAGGATTAGACAATGATTAACCCTATGAAAATGATGGATAGTGTGAAGTCTGTTACTCAGGTTGGTGAAGCCTCTGTACGTAATGTTGTGCTAGCGGGACTTGGTGCTTATAGCAAAGGGTATGAGCAGGCGGGTATGGCGCAGCACATGTTGAACAAACGATTTAACGAGCTTGTAGAGCGTGGCGGTGACGTCGAAACTGAGTTAACTGAGCGTGTACACAATACTAAAAAGATGGTATTTGGCCGTGCGGAATCTCAAATGAATCAAGCACTGAATACTACATGCGGTATTGACCGTGATCGTATGAGCGACTTCGAAGAAAAGATTGATCGTCTTCAGGCTGCAGTCGAAAAACTTACTGAAAAATAACAGCTTTACCTATGGCTAGCGATATGTGCAATCGAGGCAGATTCATCGCCAAGCAAAAAGAAAAGGAACACCATATGCCAAGTTTGTCACTGCTAGACTTTAGTTTCATTGCATTTGAAACGGCCAAAACGCCGATGCATGTCACTGGATTGGTTATTCTTGAGCCGCCAGAAGAGCATGCATCGACGTATGCACAAGATTTGTATTCACATTTTTTAAAGCAGCCAGAAACCGTCCCTCCGTTTAATTGGAAGCTCAACTGGTCACTAACCGGTAAACCGAGTTGGACAACGGTACGTGATGTTAATTTGGAAGATCACCTGCGTATAACCATGCTTCCTTCACCAGGGACTGAGCAACAGTTACAGCAAGTGGTTGGGCGCTTACATAGCCAAGTACTCGACCGAAGTCGACCAATGTGGGAAGTATGGGTGATTGGTGGGCTTGAGAATGGCCGAGTTGCATTGATGCTGAAAATTCATCACTCAATGGCGGATGGTGTCAGAGCCAGCAGCTTGTTTACCCGTAGTTGTGCCGATAACCTTGAAGACTCTTATTTAAAGCCGATTTGGCAGTGCGATCTACGTAAAAGTGCGAGCCAGCGCCGAGAAGAAACGCATCTAACCGACATGGTTGTTAAGACAGCGATGGCTGCATCGAAGCAAATATCATTAATACCTTCAATGTTCCGCTTAGGCAGTAAATTAGCACTGAAAGCTGTGAACCTTAAAGACTGTGATTTGAAAATTCCATTCACAGCACCTAAAACACCGTTTAACTTGAGCCCGAAGCGTAGCCGTGCCGTTAGCCTTGGTCATTTTTCGATTGCGCAGCTTAAGCATGTAAGCCGAGTAACTGGCGCATCAATGAATGATATTTTGTTCACAATTAGTGATATAGCGTTAAATCGCTATTTAAGTGACAGAGCAATTCCATTACGTAAACCGTTAGTCGCGATGATGCCAATGAACTTAAGGTCAAAAGGCGACAATGCGACGAAAGGCAACAAAATGTCAATTGGTCACGTAGAGCTAGGGCGGCCACATCTATCAGCATTGGATCGCTTAGAAGCAATTCAGCATGCGACGCAAGATCTAAAAAATGAAGCACTGAATATTTCGCCTGATGCTTACGTGAACTATTCACTGCTGGTGAACGGAGCATCGCTGCTAAGCGGTAAGTTTGGCTTAAATAACTATATTCCGCCGGCAAGTAATATTCTGATCTCAAACGTGCCGGGTGTAAAAGAAGAGCTGTACTTCAATGGTGCAAAAGTACTAGAGCAATACCCTGTATCTTTGTTGATGCCGGGACAAACGCTGAATATCACTTTCTTCAGTAATGCGGGCATGATGTACTTTTCTCTTGTTGCGTGTAATCAGTCGTTACCAGGCTTTGAGGCGATTGCTGGTTATATGTGTGAAGCATTTGCTGAAATCGAACAAGACGTTATGGATACCGCCGCAGAAGCAATCGCGGAACGACTCGATTTCCAGCAGGATAGCTCGTTCGCGGTAGAATTGGCAGTCGAAGCGGCACAAGACGGTACAGCACCGGAAGATGCAGCATTTGAACGACTATTTCAAGAAAAGCAGCAAAAAGTTGAAGAGCTTGAAAAGCAGTTAGTAAAATTAACTGAAATGTTGTCAGCCACCGTTGATATTGACCCTGACTTACCTGCTAAAAACCAAGATCAGCTTGAAGATGAAAAGCTGTTGGATAAAGTCAGTCATGTAGGCTGATTGGATAAAACCATTAGGTATTGGCTTGTTTAACGCTATGTTAAACAAGCCTTTTTTATGTGCTTCTGCTTGTGCTAAAAATGACACTCTCATAATTAAAAGTAATAAATTACTTTGCAACACCTCGTAAATTCTGCTCGGTGAACAAACCTAAATTGTTAACGTATATATCATGTATGGGTGTTTTTTGAACGCTCAATAGGAATTGAATATGAATGTTAGCAAGGTTGCTATTGCAATATCTGCAGTATTATTACTCTCTGCTTGTGGAAGTGATAGTCAAGAAGCTGAAGATCGGGAGGTAGACGTTTCTACTCCCACAGCTCCCGCTGTACCAATTGATACCGATAATGATGGTATTGCAGATACAGAAGATACAGATGATGATAACGATGGCTACGAAGACGACAAGGACAACGAACCGCTCAAGCCACTCGTTATTCCTACAACACTTAATGCTTGTATTACTAGCCTTCCAGATTATCCAACGGTGAATGGAACAACGGCTTTAGACAGACCTCAGTCGAGGCTATACGATATTGCCAGAGTGAATGCCATTACCAAAGAGCCTTACGCATACTCTCAGTCTGAAATCATTGTTGGTGAACGTACTGGTCTACCTAACGGTCTTTTGGCTGACAAGAACATAGAGATAACACAAATTACAACCGCAGACCCTAGTGCTTCAGTGGATCAGTGGAACCCATCTTTCGAGCATAGTTACATTGATGCCGATAGTCGCCAATATATTGGTAATCAAGATGTATTTAGTCGTTGGTGGGCGACGAATGTAGATACGAATATACCCGCGGACTTAACACTTAACGAAGTAACCAGCTATTGGGTTGATCGAATCGATCGCTACGCTCCACAGCAACCGAACAGACAGAGTGATTTAACCAAGACTTACCGTGGTAAAGATATCATCCAAACAGCTATAGGTTTAAGGGAAGTCTGTGTCGTTGAAGCAACAGCTAAACTCGATCTTATTGATAATACCGGAGATACAGCAGTATCGGTATTACATGTGGTTGAGGATGAAAAGAGCTATATCGATGCAAATCATGTTGTGCAGTTGTCAGAGCGCAATTATCAAGAGTATGACCCGCTAGATTTAGAAAATCCGACATGGGGTTATACCGATTACCGTAAAGAGCTCGTTGGCTTAATTGAAGATGAGCTGCTTTATGGTCGTGACCCTGTCACCGATGGCGTGCCAGAAGGTGAATTTGCAACTATGGAACAATGTTTAGCTAGCTTACCAGACAGTGATTATGTTGCATTGCCAAATGAAAGTATTGAGTACTTTATGAGTCGCTATAACGCTGAGACTGGTGGTGCTCAAGATGCAACTTATACGATGACTGCAAATACTGGTGAGGGCGTTAGCTGGAAAGGGCATGAGAACCTTAACACGTCGCAATTACATGGTGCATTTTTTGATTATCAGAACCCATCAGCATTACCGTTCTATGAATTTACTGAAACATATTATGAAAGTGATGAAGGCCTAATGGTGGGTTTCGAAGCAACAGAAAATGGAGGCAATTACATTGCTTGGGGCTCAGAAACACTTTCAAGCAGCCTATTATCCGCAACGGGTAGCTATTTGATGCCAGAAGTACGACTAAACCATGTGAAACCGTTAAATGCGACTGCAGAGCGAGCAAGCTTTAAACAAGTTGTGAGTGATGTATTTGCAGGTAAAGGTACCGCTTGGGACAGTGAGTTAGGTTCTGATATACCTGCCTGTAAGCATTATCGCCGCTGGCAGGCAACATTCTACCAAGAGGATGGTGCTGTAGCATTGGATGAAGACGGTAATCCGATCACAGAGTTTTTTGATGAGACTAACTACTACGATAATCGAGGACTCATTCATCGACTACGCTCTTCAGATAGTTGGAGCTATGAAGACTGGATGCGAATGCTGATCAAGACTAATTAATTATTATTGATTCAAACAATAAAGGCCGCATCTGCGGCCTTTTTATTGGGTCAAGTAATTGACTAAGCTTATGCGTATGAAGCCGCTAGCTCTTCAACCTTAGCAACGTATTGCTGCATTGCCGTTTCAGCATCCATACCTTTAAGGCCTTCCCAAGCTTCAAACTTAGCACCGCCTTTAAAGTCAAACATGCCTGGGCGTTTACCGTGCACATCGCCGTCGGTTGCTTGCTTGTAAAGAGAGTAGAGAGCAAGTAATTCGTCATTAGATGGACGCTTAGTTAGCTTTTTAACGTCTGCTTGAGCTTGTTCGAAACTTGCTTTTAGATCTGCCATGATTTGTTCCTTAAATATTAATCCTAGCCAGCCTGATGGCTGTGCATGATGACCAAGAAGAAAAATAGATATGCTCAGTCAACGTTATTTCATGTAATAAGTTTATAAAAGTAGCGCTGATTTACTATTCCTTGAACAAATACAATTTACACTGGTACGAGCTCTTGTCTGTAATTAAATGCAAAAAGTTTTATATGGATCACTCTTTATTTTTTGATGATACGTTTTATAAGGCTTATATGTATAAATTACATTGTGATTAAAATACACTATGCTTATTGCGAGAGCATAGTTGTAATAAAGACTGGAATATTTATTTGGCTGGCATCAAATAAGGTATTTTCGAGGGATTGTTATGTATGACTTTATTATTGTTGGGGCCGGTTCAGCAGGTTGCGTTCTTGCAAATAGATTATCATTAGATCCAGCTATCAGTGTTTGTTTAGTAGAAGCCGGGCCAAGAGACTCAAGTCCAATAGTACATGTACCATTAGGTATTATTGGTATGATGCATTCAAAAAAAATGAATTGGCGCTATTACACTGAGCAAGAACCAGCACTTCAAGGGCGAAAACTGTTCTGGCCGAGAGGAAAGACACTGGGAGGGAGCTCGTCATCAAATGCGATGTGCTATATCCGGGGCCATGCGACTGATTATGATGAGTGGGAAAGCCTGGGTAATAAAGGGTGGAGCTATGTTGATGTGCTGCCTTATTTTAAAAAATCTGAGTCTCAAGAACGGGGGAGCAACCCCTACCATGGTACGAATGGCCCTCTTAATGTCGCAGACTTAAGGATCAGAAATCCCCTTTCAGATGCTTTTATAAAAGCCGCGAAACAAGCGGGGCACCGCTTAACACAAGACTTTAACGGTGATCAGCAAGAAGGAGTGGGTTACTACCAAGTAACTCAGAAGAATGGTCAACGTTGTAGCAGTGCTGTGGCCTACCTACGTCCAGCTGAAGATCGCCCTAACTTAACGGTTATAACAGATGCACTAACAACCAAGGTGCTTTTAGAAGATAAGAAAGCGGTTGGAATTGAATATAAAAAAGGTGGGCAACTGCACACGATACAGGCAAAGAAAGAAGTCATCTTAAGTGGAGGGGCAATCAATAGCCCGCAAATATTGATGTTATCTGGCATTGGGGAAAAATCAGAGCTTGAGCATGCAGGCATTGAGGTTAAACATCATTTGCCAGGAGTGGGCAAAAACCTTCAAGATCATCTGGATGCATTGGTTGTTACTCGTGAAAGAACATTCCACTCAGTTGGGTTTTCTCCGGTTGCCTTACTGCGATCGATTAAAGGATTGTTTGATTACATCCTGTTTAGAAAAGGTAACTTTACGACAAATATTGCAGAAGCGGGTGGTTTTGCTAAGACCGATTCAGGCCTTGAAAAATCAGATGTACAGTTTCACTTTTCACCATGTTTTCTTGATAATCATGGGCTTAACTTGTTGCAAACGGTTCGGCATGGCTATTCATTGCATGCTTGTAATTTAAGGCCTAGTAGTCGTGGGAGCCTGACTATTGGCAGTGCTGACCCAGCAGCTCCTCCTGTGATCACCGCTAACTATTTGAGCGACCCAGAAGACATACAAGTCATGGTTCGAGGTATTAAGCTTTCACGAGAAATTTTAAAACAATCGGCTTTCGATCATTATCGTGGTGTTGAAGTGTTCCCAGGCAAACAGGTGCAGACAGATGAGGAGCTCGCCTCATTTATTCGGGAAAAAGCGGAGTCTATTTATCACCCTGTTGGTACATGTAAAATGGGTAATGACGAACAAGCTGTTGTCGATGATAAACTAAAGGTACATGGTATATCAGGCTTACGTGTTGTCGATGCTTCAATAATGCCAACATTGATTGGTGGTAATACAAATGCGCCAACAATTATGATTGGTGAAAAAGCTGCAGATCTGATTCTGTCGGATATTAAAAATAAAAACAAAGCGGCGTTTGAATTAAATAATTGCGCTGCATAATTGAATTTTTAGCGACATTATTATGTTAATGTCGCTTTAATTTAAAATTGGAATGCATATTCTAATTTATATTACTATAATGATCTTCCGGTTTCTGTATATAGAAAATGTCTGCTTCTTGTGTTCGTATTATATTCTACGGTTAAATTCTATTGTTTCTCCAGCCATTAATGCATAAGATAAGTTATGGGCTTTTAAAGTTTGTATTGAGGCTGGTAGTATGATTTCAAAAAACAATTTAGGTAAAACTTTTCAGAGCCTCAAAGATGAGCTATCGAGTAAAGTATTTGAAAATACTGAGCTTGCGAAAGAGAAGGTGACACAATTTTTTGAGCAGGGAGTGCCTCCCGCCCAAAGTGAGGCATTTCAAGCGGTATTGAATGGCGTCATTGGTGATCACTTAGAGAGAAATAACAGCCGTTTAGCATCAAAAATGGCTTTTTCTGATCAAACCCAGACGCTAAGTGATAGCGCTACGGTTCTGTCTACTCAACTGCCGGATGCATCAAGTCGTATCATTCTTTGTGTACATGGTTGGTGCATGGCTGAGAAAGGGTGGCAGCGAAAAGGGCATGATATGGGCCAGTCGCTAGCCAGTTCAGGGTATACCCCCATTTATTTACGTTACAACACGGGTAACCATATATCACTGAATGGTGAAGAGTTTGCTTTCCGTTTAGAAAAGTTGATTCAAGCCTGGCCGTGTGAAGTTACTGAACTTGTGATTATTGGCCATAGCATGGGGGGGCTGGTTACGCGTAGTGCTTGCCACTATGCAGAAGCGAATCAGCTAGGTTGGTTATCTGTATTACAAACCTTTATCACGCTAGGTACGCCGCATAATGGTGCTCCATTAGCCCAATTAGCATGTTGGATTGATGATCTTGTTGCGAATACGCCACAGTTGAAATTGATCCAAAAAATCGGCGAGATCAGAAGCAGTGGAACGAAAGATTTAAGTAAAGGTTACACCCAACATATCGATTGGCAACAAAGAGACAGTGAGGATGAGCAAGTTGTTGACGGCTTATCTTTTTCACGACCGGTATTACCTGCAAACACACATTGCTATGCAATCGCCACGTGCTTAGGCAAAAACCTCAAAGATGACAATAATCGGCGCTTAGGTGATGGTTTAGTGCCAGTTAAAAGTGCGCTTGGTGAAAGCACTAAAGGCGTAATGGCATTGGCGTACCCTGAAGAAAACAAATGGGTCGCTGGTGGAATCAATCACCTTGATTTGTTGAGCCATCCTAGGGTTATAGCAAAAGTAAAAGAATGGGTATTGCTAAATACCGTAGATCACCCATCTCGATTCATTGCATTAAAATAATACTTATAATATCCGCTTTTTCATATATAATGTTTTCCATATGTATGAAACGGCGGATCACATGAAACGTATTCTCTTCTTATGTACGGGTAACTCTGCTCGTTCACAATTAGCGGAAGCTGCTATGAGGCATATGGCGGGCGATCAATATGAGGTTTTCAGCGCAGGTATGAAACCGGAAGAAGTTGATCCTCGTGTATTTCGAGTACTTGCTGAAGAAGGTATCAATAGCGATAATTTACGCAGCTTGTCGGCCATAGAGCTTCAAGATCAGCATTTTGATACTGTGATCACGCTATGTGATAAAGCCAGTAATGAATGTGCCTTGTTTCCAGACTCTGATGCATTAATACATTGGGATTTTAAAGACCCTAAGCCGCTTGTCGGTGATACTCCTTTCCGAGAAGCATTAGCAGGGCTTCAATCTCGAATGAGTCTTTTCCTTATGCTCAATGGCACAGAGCAGTGTTCTGTTATTGGCCCTGTGGAACTGTTTAAAATCATGAGCGATCCCCTTCGTCTACGAATATTAATGCTAATTGAAGATGAAAAAGCGTTAAGTGTTAGCGATCTTGTTGAAGTGCTTGGAGTCAGCCAACCTAAAGTTTCTCGTCATTTAGCTTTACTCCGAGATGGTGGTGTACTTGAAACACAGCGGGAAGGTTTATGGATTTTCTACCGCTTATCAGTACAGCTACCAGTTTGGGTTCAGCATACCTTGGCGACAGTGCGAAATGGTAATCCGGGGATGATTAATCAAGAAAAGCTAAAATTAAGTCAGATTGTCGACCGTAAGAAACCGACACCATCGTTAGCTTAACGCCAAAGCTTATCAAGTTTATTGAATGTTATTTTTTATAATTACAGGTACAACATATGTCTAACACACATCCATTCTGGACACTCCCACTTGCTGATAGTGGTAAGTTATTGCTGACCCCTTGTCCAGGAACTAAAGAAGCAAGCTTACAAGAATCGTTACTTGAGCTTAAAGCTGCAGGCGCAACAGCCGTATTTACTGCGCTTGAGCCGACAGACCTTCCTAATGATGGTCTCACGAAACTAGCTGAAGCATGCCAAGAGTTGGGTATGAAATGGTATCACCTACCAATCGAAGATGACTGTGCACCTGGCGCGTCATTTGATGCTAACTGGGCTGAAGCCAATAAAGCAGCGCAAGCACTACTTGATAAGGGCGATAGCTTAGTTATTCACTGCATGGGTGGTTCAGGCCGTACAGGGCTGATTGCTGCTCGTATTATGTTGTCTCGCGGCGCTGAGTTGCAGTCAACGATCACCCAAATTCAAGCACTTCGTCCTGGTGCATTTACTCGTCAACCACATATTGATTACATTCAAAACTACAAGTAATCATACTGAAATACTAAGATCGTATTAAAGACCCTGCCTCGGCAGGGTTTTTTTATGTATTTTTTAGGAAGAAAGTAGCGGCAAGTCGTCACGATAAGGAAAAAAATGAACTTTTACGAAAAAGATCTGGTAACTGGCATAAGCTATAGTTAATATATCTGTAAAATCATATATACGAAAAATCGTATGTAATATCGTAAGTATTGAGGACATTGTGTTATGGCTATTAAAGTGGGTATCAACGGTTTTGGTCGTATTGGCCGTTTAGCGCTTCGTGCAGCATTCGATTGGGAAGAAATCGAATTTGTACAAATTAATGATGTAGCAGGCGATACCAAAACGTTAGCCCATCTACTTGAATTTGATTCTGTTCAGGGACGATGGAATCATGCCGTTGCTTCAGACGGAAACTCAATGCTCATTGGTGATAGTGTTATCCGTTGTACCCAAGAGCGTGATATTGATGCAGTTGATTGGTCTGGCTGTGATGTCGTGTTGGAAGCAACAGGTGTACACCGTAAGGTTGAGCTGCTAAATAAATATTTAGCTCAGGGCGTTAAACGCGTTGTTGTTTCAGCACCAGTAAAAGAAGCGGATGTGCTGAATGTGGTTGTAGGTGTAAACGATCACCTATTTGATGCTGATAAACATAAAATTGTGACAGCAGCATCTTGTACGACGAACTGCATTGCACCTGTAGTAAAAGTGATTCATGAAAAATTAGGTATTGAGCAATCAACATTTACGACAATTCATGACTTAACCAACACACAAACAATCCTTGATGCGCCGCATAAAGATTTACGTCGTGCACGAGCTTGCGGTATGAGCTTGATCCCGACCACAACAGGTTCAGCGACAGCTATTGTTGAAATTTTCCCTGAGCTTAAAGGCAAAATTAACGGTCACGCAGTACGTGTACCACTAGCCAATGCTTCTCTCACTGACATCATTTTTGATGTGAGCCGTGATACAACAGCGGAAGAAGTGAATGCGATGCTAAAAGAAGCGTCTGAAGGTGAGTTGGCAGGTGTCTTAGGTTTTGAAGATCGCCCACTTGTATCTATCGATTATAAAGGTGACCAACGCTCGACCATTGTAGACGCGCTATCTACCATGGTTGTTAATGACCGCATGGTAAAAATTTATGCTTGGTATGATAACGAAATGGGCTACGCAACCCGTACATCAGAACTAATCCGTAAAGTTGGCCTAGCATAATACTTAGCAGAGTCATTGTTTCTGTTGATGTAATAATCTATAGGCTCAGCATTTAGTGAAGTGCTGAGCCTAGTTTAAATAAGACAGTAGTGAGCATTTGTCATGATAAAGGCATTTTCTAACCTTTCCAAAGACGTCCGTCAGTATGCACTAGTTACCTTTAATTATTGGAACTTTACGATAACGGATGGTGCGCTACGTATGCTGGTTGTATTGCACTTTCACCAGCTAGGGTATTCTTCATTACAGATAGCGTCGCTATTTTTATTTTATGAATTCTTCGGGGTTGTCACGAATCTGATCGGCGGTTGGCTTGGAGCAAAACTGGGCTTAAATCGTACAATGAATGTGGGTTTAGGCATGCAAGTGTTTGCCTTATTAATGCTCGCAGTGCCAACCGCCTATCTCACCGTCCCTTTGGTGATGTTTGCACAAGCCTTATCGGGTATAGCGAAAGATCTCAATAAAATGAGCGCTAAAAGCGCGATTAAAACTCTGGTACCAAACGACCAGCAAGGGGCACTGTATAAGTGGATTGCTATACTGACAGGCTCTAAAAATGCGCTCAAAGGAGCCGGCTTCTTTATTGGGGGCTTGTTATTGACAGTGATTGGTTTCCAAGGTGCCGTCGTTGCAATGGCAACGGTATTGCTGGTGGTACTTGTTATGAGCCTAACTTGGCTTGATAAAGACATGGGTAAAGCGAAGCAAAAAATCAAGTTCTCCCAAATATTCTCTAAAAGCGGCAGTATCAACATTCTTTCTGCTGCACGTATGTTTTTGTTTGGCGCACGTGATGTTTGGTTTGTTGTCGCGTTACCTTTGTATTTAAGCCAAGTGTTCGATTGGGATCATACGTTAGTTGGTAGCTTCCTCGCGACATGGGTAATTGCTTATGGCCTTGTTCAAGGTATTGCACCTAAAATAACAGGAAAAGCAAAAGGCGTTGTGCCTGATGGACGTGCTGCAATGGGGTGGGCTGCTCTACTTGCGCTGGTCACAGCTTTAGTTGCTATAGGGGTACAACTATCATGGCAGCCTGAGTTGACCATTGTTGTCGGTTTGCTGATTTTTGGTGCAGTTTTTGCGGTTAATTCATCACTGCACTCGTACCTCATTGTGAGCTACGCCAAAGATGATGGAGTATCTCTCGATGTCGGTTTTTATTACATGTCAAATGCAATGGGTCGTTTAATTGGCACAATATTATCGGGTTGGGTGTATCAAATCGCCGGCCTAGCAGCTTGCTTGTGGATATCATTTACCTTCCTTGCGATCACGACCATAATTTCACTCTGGCTTCCGGCGCACCCTAAGGTGGAAGCTGCTAATTAGTCATTGATAGTAACTCGATATAAATTCAGAATGGCGACTGCCTAGTATATGATACTGACCGTCAAGAACGATGGAGAGTCCAATGCAGGCAGTTTGTTTTGATTTTGATGGTACGCTAGTTGATTCGGAGGTTTTCCATGCCGAAAACTGGTCTTATTACCTGCAGTCATTAGGAGCCGATTTTCCGGCGACCACTTTTCTTCGTGATTATGCGGGTGTGCCATGGGTGAAAGTGGCAAAAGCATTACACGATCACTTTTCATTATCCGCTAGCCCTGAAGTAATTGTGACTGAAATGGAGCGTTTCACTCACCAAGCGATTATTGAAAAAGGCATTCCAGCTAAACTCGGTGCTGAAGAAACCCTTAAGCGATTACATGGAAAGCTACCACTTGTGATTGTTACAGGTGCACCAAGGAATTATGTGGAAGGTATTCTTGGGCTTCATGGCTGGCTGGATTATTTCGATCATATTTTTTGTGGTGAAGACGTACTCGCGAACAAACCTGCGCCAGATATTTACCAATTAGCCTGCAAAACATTAGGCTTTCAGTCGCATCAAGTTGTAGCAATAGAAGACAGCTTAACAGGGGCGCACTCAGCGACATCTGCTGGTTTAAGGTTGGTTATCGTGAATGATACTCATCCGATTTGTGACCAACTAACACCTTATCGCTATCAAACATTACTTGATGCTCAAACTGAGCAAAGTCATTGGCTTATTGCTTAAGGCAGATTAGCCTTTGGTTAACGGTTATAGTTAACATTAGAAAAATATTCTTTTCAACGAAGTAGGCAGAAAATGGATAACGAAGAAATTATGACTGGCGAGATGCTAGTCGAGACGATTAAAAATCAGATTGAAGAAGGTAACCCGATTAAGGTTAAAGAAACCTTAATGCGCTTGATGATGACAGGCACACCACGTGAAGAAGCGATTGAAATGATGGCTTGTGCGCTTTCTGTTGAAGTGTTTGATGTTGCTAAAAATGACGCTTCTTTCGATTTAAAGCGCTACACCGAGAATTTGAATGCATTACCCGATATGCCGTGGGATTTTGAAGACTAATCATATTGATAGTGACACAGCAATCAAACTTTTCCTTTAAAGCCACTTATGTGGCTTTTTTGTTGCCAGTTGGTTGTGAGTTGTTCTTTTTCTGGTTGTTTATCTCTGCGCTAGTCGCTAAAGCATGAAAGGGGGAATGTGAGCTGGTTCTCTCTTTATGTAGTGTTTTATGCTGAAAACTTCGATCTTCCTCACTGTATTTCCTTCAGATTACGTCCTTTTTCCTATTTTTAGTCACATTTAACATCCGCTTTATTAGCGTAATAAACTGCTTTACGCGCTTCATATTGGTGTTTATCACTGGTAGATCGGGTTGATTGTAATATTCAGCTCTACTTTGTGGGTATAAGTTAGGGTTTTAGTGTGTGACGCACGTCAAAAACGGGTTATTGTGCTGCTTTAGAATAAAATATCAGTTTGTTTTGTTGTATATAAGTTAAAAAACGGTCACACATTCCAATCTTTTTTCATTATTGTGTATATAACTTCTAAACAAGGCAGCAAGGATACAAAGATGATTATTGGTGTACCTAAGGAAATTAAAGTTCATGAATACCGTGTAGGTATGGTTCCAGCATCCGTTAACGAAGCAGTTGCACATGGTCATAGTGTGTATGTAGAAACGAATGCAGGTGTTGGTATTGGCTTTAGTGATCAAGATTACATCGATGCAGGTGCTCAGATCCTGCCTACAGCAGAAGCTGTATTTGCCGAATCTGAAATGATTGTAAAAGTGAAAGAGCCACAATCGGTTGAGCGTGCAATGCTACGTGAAGGCCAGATTCTATTCACTTATCTGCACCTTGCGCCGGATCCAGAGCAAACTCATGATTTAATCAACAGTAAAGCTGTTTGTATTGCATATGAAACGGTAACTGATGACCATGGTCGTCTACCTCTTCTAGCCCCAATGTCTGAAGTAGCTGGTCGCATGTCGATTCAAGCTGGTGCTTTTGCTCTTGAAAAATCAAGAGGTGGCCGTGGTATGCTGCTTGCTGGCGTCCCTGGCGTTGAGCCTGCGAAAGTGGTTATTATTGGCGGTGGTGTTGTTGGTGCTAACGCTGCGCAAATGGCTGTTGGTATGCGTGCAAATGTTGTTGTTCTTGACCGCAACATTGATGTTCTACGTAACCTTGATGCCCAGTTTGGTGGCGATGTACAGTGCGTATTCTCAACGAAAGATGCAATCGAGAAGCATGTGCTTGAAGCTGACCTTGTGATTGGTGGCGTATTAGTGGCCGGTGCTGCGGCGCCTAAGCTGGTTACTGCTGAAATGATCAAGAAGATGAAGCCTGGTGCTGCGATTGTTGATGTAGCGATTGATCAGGGTGGTTGTGTTGAAACATCGCATGCAACAACGCATAGCGATCCAACTTACATTGTTGATGATGTTGTGCATTACTGTGTAGCAAACATGCCTGGTGCGGTTGCTCGTACTTCTACTTTTGCACTGAATAACGTGACTTTGCCTTACATTCTTAAATTGGCAAATAAAGGCTATAAAGCTGCTCTTCAAGAAGATAAGCACCTTCTAAATGGCCTTAATGTTTACCGCGGTCAAGTGACTTGTGAAGAAGTGTCTGAAGCATTGGAAATCCCATTCATTGCACCAGCACAAGCAATCGCTTAATTTAGCGTCGCTTTAAAACTAAGCCCTTGCTATTGCAGGGGCTTTTTGTGCTTTGCGGCTCTGCTATCTAAGGACATTTAACGTAACCCCCCCCCCTCTCTGAAGGCTTATCCTCTCTGCTTCCTTTTATTCCCAGTCGTTCATATTAATAATGTTGCAAACACTCTCATCCAATTCGAACGAAGTACATGTTGGCGTCTCCGCTATCGCCATGTATTCAGTAAAACGTAAGGGGGATGGCGACTATTTGATTGGGCATCAAGTTGCTTACTTTATGGTTTTTCTTGGTTTCTGGATTAGATAGAGTCCCTCTGATGCTAGAGTTAAATAAGCGTATGGTAACGAATTGGACGAGAAGTAATGAGCTATAAGCACATATTAGTGGCAGTTGATTTATCTGAATCCAGCCAGACAGTTATTGATAAAGCGATCTCATTAGCTAAAGGTACTAGCTGCAAACTCTCATTTGTTTTTGTAGATGTTGATAGGGTCGTTTTGGCTCGAAAAGAAGAGCAGACATTACAAAAAGAGTTACAAACACTGGCTGATCAGAGTGATTATCCGGTTGCAGAAACCTTAGTCGTTATCGGCGATCTCCATATAAAACTCTCTGCAATAGTTAAAAAAATGGATGTCGATTTAGTTGTTTGCGGCCACCATCATAAATTTATGAGTCGTTTATTCTCGTCTATACCCAAGCTGGCAAATGCCGTGGAGGCCGACTTATTAGTTGTGTATCTTGATTAATAACAACTCTAAGTTAGTTGAACATGACTTGAGATAGAAAAGGCCGTAGCACTTGGAGGTGTCTCTATTTTCATGGTTATTTATTGTGAACGAAAATAGTTTTCACTTTGAATGGAAAAAGAAAAACAGTGATAATATTTATATCACTGTTTTATAATGACAATTATTAATTTAAGTTTAAGCTGTTGCGTAAATAACACTTCCACCTTTAATCATATCAATAATTTCTCTAGATAGTTCTGTTGGTAAAGCTGGGCAGCCCCAACTTCGGCCTAAATAACCATTACGTTGAATAAATGATTGCGTTGCGTAGTCAGCACCATGAATAACAATATAACGACGGCGGGCATTGTCGTTCACACCACGAGTTAAACCATCTAAGCGTAAAGAGTAACCATTACCACCATAGTAGGTTGTATCTGTTAGGAAAGTACCAAGGGAGGTTTGACGTGAGTCAACAGTGTTTGAAAAACTCGTCGCCTGTTTTCCGCCACTGTTAACGCCATGCGATACAAATGTCTTATAAACCAGCTTGTTACGTTTAAGGTCGATTACAAAAAAACGTTCTTTTGTTGATGGTCTTCCGTAATCAATAATGGTTAGAAGCTGTTTTTGACGGCCTTCAGTTTCAAAGTAGGCATTATAGCCATCTTTAAATACTTGATAATCAATAATTCCTTCTAGTTTAGCCTCTTTATAAACATGCTTAATGATGATGTCTGGGTTTGATTCCTTTGTATAAGATTGGGTGCTTACAACACTTGCAGATACGTGAATCGGAAGGGCAATCATTGCCAATAAAATAAGGTGAAGTATTTTTTTCATTGTCCGTGTAAAACTATTAATTGTGTGGTCTATGACGATAGTGGGGTGACTTTATCATAAAAATTGAAGTCTTCTATTATTTGGGAAAGGTAGGGTTACAACAGGGCAAGACAAAAAAATCAGGTTTTATTTTATATATTTGATTAAAAAATCTTCTATTACATAGAATTAAAATGAATTGTCTTTTTATATCCTAATTAATCCTAATCGTATTCCCTAAATGCTAAATTGTGATTTTACTTGAATTTGATAGCTATAATTGACTGTTTGTTAAGCACAAAAATCTAGAAACATTTTGTAAATATTGAATTATCAGCTTTTAAACTGTTTGGTTGAAAAGTGAGCACAACATCTCATTTTAACCTGACTTAGAAAG
>NZ_JAKJSJ010000086.1:0-22090 GCF_050336715.1 Photobacterium makurazakiensis
TAGTAAATCCTGATGCCCAGATATGCATACATGATATATTGATAATTATAATAATAATAGATTATTACCCTGAATTAACAATCTAACTGGCATAAAAGCAAGGAAAGCACAAAAAAAACAACCCGTAACACTTAAGTGCTTGTATATAACAGCATTTTGTCGTCTTTTTCTTAATAACTTAATCCCCTCTTGGAATAAATAAAGAAGGCATGTTAATGTACAGATGTAATATTTTGAAACATTTGGGTAACATTTTATTTGCTGCGAGGGGAACGATATGGATATCAAATCACAAGAAGTGAATAGTTTCGATGCTGATGTAATCCATCTGTATCTACAAGAGATTGCACACAAGCCGCTACTAAGTAAAACAGAGGAAATTTTATATAGTAGGAAAACCTTACGTGGCGATCCCATGGCTAAGGCAACCATGATTGAGAGTAATTTACGCTTGGTTGTTAGCATTGCTAAGAAATATCGTAGTAGCGGGATGCTACTAAGCGACCTTATTGATGAAGGTAATATTGGCCTAATTACCGCAGTTGAAAAATTTGACCCAGAACGTGGGTTTAGATTTTCAACCTATGCAACTTGGTGGATTAAGCAAACTATCGAACGTGCAATTCATAATCAAGCTCGTACAATTCGCTTACCGGTACATGTATCAAAAGAAATTAATACAATTCTCCGTACTCATAAGCAATTAATGAAACAGTCAAACCAAGAGCCAACACATGAAGAAGTTGCCGCTAAGTTAGAGCGCAGTGTTGATGATATTTCACACGTTCTTGCTTACGATGCGCCTGTTGTTTCAATTGATCAACAAATATCAGATGACTCAAACTCTCAAAGCATTTCAGCCTTTATTGCTGACAATGAAAGCGTCCAGCCAGATAATGAAGTAAATAAGGACGATATTAATCGATTAACAACTTCAATGCTTGAGGGTCTTAACCCGCGAGATCGAGAAATCCTTTGTCGTCGATTCGGTTTGCTGGGTTATGAAGCACAAACGCTACAACAAGTTGCAGACGAGGTTGGCTTAACACGAGAAAGAATTCGTCAGCTACAAGTGAGTTCACTGAAGAAATTGAAGAATTCATTGGCACGGGATAACTACAACATTGAGCTGTTGTTTGCTGAAACCGCGTAACTTATTTCTTTCTCCTTAAAGAACATAAAGAGCACCATTTGGTGCTCTTTTTTCATCTCACATTATTAAATAATAAACAATCTCCATTGTTACCCTTCCCTGTTAATTGCCTCTAAAATATTTTGTCTAAATACCTCAATCACTAAATATTCCATTATTCTTTGTGGTGAATATTCCAAACAGGTGGTTTAGATGAAAACAATATTACTCACATTCATAGTCAGTATATCGATAATGAGCGAAAGTTCAGCATCAACAAAAAAGTCGAAAAAATGCATAAAGACAAAAGCTAAGATAGAAAAGATACAGACAAAAATGCGAGGCGGTTATACAAGTAAACAAASTCAAAAGTATCACGACAAATTGAATAAACTATACAAAGAAGAGTTCAAATATTGCATGTGATAAGCATCTTAATCGCATTTGGTACTCAATTGAATAAAGTAATTCGCTGCATTTCTCGTATATGAGCAAGCAGACGAATAAAACTTCAGTGATAATTCATTGATACTTTATAAGCGAGATGGCCAATGCAACATACATTATCAGCTGTTATTACGGCTTGCTTCGTTTTAGTTTTATCATCTTGTGCAAGTTACAGCGTCACTGAGTCAGAGGTTCAAGAGTACCTTGATGAAAAAGCATCGTTTGAAAGAACGGTGGGAATTAAAGGCGTTGCACATGCTAATGTTAAATTTAACGACATAAAAGTAGGCATTGGACGCGTTGCCAGTGATCGCGTCAACCTTAAGGCTAAGTCGCTAGCGAAAGTATCGTTTTATGGACAGGCACCACAAGAACTCACTATTGATGTGAATTTTAGCGCGATACCTTACTATGACAAAGAAGAAGGCGCTATTTTCCTAAACAAACTGGAAGTTGAAGATATACAAGTTGAGCCTAATTCACTCAACTTGCCTAGTAAACAACTCCTCTCTCCAATTGTCGAAATGGTTGGTCAATTTATTCTGACGCGGCCGGTATATCGTTTGAATGAAGAAGACTATAAACAATCTTTACTCAAAACAGCAAAACCAGAGCTCCTTATTAAAAATCATTCACTCGTTATACAAATGTAATTATCGGTTAGTGTTATCTTTGGTTTGGTCAAGAAAGTTGGTGCCGGCTGCTTCATCTATAATGTGAATCGCACGTTCAGTTTCAAATGACTTTCGCATTGCTTCTGCTGCATAATCTCTAACCGCTTTGCCTTCTGAAGCAACAATTGTAAAAATTAAAATCATGATAGTGATGACACCAACGACCAGTGCGGACAAAAACTTTTTAAACAGGCGTGATTCAGATTCTCGTAATTCCTGTTGGAAAATCTCGACAACTTCATAGTTAGTTAAATTTGGTCTAACTTTTCTTTTTGTGTTCATAGGCAGCTATATTTAGTGACTTTTTTTTACTATACCAATCACTACTTAACTTAACCTTAACACTGTTGTTTGCGTACCTACCATAAAGTTATAGTGCGCTATAGATTTAAAAATATGGCCTTTCGGCCATATTTTTAAATCGCAAACTGATACACAGCAAAACCGATAATAAGTAACCATACTGGACATTGCTTATACTTCAGCAAGTAAAAGCCAATGGCGACAGCAATAACATCGAAAACAGAATGTATTGATGTCAGTAATACAGGGTTAATAAATGCACTCGCCAGCAAACCGACAACGGATGCATTAACCAGCAGAATTGATGCTTTTAACTTCTGATTGCTAAACAATGCATTCCATGCTGGTAAAAAAGCAAATAACAGTAAGCTACCTGGCAGAAAAACAGCAATCGTAGCAACAAAACTACCAAGAACAGGGCTATCGGTAATAGCTGAAGCACCAAGGTAACTCGCCATGGTAAACATAGGGCCAGGTACTAACTGTGCAGAAGCATAGGCACTAATAAAGGTATCAGGCTCTACCATTCCTTCAAGCATTGGTTCAAGTAATGGTAATACTACATGCCCCCCACCAAACACAAAACTACCAGCTTGATAAAATACATTGAATAAGTTGAAGAACTCAGACGATGATGCCAAGAGAGGCATTCCGATCAGTAATACAGCAAAACTTATCAATATGATCCAATTAGGCTTTATCGCTTGAGATACGTCACTCGTACTTTTACTTGCTGATTGGCGATTAGAAATAATAAAACCAACAACTGCTGCAACAATAATCGGTGCTATTTGCCCTAATAGACCTGAGCTAAGAAAAACAGCAATGCCACTCAATACAGCCGTAGCTATCGTTAAGCCATTAGTTAAATTTTTCTTTGCCATACCCCATAGGGCATCTGCAACGACAACAACAGCCAACAATTTTGCTGCTTGGATAACAGTATCAATGATTGCGACATCATTATATTGCTGGTTGCCTATTGCGAGAAAAGTTAGCAATAAAAAAGATGGGAAAGTAAAGCCGATAAAAGCACACACTGCCCCTATATAACCCGCTTTTTTATAACCAATGAACATACCTAACTGGCTACTTGCTGGCCCAGGTAAAAACTGGCATAACGCAACAGCATGAGTGAAGTCTTGATCACTTAACCATTTTTTATTCTGAACAAATTCACGTTGAAAATAGCCAATATGCGCCGCAGGGCCACCAAAACTATACAAACCAAGCAGAAAAAACTGCCACATTACTTTAAACATAACGCCTCCTAATTTGAGGCCAATCATAAATACTTCAGCTTAATTAATGAAATCGTTCATTTAGATGGAAACTATTAATCAAAACAATTCACTATTTTTGTTCAGGGTCAGTGCTTTATGCTAAAGAACAGCCATAAGTGCTAATCTGCCATTACTCAAAACGAATATAGTGCACAGCAGTAAACAATGACTATAACCCATTAATATTACACAATAAATCACACCATCAACCGCTATTGCATATAAATCTAACGCAGAATAATACACTGAATGTCTTTGTGCTATGTTCAGGTATGGGTCGCTGCTCCTTAACATCGACGTTTTTAACGCTCCAAATTCAATGGTATAATCAAAACGTTAACTTGAAGTTGGTCTAGTCTATGCTTGAAAATCTGCAACAAATGGTCATCCTTGCAACTGTTGGTCATGAACAGAACTTTACACGAGCGGCTGAACGTCTTGGTATTTCGAAATCTCAAGTCAGTAAGCAAATTCGTTTCTTAGAAGAAAGAGTTGGCTGTCAACTGGTACAACGAAGTACTCGTACAGTGGCATTAACTGATATTGGTTTGCAGTATTCTGAATATGGTCAGCAACTACTTGATACGGTTAATGAAGCAGAAGCACTTGTTGCTGGTTATAGAAATGAGGTAAAAGGTGTTTTACGGATAGGTATTGCGCAATCATTTGGTAATGTACATATTACATCTGCGCTTGCTGAATTCCAGAAGCTGCACCCAGAACTTGAGCTAGAAGTCAGTCTATTCGACCACCGCCCTAACCTACTTGAAGAAGGTTTTGACTGCTGGGTTGCTATTCATGAGCACCCCCCAGAAGGAATGGTTGCTCGACGCTTAGCCGATTGCCATTTTGCTGTTGTTGCTTCACCGGCGTACCTAGAGGAGCACGGCACTCCAAAGTTACCGGGTGACTTACGCCAACATAACTGTATAACTTATCAAAGCCGAGAGCGTAAATACGTTAACTGGGAATTTACCCGCGATGGTGTGCACCAGTCTATTCGTGCTCGTGGAAATTATCGAATTGATAATGCACCAGCCGTACTGGATGCTGCGAAATCTGGATTAGGCATTGCCTATTTGGCAACTTACTTGATCAATGATGAGTTCAATTCTGGTGAACTAGTTCAATTACTGCCGGAATGGAAGGCTGATGTAGAACTGCCCATTTATGCTGTTTACCCTCGAAGAAAATACCTGGCTCCGAAAGTACGTAGTTTTATTGATTATATGGCTGAGCGTATGTCCGTCCCACCATACCGTACACCAAACCCAGCCATTTCAAAATAACGCGTCCCTATCTCAGTAATGCAGTTGTGATTCAATACAGATCAGCTAAACCTTAAGTAGACGTAGATTGATTAGGTTTAGCTGGTTTAGATCATGTGCAAAACAAGTGTTATATCTATAAGAAAAGCCATTCTCTTAAGTGCTGTTGCACTTATTATCTCCGCCTGCGGTAGTGACAGCGTAACTGATGATTATGTTGGCACATCCCCGCCGAAGCAGCAGACAAGATCTAACGTACCAGATGCGCAAGTTTTACTGACTGAATTACCTGAGATGCGAGCCACCGTATTGTTCCCAACGAAGCAATATGAACTGACGCCTAATGAATATTTACTGATCGATCCCATTGCCGTGAGATTACGTCAGCATCCAGATAGCTATGTACTCATAGTCGGCCATGGTGATGACTTTTCTTCTGAAGAAGAGAATATCGCTCTCTCTTATGAACGAGCTTTCACTGCTGCTATCTATATTTCATCGGTGTTTGGTGTTGAGGAAGAAAGAATACAAATTATTGCAGCAGGAAGCTCTGAGCCACATTCCGATACCCCGAACGAACAAAATAAGCGGGTTGAAATAATTTCCCCAAAAGGAATCGTAAGAACGCTTAACCCTAACGGTAATCAGAATTTTTGATAAACACACGAAAGCAGAAATGAAGAACAACAGTCACAATACTTGCTGTTATTCTTCATTCACGAAACAAACGAAAATGTTACGACTTTTTATGTACAGGTGCAGCGTACATCTGTTTCAGAATGCTGATAACACCTTCTGGTAGGTCTTGATACTTTTCCGAGAAGCGCTGTTTTTCTGATTCTGTCGCAGACTCGTGCTCTTGACCAGCAGCAATGTAGTTCGCTGGATAGAGGTGATAGTTCGCATAGATTTGCGTATCGATAACTTGGGCAAGTTCATCTGGCGTTTCAAAGCCATTTTTAATCACATCGCCAAAACTCACATTAATACGTCGTTTCTGCCCTACGATACCTTGAATAATACTGTCGATATCTTCAAACTCACCTTTTTCATAACTACCCTCTGTGGCTTTCTGATATAGCTCTTTTGCTTTTGCTATATCACATGGGTCATTTTCGTAAGAGATAGCAACAGGCACGATGTTCAGCTGCCCCATGAATTCAGCAAAAGATAGTTTTCTTTTACGTCCTTCCATAAAGAACATTTTTAAAATGGCAGGATCTGTTTTGTCGTTACCGTCTTTTGCTCGCCCTTCTTTTTGAGCGATCCAAATTGAATTACCCGTTTCAAGGGAGTGAGAAATATATCCAGATAGCAGGCCTAAGGTCTTCATCATCTCACGTGGCCCTTTAGCAGAACGCTTAACGATAAAGCTCTTATTTAAACGCATGAGTTCTGTTGCACAAGGCTTTTTTAATAAGTTGTCACCGATAGCAATTCGTACAGTTTCAAAGCCATTATTAAATAAGCACCAGTTCACCATCGCTGGATCCATTGCGATATCGCGATGGTTAGATACGAAAAGGTAAGATTTCTTTGGATCAAGCTTATCCAGACCTGTATACGTTACACCGTCACAAGAGTGGTCAATTGTTCCCCTCATGTATTTAGCGACTTGCTTTTGAATATCATCAACGGTTTTAACGTTAGACCACTTCTTAAGCAGGAAACGTTTGATGATTGGCGTTAAAAACCAGCCAAACACACCAGATAACTGGGGGAAGCGGTAGTTTAAAATGGCATTAATAAATTCTTGATCATTAATCAACCGCTCAATCGCCGCACTAACTTCGTCATCATTATATGGGCGTATTTCTTTATAAATGTCGTTATCTGTATGCACTATCATGATTCACATTAATTTAAAACTGCGACAGTTTACGCAGGTTTGTTGTTTTACCCAATGACCTAGCCCCAAGATATTGGTGGTTGGAGGTCTTACCAGTGATTATAGGTTTGATTTCAACCACTTTACAGTCACTTTCAGGTTTTGTCTGTTGTTCGAATAGCAATTTTATCTAATTATTCATCATTTATGTGATTAAAATTGCCCTATTATTGACGATTGAGCCAAAACAGCACACTATGTGCAGGCTTTTTTGCTAGAGACTCGTTATGAAACAAGCTATCGATTTTTCACATAATCATCAAGAATTCTTAAATGTCGGCTCACGACGTAAAAGCATCAATACCTTTATGTTTATCGTTACAAAAGGTTGTGCATTTATTCGTCTAGGAAAAGACGAATTTACCGTTAAAGCTGGGCATGGTTTTTTGATTCCAATTGATTGCCTTCACGCCATTACTATTTTACCAGGAACAATCTATAACAAGGTTGAATTCTCTGCACGTTTAACGTCCCCTATATGCAAAGAGGCTGGTTTCTTTCGAAAAAGCCCACTGGTTAGTGTAGTTCTAGACGAGTTAGCCAAGCATTATAAACGCGATGGGCACGTGGCGTTAGCTGGAACGGCTGGAAACTTATTGCGCGTTTTAACAGATCAAGTTACGGCATTAAAGGTCCATACTAAATCCACCAGCCCTGAACTAGCAGCAAAATATCAACCGGTATTATCTAAAGCGCTCAAAGGCGACAAAGTAATAGACCGAGCGGCTTCTGACGTGTTAAGCCAGTATACTGGCTACTCCATGAATGAGTTACAAACATGCATTTTAATGCGTGAGGCATTAAAACTTTCGCGCTCTGGACGAAAAACAGATCAGATTGCTGAAACACTGAATGTAGATGCAGAGCTGTTAGCTGCGATGGCTAGGCCAATTTTGGGGCAAGAGCTCTAATGCCAATGCTAGCGCCATTAAAAAGCGACCTAAGGTCGCTTTTTTAATATTCATTCATTACTGAAATGGAATTTCAACCTGTATAAAAACATCATCTAAGTCACGGTCATCGTGCCAGCGATAGTCAAATCGAAACCTTGGTGAGTTTCTATCCTCACCACCAATGCCAAAACTCATATGTAAACCATGCTTTTTAATCCATTCTTTAGCATCGTCGAATGTCAGTATCTCTTCATCTTCATATCTTTCAGGAATCCAAACACCAATACCATAAAAGCTATTTGATGAATTCGTCGACATCACAGGGGAAGCATGGTTTCCTGTCCAATTGTCCCAGAACGATTCTTCTACTTCTACTGTGTGCCTAAATGAAGCATCAATATCTTTATTGACGTGATTACTCTCGCTAAAACCACTATTGTAAGGCACACATGATGCTACAGTTTGCTCAACGCTCACTACCGATATCACTTGCGGTATTTGAGTGTGATCGTCACATAGTGGTACTGCCGTTAATGACAGTCCTACCATCAAATAGGAGTACAACATTCTTCCTTAACCCCTATAAGTACTTAACTTATACGATTACCTATAACCAATGAAAATCTAATATCTTCATCTTCTAAGCTTCTATTTATCTGAACTGTACCATTGCTCTTTTTGTAACATGGTAGCCACTTTCTCAGTCGTTAAATGTGATATCGCGCAGAGATTTTTAATGTTATTTCTAATATCTGTACTGCGAACTTTCACCGTTTCAGGGCAAGCCAGTACCTGCCATCGCGACAAAATCTCTTCAGCCTTAAAGAACTTGCCAAAACTAAGAAAATTATCCGGTCCAATAACAAATGTAATGTTTGCTTGTGGATACTGTTTCTCTAACGCTTCTAACACAGCAAAAGTCGTAATCGCTTCGTCCCCCGTCGCAATTTCTTCTTCTAACCGAGACAGGCTAACGTTACCTTGATTTATATCGGCAGCAAAAGCAGAGACTAATGCACAACGATCATTATAATCAAGCATCTGCTTCCCCCAAGCATGGCTAAAGCTTGGCAGTAATAACACTTGGTCAAAATGTTTCAGACGCTCAACCACCGATTTATGACCAAGGCTAGGTGGATTAAATGCACTACCAAACACTGCGATTGATGTTGTCATAACAAGAATGCCCTTTTTTTATACCATTTTGCTCTAAATTTAATTTAATTATCGTTAGAGGATTGATCCTGCCTTAGAGTTATCGCATGATTTTACAAAAGGTTTAATGCATTAATTAATATTTTTACATTAAGTTAAGCTATTTGGTTAGAAACTGGGCAATGCCCTGAGGATTCATTCACTATGGAACAGTTAATTCGCGACGAAATGCGCGTTTTACCTCTTATTAATGTCGACTTTGAAATTGAACGACGCATTGCTTTCATCCAAAAAAAACTTAAGCAATCTGGATGCAAGTCTCTCGTACTAGGTATTAGCGGTGGCGTGGATTCAACAACTTGTGGCCGTTTAGCGCAACTTGCAGTGGAAGGTTTGAACACTGAAGAGCAAGTAAACAATTATCAATTCATTGCTGTCCGTTTACCTTATGGCGAACAACAAGATGAAGATGAAGCTCAGTTGGCACTGTCTTTCATTAAACCAAGCCACTCTGTCAGTGTAAACATTAAAGATGGTGTTGATGGTACACACGCAGGTACACTTCTCGCTTTAGAAGGAACAGGCTTAACACCTGAGTCTCATGCAACAGTAGATTTCGTAAAAGGTAATGTAAAAGCCCGTACACGAATGATTGCTCAATATGAAATTGCTGGCCTTGTTGGTGGACTCGTCTTAGGTACCGATCATTCAGCTGAGAACATTACGGGCTTTTACACCAAGTTTGGTGATGGTGCCTGTGATTTAGCGCCTTTATTTGGCTTAAACAAACGCCAAGTCCGTCAACTTGCAGATAAGCTCGGCGCACCAGATCTACTCGTTAAAAAAGTACCTACAGCTGATCTTGAAGAATTAGCGCCGCAAAAGGCAGATGAAGATGCCTTGCAAGTAAGCTATGACCAAATCGATGACTTCCTAGAAGGTCGTCCTGTTGATCATGTCGTATCAGAGCGTCTTGTCAGTATTTATAAGAAAACACAACATAAGCGTCAGCCTATCCCAACAATTTACGATGACGAATAAGCCAATTTTCATGGTTTAGAGTGATTCAATAAAAGGGGCTTCGCTGCCCCTTCGTCTAACTAAGACGCTTCAGAGTAACGAAGTAGATTATCAAGCTCCCACCAAATAGCTTCGCACAACCCTTTACGGTATACAGCCTTTCTAAAAGCATCATGCTCTTGCTGGTAAGTAACAAAATAGTTTCCAGCGCTTTTTAGACTTGCACGTACATTGGCTAAACGATCACACGCTTTTATAATTAAGGCTATACGTGCAGCTTCTTCAGATGTCTCTAAATTCGATAAACGCTGGTTAATTTCTTGCTTACGTAAGACCCGGCTTTCAATTTTACTATCCGATATATATTTCACAGCATCAGCAACAATGAACCCAAAGTCGACAAAGAGTTCTTCAATGCTCGTTGCGGTGTCTTCAACAACATCATGCAACTGAGCAACGATCATGGCATCAGTACCAAACGGACTTGCTAAATGAGCTACCGCTTCAAGGTGGATAAAATAAGGTACATCGCCGTACATTTGTCCTTTATGCTTAGCACGCGCTAATGTACAAGCTTTCAGATAACGGTTATTCATCCTTGCCCCCATAGTATGATGAACATGTCAGTGTCATAAACCTGTCAAAGCTGACATATGAYTGCTGAGTGCTTAATACTAGCCATAATCAACTAATCTAACTAAGCGCTATAGCTAAGATTTTATTTCAGCTGGATGGAATTTACTAAGAGCAGGGTATATAAATGAGATTTGTTGCACGAATTGATGCAAAAACAGGCATCGAGTGATACCTGTTTTTTATTAATCGTAATGAAATTGGCAGCTTTATTCTGAATCTGATTCAGTTTCTGCTTGATTCTTTTTGGCTTCAGCTTCGCGGATTGCATCAGCAACAATCATAATTGCTTCTCCACTGCTAATACCCTGAGCCATTAACTCATGAATTTTGTCAGCAGCTTCTTGTTGCTGAGCATGCGTCAATGTCGGCGTATTATTAAACATATGTCATCCACTTAAAAAAGAGTCGGTATTCTAAGGATTTCACTGGCTATTGTCACTGATTATATCCATCAAGATATTCGCCTACCCCGGGCGACCATCTTCTCTTGGCTGAGTTAAAATAGGAAAATACACAACACTAAAGATACTAAAAGCAATCGCCCATAAGCTCGCAGATACTACATACGCATTTATGGTTAGCGCCGGTAACGCCATAATCACAACCGTTCTCACCAACGTTGAAGCAATTAAAGCTACAAACGCAACAACGATAATACCTTTAATTTTTAATGCCCGACCAGTATGACCAAGTGATACCCTTGAAGCCATGGATAAAATCATGCAACCAATACCACCGACAGTGAGCATATGTAACGCGACACTGTAACTTATAGTATTGGTGGTAAAATGAATAGCGAGGAGAATTAATCCTGCAATCATTGCTGCATAAGCAAAATGCAGTGACCACAATAGCGGTACACGCAATGTCGATAAGGTACGCCAGCGGACAAAGCGTATTAAGTGCAGTACAGCCGTTACGGTTAATAGCAGTGGTAATAACCATTGGTTGATACTTTGAGGGATAGGCAACAATACAGCGGCTAATAATAGCCAACTAGGTATCATAGAAGCATGCTCTATCCACGTTATACGAGTTATTTGTTCTGTATCCGTTCCACGCCAGGTGAAGAATGGTATTACCCTTCCTCCAACAACAAGTACTATAACGGAGATCACCATAACGGTTGCGAATGATACCGCCCGGATATCACCATCTAACCATCCAAGCGCAATGAAGTGAAAAGCCGCATTTAGCGCTGTCATCAATGCAATCATAGGTGCAAAAAATAGGTTGTTCCATTGCCGACGAATAATGATCGGCTTAGCTAAGTAATAGGCGGATATAGGCATCCAGAGCAAGTCGACGGCCATCCACAATCCACTTGGTGATCCTAGCAGTAACCCTAGCCTTGCAACTACCCACAGAATGAATACGAAAGCTAACTGCCAACCCCTAACCCCAGGATTACCCGTCCAGTTTTGTACTGCTGTTAACAAAAAGCCAATAATCACTGCGCCAGAGAAACCAAAGAGCATTTCATGGCTATGCCACCAAATCGGATTACTGTACATATAGCTGGCAGCTTCAACGTTTCCAGCCCAAAAAAGAGCCCAAAGCCCCATCGCAATGACAGAAAAAATGCTTGCGCCAAGAAAGAACGGTCTAAAAGCGAGTCGGAAAATAGGAACGATCTTTTGTTCCTTTTCATTATCAAGTATTTGCATCATGGTTAATATCCACCCCTTAAACATGCATAAATAATACACCTTATAAGTTGCAAATAAAACACATCTTTAAAATTAAACCATTTAAGGCCTTTTTCTATAGAAGTTAAAAGCCTTTAATAGTCTGGGTAGTCAACAGGACGCGTAATGGTTTGAATATCTAGAATGGATATCTCTCCCTGCCAACGACTTTCAACTAAACCAACACTTAACCAATATCGACCATCAGGTAAGTCGACCTTTGGGATTGTCGTCGGTAATTTACCGTCAACATCCTCGGTCCATAATGGTGTCCAAGAAGTATCGTTCAAATCATAGACACTCATTGACAACACAGGTGATGGACAAGCACGATTAGGTAATCCACTACGCTCTATCCGCCAGTTACGGCTATCAATCCAACCTATTCTTTGCTTAGTACTCGGTGCGGTTAATAATACCCAAGTGGTAAATGACTTTTCACCGTCCGCACTTATGGTTAACTGATAGAGGCCTTCATTACTCGCCCTTTCTAACCGCTTCGTTTCAATAGAAAAGGCACCATCTCTGAATCGCTTTGGCGTCGCAGAAAGTATCGTTTCTTCTGGCCACCGCACGAAATCTATCGATGTTACACGAGACTCAGATGCACCTTTTATAACTAGCTTTGGTAAGATCTGATTTTGGCTTTGAACCATCTCTCGCTGAATGACCAAGTTGGATAGCCATGTTGGTAGCGGAGACTGTACAAGGCTGTGGCCACAGTCTTCAGTGATGGCTAATTCAAGTAAACCATTTAGGTTATTCGCTTGTAATGACGTTGGATTTTGCTGCCAAGCTTGTACCATTGAGTCAAAGCTTTGTGATGTTTTACCCTCTAATAAGTTTTGGTGTGCGCTAGTAAAAACATCTTTTTGAAGAAACCAATTCGCGGCAACACTCGGCGCATAGAGCACCGAGTGGAGGATGAGCAAGGTCGTTGACGCTGTTGTTAGCTTAAACATTACTACGCTGATTTCATCCGGTAGCCAACCCCACGCAATGTTTCTATTTCAATGCCAGGTAATTTCTGACGCAGCTGTAGAATATGCGTATCAACAGTACGGGTTGTTGGGTAGTGATTATAGCCCCATACCTGATCTAGAAGTTCATCACGCGTAAACACACGCCCTGCATGTTTAGCTAGAAAAACAAGCAATTCGAATTCCGTTCTTGTCAGCGTGACATTGTCACCTAACAACAAAACATCACGACTATCTAAATCGATAGTAATATCACCCACTTTCACAACGTTCGCTGCTGGCACTTCAGCCGTACCAGTACGAAGGTGCAAACGGATTCTCGCCAAAAGTTCTTCTTCCGCAAAAGGCTTAGTAAGGTAATCTTTTGCACCAGAATCAAGACCAATCACTTTATCTGATACCGATACCATTGCAGTAAGCAAAATAACGGGAACATTCTTTATCTTTAGCCAATCTTTCAAATAATTTAACGAGTCGCCTTCAGGCAGCTGGCGGTCTAACACAACAAGATCAGCGTCAGACCAAAGGTCGGCGACATTTGTCGCACAGTCAGCGTACAGGCAGGTATAACCAGCTTCTTTCAAGCTCTCGAGTAAACCATCAGCAAGGTTGCGGTCATCTTCAACCAGTAGCAGAGTCTGATTCACACGGTATCTCCAATATAAAAGTTGTTGGAGGACCAATTAATTTCATTCGTCCCCCCATTCTTCGGATCATCGATTCAACAATTGTAAGGCCGAGCCCCAAGCCTTTTTCACTAACGAAGGGCTTTCTTAATCTTGCCCAGTCTTTCGTACCAAGCTGTCCGTTATCTGAAACGCTTACAATTAATTTTCCATTATTGAACGATGACATTAATGTCACTGGCTTTACGCCATATTTATGGGCATTTGATAACAAGTTATCAATACAGGTGCCCAACCAGTATATATTTACATCAACAGGCCGATCTTCCGCTAACTCTAAGGTTACCTCATACGGTTCCGCTAAGTATTCGACCCACTCATTAAATGAGTCAACATGTTGAACACTTAGTTCCTGTTGATTTGCTTGTAAGTAATCTTTACTTGCCTCTGCAAGTTGTCTTAAACGCCTTGAATCTTCGGTTAAGCGTCTAAATTCATCATATAGGCTTTCAGGTAAAGCATCAAAGTTGCGCCTGAACCCTTCTACTGTCATGGCCAAGCTAGCTATTGGCGTTCTTAATTCGTGAGTGAGTATTTGAAGAACGAGCATACGTTCTTGCATCGCCCGTCGTCTATTACGCCAACGGTATAAGCCCCAACCGATAAGCAAGCCGACGTTCACAACTAAGAGTCCAATCAAAAGATAGAGTGTTAAGTGTGATTTATCTTCTTCTTCCCAACAAATATTGCCACTTTTAAGCAAACAAAAGCTCGTTTGGTTTAAACGTGTGAAATTCACATCAAATTCACTTAACGCTAAAGACCAACTTGGCTGACCATAAATGTAGTATTCATTACCATTTCTTATCCAAAGTTCACCATTTGAGATAAAGGCTTCAGCCCCTGCAATAAAAACTTGAATCTCATCAGAACTCATACGTTGTAACCGCCCTAAAATGGTATTTGTGGGGGCGAGTGTACGTTCTTGAATATGCTGGTAATCCTCAAGACTGTCTTGCATGTTTGGGTATTTCTCTACATAGCGCAATGCATAGCTGCCACCACCAGGGTGGATATACCCTGCCCTAACAAACCAGCCGATAGGTAATACCGAGTTATTACACAGCGCCCTCGTGAACACTAATGGCTGAGTCAACAAAGGACTAACAGGCCATGGGCCTTTACAGGTTGTGGCGTTTTTATACAGTCGCTGGATCGACTTCAACGGGTACGTGGCTGATTGTGGCAATAAAGAAGATGGTACAAGTAAAGACGTTGGAAACTGACTTTGCAGCTGCCTGAAATCATAAGTCGCCAATGGTTCACCGGCTAACAATTCTGAGCGAACACCATTTAGTCGTTCAGGCAAATTAGCAGCCTGAACTGAACCTGCTCCAGTGAGCAGCAGTGAGAACAATAGGACATATTTTTTCATACGAAATAGTTTATCACTCAAACACTTTACATTGTCAGCTTATTGTCATTCCCACAATAAGTTTCTATTCAACCGCAAGGTTAGCCCAACGTGGCAGCAGATAAACCTCGACCAACGTCACACACCAAACACTAAATTAACAAATAAGTAACATTCACCTTGCGAATTATGGAAATTGTACACATCTTATATATCGATGATGAACAATAACCTCAACAAGATGATTTAGGAACAGCTACCCGCTTGCTTCTACACATACACAGCGACGTCTATTTGTTCATCTTAAACAATTTTGCAAATTTTAGTGGCCTACTTTTTGCTTAATACAATTAATTGCAACTAATCATAAGGATAGATAAGTGAAGATAATGATTATCAACCCCAACACGACATCGTCATTTACTGACACCATTCGTAAATCGTGTGAAAGATACATTGGCCAGGATACCGAACTAATTGTGACCAATCCTAATGAAGGTGTGGCAAGTATTGAAGGCTCTAGTGACGGTATACAAGCTGCGTACCACATCTTAAATTTAATTAACGCCAGTAAACACGAAAATATCGATGGCTATGTACTCGCTTGTTTTGATGATACAGGGTTACAAGCGGCAAGAGAGATAACCTCAGCACCAGTTGTTGGTATTGGTGAGGCTTCGCTGCATATGGCTAGCCTAATTAGTGCACGATATTCCGTGGTAACGACTCTACAACGTTCCGTTAGTATTCTCGAAGATAACGCCTCTAGCTACGGCTTAGACAAGCGATGTAAGGGTATTCACGCTGTTAACCTCCCGGTCTTAGCCCTTGAAGATAAAGCTTCTGCCTTTGAGGCAATGCTTGTACGCAGTAAGGAAATACTAGAGAAAGATAAATCAGAGTGCATCATCCTTGGTTGTGGTGGCATGTCTGGAATGGCCGAACCGCTCAGTGAGGCGCTAGGAGTACCCGTTATCGATGGCACCGCAGCTGGTATCAAACTAATAGAGGCATTAGTTGGCATGAATCTGCAAACAAGTAAATCCTGCACATATGGCTACCCAAATCAAAAATAACGAACGCCAAATCTAAGCAGTCAATATTAAAAAACACAAACATCGCTTTTTTACATGCAGTTAAAGTAGCAAAGGCAAACACAAGCACGAACGGTAAGTAGGAAGTTGTATACCGTTGATAAAGGTAGGAGTTACCTAATGTCAGCACAACAAACAAGTATAGAGCCAATCGCTGATGGCAAAGATAGAATTCTGGGTCCTAAAGCATACATTGCTATGTGGTGGGGAGACGCCGTCATGGTCGGCGCTTTCATGCTCGGTTCAAGTTTAATTCCTCCATTTGGAGAAATGAATTTATGGCAAGCCATAACCGTCTTGGTAATAGCTAACATTTTAGTCGCTATGATGTTAGCCATTAATGGACGTGCTGGTTGGAAGCATGGTATCCCCATGATAGTGCAGCTACGCTCATCCTTTGGGCACATGGGCTCTCGGTTACCCGGTTTTTTACGAGGCTTCCCTGCGCTATTCTGGTACGGAATACAAACATGGCTTGGTGCTCAGGCCATTAATAGTATCGTTATTCAAACCATTGGTTTCGATAATGTATGGCTTTGGTTTTTTGCCTTCCAAGCGATTCAGATTTGGATCTCAGCCAAAGGAATGGAATCCATTAAATGGGTCGAAATCATTGGTGCTGTATTCATTATGATCGGCTTAGTCTATTTGCTCTTTCTATTCCTTGACCAATTCGGGTTAGAGGTACGTGCAGTCGGTGATATTGAAGGAACATGGGCATTACCATTTTGGCTGGGAATAACAGCCTTAACTGGGAATTTCTCTGCACTCTTCCTTAATGTATCCGATTATACCCGCTTTATTCCCCGTAAAGGTGTCAGCGAAGCCACCTATGTTAACGCACACGTGATCGGTGTATTACCACCAAGTATATTAATGCCTTTCATTGGAATTATGGGAGCAGCAGCTGTTGGTATTTGGAACCCAGTTGATGTCATTAGCCAATACATTCCAATGCCAATTGTTAGCATCTTTATCTTGTTCTTTATTGCACTCGCACAAGTTACAACCAACCTTGTTGCTAATATCATTCCACCTGCAATTATCGCAATGGATGTTTTCAAAATCTCATGGGCTAAGGCTTGTGTCATCATTGGAATTTTAGCAATATTCACTTGCCCGTGGCTAATTATGCAAGCTGGCTTTTTTCTGACATTTGTTGCTGGAATATCTGCTTTCTTAGGACCCGTGTTAGGGATCATGCTTGTAGATTACTATGTCATCCATAAGGGGCAGTATAATGTCGATGCACTTTACTCAGCAGAAATGTATGGGAAATGGCGCAAGATCAACCCCGCAGCGGTTATTGCTTCAGTCGTGGGCGCAGTACTTGCCTTAGTCTTTATCGACCTATCGTGGTTCGTAGGCACAATTTCTGGTGCAGCACTGTACTTCGCTCTTATGCGCTACTGGGTTATCAAACATGATAACTACACCGCTGCTGCGTTTGCGGCTCATAAGCAGCCAGAAACAATACCTGAAAGCTAAGTGACTATAGTGTAGCGATTAAAACGAAAAGGAGCTTAACCGCTCCTTTTCTTTGTTCATCAGTCGGCCATTTGGGAACGCTTAACTAAAAAGCTGTTCTACGGTTTTCATCGGGATATACATTCGGGTTCTATCGTTATGCTGGCACAAGAACTCAAAACCGTATTTAGTGTAAAATGCTTCAGCTTGTGGTGTCAGGCAATCAACAACAATGGCGTAAGCTCGCATATGCGCATTGATCTCCCACAAATACTGCAATGCCTTCACCAAACTTATCTTACCCAACCCATGTCCATGAAATTCACCATGAACCGCCAGTTGCGCCAATAAAAACACAGGAATTGGGTATCGTGGTAATTTTTTAGCCAATGATGGTGGCAAGGTTTCACGACAAATTGAACTAGGCGCAATACTATAGAACGAGCAGATGGGCAGTTTTTGATTGGGTAGAGGCACTAAAGCAGGTAACACCATAGTTCGACTGATACCTGCTTGCATATGCTTTGCTGCTTGGGTCTGAATAAAGACGTTTAGCTCTTTCTCACCACAGTCGAACGATGCTCTATCATGGGTACGTTTATCGAGTTCCACAAACTCTTTTGACCAACTCACTTAATTCCATGCTCGTTAGTAAACGAGACTGCATCAATAAGTGCTTTATTCGGCGCTTTTGCCTTATCACAAGCATCAACAAAACGGTCAAAAACATTATCTTCAACCGTGATGCTTTCATGTTGAGCAATCACCTGTGTTGCATCTTCATCCATCAAACGCACTACATATTCAGTTAAACTCTTTAAACCTAATAACGCAGACGCTTTTTCAGCTTTGGCTTTAACTTCTTCATCTAACCGTAAATCAAGTCGTGCAGTAGCCATACAATCTCCCCCCATCATCTTCTGTACAGATCTATTCCGTACACAAGGTGATTATAGACCGTTATGATTACACTAACAATATGTACGGATATATGCCGGATGCTTTTAGCTGGGTATTCAATGCAAAAAAACCCGCATTACGCGGGTTTTTAATTAAGATAGCTGGTGTGACATTAATGTAAATGTTCAAGAATCTTATTACACGACTCTTTCGCATCACCGAACAGCATCTGAGAGTTTTCCTTGAAGAACAGTGGGTTTTGTACCCCTGCATAGCCTGTGTTCATTGAACGCTTAAACACAATTACATGTTTCGCATTCCACACTTCAAGTACTGGCATACCTGCTATTGGGCTATTTGGATCTTCCATTGCTGCTGGGTTAACCGTGTCATTTGCACCAATAACCAACACAACGTCTGTTTCACCAAGATCATCGTTGATTTCGTCCATCTCAAGCACGATATCATACGGCACTTTTGCTTCTGCAAGCAGTACGTTCATGTGGCCAGGTAAACGACCAGCAACTGGGTGAATCCCGAAACGCACATCAATGCCTTTTTTACGCAGCTTATCCGTGATTTCATGTACTGGATACTGTGCTTGAGCAACAGCCATTCCGTATCCTGGAGTAATGATGACAGAGCGTGCATCTTTCAGCATTTCCGCTACTTCTTCAGCAGAAGCTTCTTGGTGCTCACCATGGTCAACATCTTCTGTTGGTGCTGCGCCGTCGTTACCGAATCCACCAGCGATAACACTGATAAATGAACGGTTCATCGCTTTACACATAATGTAAGACAGAATTGCACCAGAAGAACCCACTAAGGCACCTGTTACGATCAACAAGTCGTTTGCTAGCATGAAACCAGCGGCCGCCGCTGCCCAACCCGAATATGAGTTCAGCATTGAAACCACAACTGGCATGTCAGCACCACCAATTGAAGCCACTAAATGATAACCAAATGCAAAAGCAATCAAAGTCACAATAATCAATGCGAATATTGAACCTTCAGCTTTAACGAACATAACCATGAGCAAAAATGACACAACAATTGCAGCAAGGTTTAGCTTATGGCGGTGTGGTAGCATTAGCGCTTTAGATGAAATAGAGCCGCGTAACTTACCGAAGGCAACAACTGAACCCGTAAATGTTACAGCACCAATAAATACACCAATGAAGACTTCAACTAGGTGAATGTTTAACAATGCACCTGTTAGCTCACCATGATCAAGGTAAGTATTGAAACCAACCAATACCGCAGCCATACCCACAAAACTGTGAAGAATAGCAACAAGCTCTGGCATTTCGGTCATTTCTACTTTTTTAGCGTAGTAAATACCAATTGCACCACCAATGATCATCGCAAGGATGATCCAACCTGTACCCTGTGCATCAGGGCCAAAGATCGTTGCGATAAGCGCAATTGCCATACCGGCAATACCGTAATAGTTACCAGCACGTGCAGTTTCTTGCTTAGAAAGACCCGCCAGCGACATGATAAAGAGTACCGCAGCAACAAGATATGCCGCTTGTACGATTCCTGCAGACATGTGTTACTCCTTATTTATCTTTACGGAACATTTCAAGCATGCGCTTGGTAACGGTGAATCCACCAAATATATTGATACTTGCTATTAAGACGGCAATAAACGAAAGGAAAGTAACAACCCCTATCCCTTGTCCTATCTGCAATAGCGCACCAACAATAATAATGCCTGAGATAGCATTAGTTACTGACATCAAAGGAGTGTGTAATGCATGGGTAACATTCCATACCACGTAGTAACCAACCACACAGGCCAATACGAATACCGTAAAGTGAGAAAGGAACTCTGCAGGTGCGTAGTTTGCTAACCAACCAAATGCGGCAATACCCGCTGCCATAAAGCCATATTTCTTAATTGGAGATGTTGGCTCTTCAACCTTTTCAACTGGAGCTTGAACAGGTTTAGCTTGTTGTTGTGGCGCAGCTGACACTTTAATTGGTGGCGCAGGCCAAGTAACTTCGCCTTCTTTGATAACGGTTAAACCACGCAGTACTTCATCATCAAAGTCGATATTAATATTACCGTCTTTTTCTTTACAAAGAAGTTTTACAAGGTTAACTAGGTTAGTACCGTAAAGCTGTGAAGACTGGGTAGGTAAACGACTCACCATATCGGTATAGCCAATGATCTTCACACCATTTTCGGTGGTAATTACTTTATCAGCTTCGGTGTAAGCACAGTTACCGCCATTTGCCGCAGCAAGGTCAACAATCACACTGCCCGCTTTCATTGAGTCGACCATTTCTTTAGTGATCAACTTAGGAGCAGGACGACCTGGAATAAGCGCTGTGGTAATAATAATATCAACGTCTTTAGCTTGTTCTGCGTATAAACGCTCTGCAGCCTTGTTAAATTCGTCAGACATTTCCTTGGCGTAGCCATCACCCGTTGAAGTGTCTTCTTTATAGTCAACTTCAAGGAATTCGGCACCCATTGATTCAACCTGCTCTTTTACTTCAGGTCGAACATCAAAAGCACGTACAATGGCACCTAGGCTTCCTGCTGCACCAATTGCAGCCAAACCTGCAACACCAGCACCAGCAACTAACACTTTAGCGGGTGGTACTTTACCTGCTGCGGTTATTTGACCGGTAAAGAAGCGACCAAATTCATGTGCCGATTCTACTACTGCACGATAGCCAGCAATATTAGCCATTGAACTCAGTGCATCCAATGCTTGGGCACGAGAAATACGAGGAACAGAATCCATCGCCATGACATTGATATTTCGAGTCGATAACTTCTCTAGAAGCTCTGCATTTTGTGCAGGCCAAATGAAACTGACAATGCTTGCACCGTCTTTCATTAATTCGAATTCATCGACACCCGTTTCTTCGTTGACTTGAGGGGCATTCACTTTAAAGATCAAGTCAGAAGACCAAACCTCTTCAGTTGATACCACTGTGGCGCCAGCCGCCTCAAAAGCTGCATCGTCGAAACTTGCATGAATACCTGCATTCGTTTCAACAGCAACACTGAACCCCATTTTTAACAGCTGCTCTACCGTTTTCGGCGTCGCAGCAACTCGCGTTTCATTTGCGAATATTTCCTTAGGCACACCAATTTGCATTATTAATCCCTAAACTTTGGCAAACAAGTAATAAATTTGTATCAAACCATTTGCTTAATATCACGCATTTTGTAGGAGAAATACAGAATTAATTAATCATTAC
>NZ_JAKJSJ010000087.1:0-21388 GCF_050336715.1 Photobacterium makurazakiensis
GTGTTAACATCATTCCTGTAAAATCTTATGATACAGCATGTTAAAATGTTGCGAAATGTAAATCCATGAAAATTGTGATTAATATTTCAGAAGTGAAGTAAATTGTTGTATAATTTTTAAACGATCAGTGGGAAAATAATGTTGTTGAAAGGATGCTTTTTCTTATTCTAGTGTTGAGGTGTTTATGAAATTTGGTTTGATCTTCCTTCTTTCTGCCGTTGCTGGCGTTCTTTCTGGCGAGCATTTCCATTCGTTTATGGTTGGTTTTGGTGTCGCTGCTATCGCGGTAGGTACAGGATACTGGCTCTCTTTCCGTTGCTCGGTACGCTATCCGCAATTGGCATTACTTATGTTGTTAATGGGATTAACAGCAAAGATTGGTGTGACCATCATCGGTGTAATGTGGGGGTTAGAAGCAAACTTAATTAATTCACCATTTATCTTTTCATTGTCATACTTGTTCTTTTCCATTGTTGTAACTTATTCGTACTTTAAGTTACGTGAATTCCAGTTAGAAAGAGCTAAATCTAAGTCGTCGACTGCAGGTCAGCTTGCTACTGACACAGTTTAACTCTTACACTATTTTTTATTGAAAAAACGAGCTTAAGGCTCGTTTTTTTTGTATTTAAGAAATGTCACTAGCATTATGCGAATTGAGGTAATAATGCTGGGCAGTTTTTAGCTAATGCCTCGACACTACTCCCTTGATACGAGTAAAAAAACGAGCTGTAAGCGTAAGTTTGTATAGTTGTGAAGTTTCGGCGTAGTTCTTGCTTGTTAATCTGTAATGTATTTACCGTCTCAGCCGTTTTCAGATTAAGAAATTGAGATACATTCTGATAAGTAACTACAAGAAGAGAGCTAAATGAAAATTTTTGCCCTAATAGTATTACTGCTAACCATTAGCCATCCTTTGATGGCTAATGATGTTGATAGGGCAAAAGACATAGGCCGTTGCTATAAAATGGTTATACCACCAAATATTGTTACCCGTGAAGATTACTCTGACTTCGAATATGAACAGCTGGCAGGATTAAAAGAGCATTTTAAGAAGCAGGCGAAAGTGATGGCTGGTCAACAGTGGGAGTTGGTTTCATTCATGGCGTTAGCATGGGCTGAAGGCGTTGTGAGTACACATCAGTATAATGGCGAACAGCTGCATGACTATCGTGACTGGGTGTTAGAATCATGTCGTAGTTATTATGGCTCCGGCGGTTTCAAGCATGTACGGCTAAAAGATAGCCATAAGCTAATGGTTGCTGATACCGATAGTACGTTGTTTAACTGAGTTCGGCATCAATGTTATCGTATTTAGCTATTTAAATTAAAAGGTGGCATTGCTTCACTCGGAGCAACTGGTGGGGGTAACCCTTTACTTCTGACAATGCCACCTATACCACTTGGGTACAGGTGTAGTTTTACGCTAAAATAGGAAATCTAAAACAGAAGAAATTAGATATATAGGTTCCTCTTTTATGAGTGGTCAACGGCTCAAATCTCAATTTAAACAGTTATATCAGCACTTTTCCGGTGAAGACAGCGATATAAACCTACAAGATATTGCTGAAGTGTTGTTTTGTACTCGTCGTAATGTCCGTATGGTAATCAACAAAATGGCTGACCAAGGCTGGATCACATGGGAGCCAGCTGTTGGACGAGGGAAGTTATCACGGTTAACATTCCATAGCACCGAAAGTGAATTACAGATGATTCACGCTCGCAAATTGGTTGCTGAGGGAAAGTTAGAGCCAGCACTTGAGGCATTAAGCAATAACGCTGATATGCTTGCTCAAATTATCCAAGAGCAGTTAGGGCATACCACGGCACACGGTAAACAAATTGTTAGGCTGCCTTATTATCGAGCATTCAGTAATCTGAACCCATTGCAGCCATTAAGACGATCTGAGCAGCACCTCGTTAAACAAATATTTAATGGCCTAACACGAATAAATGAGGAAAAGGAGGAAGTCGAAGGTGATCTTGCTCATCACTGGGAGGCTATATCTCCTCGTCATTGGCGATTTTTTCTTCGCCCGTCAGTGCGCTTTCATGATGGAAGGTTACTCAATAGCCAAGATATTATTACGACGTTTGATACCGTTAAGACACATCGGTTATTTAGTCACATCGACCGGGTTGATGTACCACATAGTAATACAGTAGATTTTTTTCTTAGTGCCAATGATCACCATTTTCCTGACTTGCTGACGAACTTGGTTGCAATGATTCAGCCCGCAGAGGCTGATCATAACAAACAAAACGAGTTATTCCCTGTGGGTACAGGTCCTTATAAGGTGGTTAAAAATGATAACAAGCGTTTTAAGTTAGAGGCCTTTGATCAGTACTTTGGTTTTCGAGCATTGATCGATACTGTTGATATATGGATGTTATCAGAAGTTGCCTCGTGTTATTTGCAACCTGAGACTGATGAAACGCAACTTGGCAATGTTAGTGTTTCAAGCCGATTAAAGCTTGATGAGGGGTGTAACTTTCTATTGTTTAATCGACGTAAAGGTCTACCAACTGATCAGAAATGGTTAGACTATTTCCATGGGCGCTTAAATTCGCTGAATATATTGCAGCGTTTAGATAAAGATAAAATTGGCGATTTTAGGCTAACGAATGCTTACGGTATATTGCCTGGTTGGGCGCATGTTCCATTACAAACTCGACCTACCTTAGCTCCTTCAACACGTACCGTCACAATTGCATTTTCGTGTCAGCACCCTGTTTATCCACATATCGCGCAAGCTATTCGGGACTTGTTGCAAGAAGATGGGGTAAAACTAAAAATACTTGAATTGAGTCTGACCGAAATTACTCTGGGTAAATATGCAGACAAAATTGATATTTGGCTTGGTGGTATGAGCTTAATGAATTATCGGGATGATGCACTACTATCATGGTTTTTCAATTTTGATCATATATCTAGAGCGATGCCGACTGAAGAATTTGATGCATTAGAGTATGAGGTAGAACGATGGCGTAGTCAGCCCGGCCAAAAATCACCTTGTCAGCAGATAGGAGCAAAGTTGGTTGAGTTTGGACAGGTTTTGCCATTATTTCATAACTGGTTAGGTGTTGACGATACAGGTGTAGTTCAAGGCATGCAGTCGAATTCAATGGGGTGGTTCGATTTTAAATCAGTTTGGATGAAACCTGATCACAAGCTATAACGGGTAAATTATTTATTTCTTTTTGTTGAAATAGATTGTTCATGCTAATGACATGTTTAACTTTTAAAAAGTAGGGAGTACAAACAAAAAACGGAGAGCAAGCATGTACAACTTTGAACCGTTCGAAAGTGAAATGAATGACGATGATCTTTGGGATATCGAAATGACAGACACTGAACTGGATGATTTGTTTGATTCTGAAAGTTTTGATGATGTTTATGAATAAAAAAATAAAACAGGCCGCATGGCCTGTTTTAGTGTTCGTTACGTAAAAATTGTGTAATTAGAACCGCTAGTTACTRCAATCTCTGTCTTGAAAACAACAATTTTCCTACGAAACACATAAATCAGTTACTTATCCAGATTGGTATTAGGCTCCCAATCTTGATTGGAAAACCATTGATTTATGGGGCGCCATACGACATCTACCATTGATTTATACCAAGGGGCTTCATTAGACGCTTCTTTGGCGAGTAAAGCTTGTTCTGCAATCACTTCATCATTTAGATACCATTCGACTTTACCTACTTGTTGACCTTTGTCTACTGGTGCTTCTAGGCTATTGTCATAAAAAACTTTAAAGTCGATTTGCTTACGTTGCCGTCTCGGTACTGTAATCGTTCCACCGTCAGCAACTTCTAAATTAATGGTTGATGGTGAGCCATACCATACCTTCAATGGCTGTAACTCTTTACTGCTGAAGTCAGGGGTGATGTCTTGATAAAATCGAAAACCCCAAGTTAATAATTTTTTACTTTCTGTACGGCGTGTTGTGACACTTTTTGTTCCCATAACAACGGCAATTAATCGTTGTCCATTTTGTTCTGCAGAGGATACTAGGCTGTATCCGGCTTGTTTCGTGTAGCCAGTTTTAACACCATCGACATTAAGGGTGGTGTCCCAGAGCAGTGCATTGCGATTTCCTTGCTTTATTTTACCAAATGTAAACGATTTTTCTTTGAAAAGGGGATACACATCAGGCACATCTTTAATAAAAGCACGTGTTAGTACCGCCATATCGTAAGGTGTTGTGTATTGATCATTGGCATCAAGGCCATGAGGGTTAGCGAAATAACTATCCATCATACCTATTCTTTCTGCGTGACGGTTCATCATTTCGATAAAGGCAGATTCATGCCCAGCAACATGTTCTGCGAGTGCAACGGTTGCGTCGTTGCCTGAGGAGACGATGACCCCACGATTAAGGTCATCAACGGTGACTTGATCACCAACATTTAAAAACATTTTAGATGAACCAGGAAATTTTTTCCCCCACGCATTCTCGCTAATGATAACCAGATCATTTGAAGCAATGTGACCTGATTTTAATTCTAACCCGACGACGTAACTGCTCATTATTTTTGTTAGGCTGGCTGGAGCAAGTTGTTTTCGCTCATTGCTACTTGCTATCACTTGCCCCGACTCGTAGCTCATTAACACCCAACCTTCAGCGGCAATTTCTGGTGGAGTAGGCGGAGGTTCAGCAAAGCTTGTTGAAGTAAAAGCAACCAGTGTAGTGATGGTGGCTAAATTAACTAAAGGTTTTAGGATCTGTCTAAACATCATTACTGAATAATCCTCAATCACTTAGGGCTAGCACTTCTCTTATTGTGGCTTGTGCTAATGGATGAGTAGTAAGATTGAAATGATTCGTTAATACGATCACTTTTCATCATTTAATGTTAATACCAATTCATTGATATTATGAGCTTAGTAAAATTTTGAGGTATCAGGCTAAATTTGATGCTGCCTTTGTTACGATAAGACAAAGCAAGCCTGTTTTAACCTAAGTAAAAGCATTAGACGTCGAGTTGGCTTTTCGAGGGGTAGGCAAGATTTTGGTGGTATTGGCCTTCCATAAAGAGTACATGGTAGTTAACGAGGTCGACGCATTCGTGTTGCCATTTTTCTTGTTGTTGTTGCTGGCAAAACGCCATTAGACCAACGATCATGCTGTCTAGTTTTTTTAAACTCCAGCGTTTCATATTTTGGGACTGATTAGGAAGCGTCGCGACTTCTTGAACTTTACTATAAGCAAATTGGCGATAGCTAAATGCCTGCTCAATGTTGCCAGTATTTTGATAAATATGACTTAACGTTAAACAGGCGTCTAACCAATATGCAAGAGCATCGCTATGTAATTGACTGTCGATAGAGGTAAAGATGCTATTAGGTGCGCTATTTATCGCATTAATGAGGATTGATTTGTCGCAGTGGCCATTGGTTTTATACCAAGGTGTGAGTTGGTTCATCCAAGACTGTATGTTATCCACGTTGCAACCTCTTCTTTATAATATGGCAAGTTCATTAACTCTTAGGCGTATTTAGTATTTTAGAGTAAAAATTCATGTCGTTAATTTTTTGTTACATCAATTGTTAACTTGTTGGTTTGCTTCACGTAAATACAACACTGGAATGTGTAAACTAGAGTGAGTTGAATCAATCTCATGGAGCTGAGAATACAATGAAAATGCGTTATTTAATTGGTTGCGCAATAGGATTGAGTGCAGCCGCACCTGCTTTGGCAAGTGATGCAGGTCTAGATTTAACAACATCAACAATAGGTTATGCATCCTTAATTATCTTTGGCTTAGCTTATTGTTTAGTCATGGGAGAGGAGTATTTACAGCTACGGAAATCCAAACCGGTATTGTTAGCTGCTGGCCTGATTTGGATGATGATTGGCTACGTATATCAACAACAGGGCCAAATCGAGTTAGCCAAGCAAGCACTTGAGCATAACTTGCTTGAATATGCTGAATTGTTACTTTTCCTTTTAGTTGCTATGACTTATATAAGTGCAATGGAAGAGCGGCGGTTGTTTGACTCCCTTCAAGCTTGGATGGTGAGTAAAGGGTTTAATTTTAGGACGCTTTTCTGGATTACGGGTATTTTGTCCTTCTTAATTTCACCTATCGCAGATAACCTTACTACTGCATTATTAATGTGTGCCGTCGTATTAAAAGTGGGAGGAAGTAACCTACGTTTTATCAATATTGCATGTATTAATATTGTTGTAGCAGCGAATGCTGGTGGTGCATTTAGCCCTTTTGGCGATATTACAACGTTGATGGTGTGGCAAGCAGGGTTAGTGACATTTATGCAGTTTACTGATCTCTTTATCCCATCGGTTGTTAATTACTTAGTGCCAGCGATTATTATGTCGTTTTTTGTGCCGAAAACGCAGCCAAATACGACCAGTGAATATGTAGAACTTAAGCGTGGAGCTAAACGCATCGTTGTATTATTTGTACTGACAATTGCAACAGCGGTCGGTTTCCATGCGCTTGTCCATTTCCCGCCAGTTATCGGAATGATGATGGGGCTGGCTTATCTGCAGTTCTTTGGTTTTTATTTAAGGAAAACCTTACCTCGATCGTTAGAGAAGAAAAAGGCGATTGCAGAGGCGAACCAAGATGAAGCCGCATTGAAACGTATTGGATCTGTTGTACCTTTCGATGTATTTAAACGCGTTTCTCATGCTGAGTGGGATACACTGTTATTCTTCTACGGTGTTGTAATGTGCGTTGGTGGCTTAAGTTTACTCGGCTATTTAGGGCTGGTTTCTGATGTTATGTACAATCAGTGGAACCCTGTTTGGGCCAATATCATGGTTGGTATCCTTTCTGCTATCGTAGATAATATTCCAGTGATGTTTGCAGTATTAACAATGCAACCAGACTTAACCTTGGGTAATTGGTTATTGGTGACATTAACTGCTGGGGTTGGGGGGAGTTTACTGTCGATCGGATCAGCAGCTGGTGTTGCATTAATGGGAGCCGCGCATGGTAAGTATACGTTCTTTGGCCATTTAAAGTGGATGCCAGTAATAGCTTTAGGCTATGTGGCGAGTATAGTTTGTCACTTGTTATTAAATAATGCTCTGTTTTAACTGATTAGCATTTTAGTGAGTTATAAAAAGGCACATATAGTGCCTTTTTCATTGAAGATGCTATTTGCGTCTTAAGCAACAGCTTCGGTCAATTCACGAATAAAGATATCAATGTCTTCGCGTGTAATATCAAGGTGCGTTACAAGGCGCATTGGTTGTCCAGCTGAGATCAGAATATCTTTTTCTTTTAACGTTGAGACTAACTTCGCTTGATCTATCTGAGGGGCAACTTTTGTAAACAACATGTTTGTTTCTACATGCGCAGTATTTACCTCAAACCCTGTAATTTGATTGAGTTGTTGGGCTAGATATTTCGCGTTGTCGTGGTCTTCAATTAAGCGCGTCGTTTGCTCAGTCAATGCAATCTTTGCTGCAGCAGCGAGAATACCTGCTTGTCGCATCCCGCCACCAAGTACTTTACGCCAACGGCGAGTACGTTGAATAAATGCCTTATCGCCTAATACCAGTGAGCCGATAGGTGCCCCGAGCCCTTTTGATAGACAAATCGTCATTGAATCGAAGTGGCGGCTGATTTCAGTAATATCAACATTTAATGCAACTGCAGCGTTATACACGCGTGCACCATCAAGGTGCAGTTTTAGGTCATGCTGATTAACAAAATCCCTTGCTTCTGCAAGGTAGCTTAATGGTAAGACTTTACCGTTAATCGTGTTTTCTAAGCTCAATAAGCGCGTGCGAGCAAAGTGAGGGTCATCGGGTTTAATTGCTGCTGCAAGCTTTTTAAAACAAAGTGATCCATCTTTTTCATTTTCAATTGGTTGTGGTTGAATTGAGCCGAGTACTGCTGCACCACCACCTTCAAATTTATAGTTATGCGCTTGTTGGCCGCATAGATATTCATCACCTCGTTCACAATGAGCCATTAAGGCAAGTAAATTAGCTTGTGTGCCTGAGCTACAAAATAATGCACTTTCAAATCCATGCTTTTGCGCGGTCCATTGTTCAAGTTCATTAATTGTTGGGTCATCGCCATATACATCATCACCAACTTCCGCAGAAGACATCGCTTGTCTCATAGCGATGGTAGGGCGTGTAACAGTATCGGAACGAAAATCAATCATTAGGGACATCCTTGGTGTTTTTTTTCAATATATCATTTTGCTATAGCCACATGAAACGAGAATATTTCACGCTAAAATAGTAAACAAGCCTGATACATCGGATCAAGGTCAAATTAATGATGAATTATTGTGTCGTTTTGATGAATTTTTATTGGACGCCAATATGCTTGACTAGACTTAATATAATTTGGTTAGGCCTCTGGTTTGGCGCTTATCCAGATTGTAGAAGAAAGCACTGATACGGGTTAATTCCAATAGGAGGCTGGAATATGTTGGCTGAAAATAGACTTTTTGCATTGTCAGATGAGTCTGGGTTACATGCAGATGTCACTGTAATACCGACAGGGGAGCTCAAAGTTACTATTCTAGAAAATAACAGCAGTATGGAAGGGGATTTTGACCAACTATACTTTTACTCTGATGGTAAGAAAACCGAATTAGTTTGCAAGGATTTACTAGAGCCAGAATCAATACAGTGGCATGTCCACCTTGCGAACGATGATGCTAGAGAGTTAGCTAAATTAATCGAACTTGCTGAAGAAGAATACGAGATTTTGATGCGCTCTTTATAATCCCCCCCTCATGCTGTGTTGGTGTTTATGTGATTTGAAGGCTATTAATTTTAACGTTCTGTAGATTTGTGATAAATTGAATTTTAAGAAACCACCTGATATTACGGTGGTTTTTTCATTTTACAGGGAGTAATCATTGTGCCATTAGAAAATTGGCTTGCATTCGTTGCGGCGTCTGCCGTTTTTGTTGTAATTCCAGGCCCCACAATTCTTTTAGTTATCTCTTATGCGTTAAGTCATGGGCGTAGTGCTGCAGTTGCGTTAGTTGGAGGTGTTGTATTAGGTGATTTAACGGCGATGCTTGCTTCTTTACTTGGTTTAGGCGCATTGTTAGCAGCATCAGCAGAATTGTTTACGGTCGTTAAATGGCTTGGCGCGGTATATTTAATCTATCTTGGTATGCAATTATTCAAATCGCCGATTGTTGAAGATGAACAACCGACCGATAGTAATGTGAATAGCCGACATATTTTTCGCCACGCTTACATTGTCACGTTGTTAAACCCCAAAAGTATTGTTTTTTTTATGGCTTTTCTCCCTCAATTTATTCATGCCGGTAAACCTATCGCTCCTCAGATGATAGTGCTTGTTATTACATTTATTGGCTTAGCATTAATAAGTTTGAGTGCCTATGGAATTACTGCTTCTGTAGCAAGAAATAAAGTGAGAAGCCCAATAGCACAGAGGTGGATCAACCGGACGGGGGGCTCACTCATTATTAGTGCTGGGATTGCAACCGTAGGGTTACAACGATGACTTTATCTTATCGATAAAATATTGATAACGCTTTCCTAAGGTACGGTGCTTTTTCTTGATTAAAAAGAGCGCTTGATCAACCGTGTTTGGAAGTTGGATCGTTTTTATTTCAGATGGGGATGAGAAGCTGTCCACCGCTTTTTTAGGCAGTACGGTAAAGCCTAGTCCAAGAGATACTGGCAGCAGAATTTGGTTAAGTTGATTGATGTAACCTGCGACGTTCACTTTATTGAAATCGAATGGAGTGTCAGTGAAATTAGCATGATGAACTTGCTGTAAATAATGCTCACCATCAGGATGGTTAATGAAACCGAGCTGAGATAGCTGAAGCATATCAAGGGTATCGGATGGATAACAGGCAGGCACAACCACACAAAGCGGCTCAAATCCAATTGATTCTTGGTCAATATTTGGGTCTGCGATGGCGTGTGTCACAATCCCAAGGTCTATACTGTTCGCTTTTACACTTTCTATTATTTTATGATTTGGTGCAGCTTCAACGTGAACACTAAGTTTAGGGTTACATTGTTGATGAAGAAGGAAGATAGGGTATAGATACATGGCTAATGAGCCGGAACAAGCGATATAGCATTCACCGCTATCTTCTTCGTCTTTCAGCAGACTCTTCAGTAGTAGTGCTTCATCATCACGGCGGCGTAATCCATATTGATAAAGGCTTTCACCTGCGGGGGTCAATTCAAAGCGCTTACCGATACGCTTAAGGAGCAAGGTGTCGGCTTGAGCCTCTAGCTTCTTTATATGCTGGGTAACCCCCGGCTGTGTCATAAATAGCTTTTCGGCTGTTTGCGTAAAATGTCCCGTTTCAACTAAAACAATAAAAGTATTTAACCATTGGGTATTCAGCATTAAARATAACCTAAAATTATTATTTTATACTTTATTAATAATAAAATAGTTATCTTTAATGTGGTAGCGATAAAATTGAAAACTGGATTACAGCTTCTTTTGGCCCATCTGGAAAACGCTGCTTATATTATTGTCGTCATCAATTAAGCTGATGTTTGCCTTATAGCCTTCCGCTAAGCGGCCGTATTCATGGTCAATACCTGCAGCCTTAGCAGGGTAGAGGCTTGCCATGCAAAATGCTTCCTCTCGACTAACTCCAACATGGTTGATGAGGTTTTTAACTCCCTCTATCATGGTAATTGCTGCGCCTGCAATCGTACCATCTTCGTAGTGGCATTTACCGTTAGTAACGTAACCTTTGGTACCCGCCATATCATACTCGGTCATATCAGTTCCGGCAGGGGTAACGGCATCCGTTACCATAAATAGCTTTTCGCCCAATAATTGGTGAGCGATCCGTACTGATGCAAAAGAAGAATGAATGCCGTCAACGATGATGCCTGCATAGGGCTTTTTATCAAAGATATACCCAACAGCACCTGGGTCACGAGAGCCTAGTGGGGTCATGGCATTATAAAGGTGAGTAGCCATATCCAAATTGTTTTTATCTGCCAGTTCATCGTAAGTGGCATTTGTATGTCCAAGAGAAACGGTAATACCTGCGTTTTTTAGAATATCGATAACTGACTGTGGGGTATTTTCAGGCGCGATCGTCACAACGGAAATATGATCTTTGTTATCGGCAAGGTAGTAGGCGGTTAGTTCGTCTAATACCCTAATGTGATCAATGTTGTGAGCCCCTTTTTTTTCTTTGCTAATAAATGGACCTTCAAGGTGTAGTCCAAGGATGCCTTCTTGCTCTTTATTGTCAATATTAGCAATGAGGTTGATGACATCTTGCATACTGTTGTTGTCACTGGTAATGAATGTTGGCAAATATTGGGTCGTGCCATTGGCAAGGTTCGTCGCATTCATAATATCCAGAGTACGCTTCTGAATTGCGGTGTTAAGTAAGACACCACCACAGCCATTAAGCTGTAAGTCAATAAATCCGGCGGTTGCCGTTAGTCCGGAGCCATCATAAACAGTGTCAGGCAATGCACTTTCTGCCATTGGTTTTATAGCAGAGATGGTATCACCATCAATGAAAATAGCATGATTGGTTAGGGTCGCTGTTCCGGTGAAAATATTGACATTAGTGATGGCAAACATAGAAAACCTACTTTCAAAGGTGACTTATTTTTCGTGTATAAATAAGTTAATTCGATAAGGAAAATTTGTCAATACTGTTCATGTTGATTTATGCGTATATATTTGTCCTTACATACTATTATAAATGCGATGAAGGAATTGTGTTGTGCCATTGCCTGTCCAGCGCTCATGTATAAAGTCAATTAACGCCTGGGTTCGCTCTGGTAGTAGTTTTCGTTGTGGGTGTAACATCACAACATCTGAACCTTCCAATTGCCAGTTAAGTAATACTTGCTGTAGCTCACCTCGATCAATCCATTCTTTTGCATACCACTCGGGTAATCGGGCAATGCCGTATCCTGCTATTGCTGTGTAATGAATGCATTCCAGTACGTCTGATTGAATTCTTCCATTATGCTGTAGCCCATATGTATCCCCGTTCTGGTGGTGAAAGTGCCATTTTTGATAGGGGCTCGCAGTGAGTAAGCTATGGTTTTGTAACTGTGATGGGTGAGTGATTTGCGGGTATTTGTTTAAGTATTTTTGGCTGGCACATAAAATGGCAGAGTTGTGCGCCATTCTGCGTTCAACCCAGTCTGAAGATGGTTGTATACCAAAGCGCAGTGCGATGTCTATATCACCCCGTAAATAGTAATCGGCTTGATTACCTAGTTGGAATTGTAGCTGTATCTTTGTGTGTTTTTCAGCAAATTCAAGCGCCAATTGACCTATCTGATGTTGAATCGGATTAATAGGAGCGTTGATCACAATCAATCCTGAAAGCTGCTCTTTTTCGTCATCAAGGCTAATGACTCTTTTTTCTAACTCATCAAAGATAGTACCAAATTGTTTTACAAATAGACGTCCGTCTTTTGTTAGTTGCATATCTTTCGCATGGCGGACTAACAGTTTTCTTCCTGAGTCGGATTCCAATTGCTGAATCCGGCGGCTAAGTGTGCTAGTAGGGATGTTTTTCTTTCTTGCCGCGGCAGCAAAACTGCCTGATTTTACGATGTGAAGAAAAAGCTCAAGATCATCAAGTTTCATGTTATGTCCCATTTATGGAATCTTGACCTTCATTATATCCTGTTTTCGAAATCCATCGCATAGATTATCATTACAGGGTTATTAAAGGAGAGATTATGTCGCCAAAAACGATTTTTGCCAGTGTGGCGTTAGTGATTGCCCTTGGTTCTTTAGAGAAAAGTATTGTTACAACACCTTTGCCTATGATTGGTGATGACCTTGGTGCAGGGCAAACGTTGACGTGGGTTATTACGGCTTATTTACTTGCTGCAACGGCAGTTCTGCCTGTTTACGGCAAATTAAGTGATATTTTCGGTCGAGTGAAAATGCTCAATGTGAGCGTTGTTTTATTTGTAATTGGATCGATTGCCTGTGCGCTTTCTCAAGATTTAACGACTTTGATTGCTTCGCGTGTTTTGCAAGGGATTGGAGGCGGTGGTCTAATTGCGCTTGCCTTTACTGTTATTGCGGATTCTATTCCAGCGCGCGAGGTGGGTAAATATCAGGGCTATATCTCCGCTGTTTATGCTGCATCGAGTATTGCGGGTCCATTGCTTGGTGGTTTTTTTGCTGAGCATTTAAGTTGGCGCTGGGTATTTTGGATCAACATTCCTTTGGGAGGATTAGCACTGATCTTAATTAATACTAACCTTAAACATTTGAATCAAGGACGTGATAGCAAATTTGATTGGTTAGGTGCCTGTTTATTGATGGTTGTTACAACACTTTTATTATTCCTACTTTCACCTGAAATGGTTATCAGCAAATCAATATTGTTTTCGGCATTGCTTGCTAGTGTTGCATTGCTTATTTTGGTTGAACGGCGTGTTGATGATCCTATTTTACCTGCTAGGTTAGTTAAGCTTCCTGGTTACCTAATAAGCGTTGTACTTATCATGTGTTCACAGCTATTGATGTTCGCAGTATTGGTGTATTTGCCTCTACAAATGCAATGGCAACATGGCATGGCAGCATCAACCAGTGGTTTGTTTATGATGGTCTTTATGATGAGCATTACGGCAGGGGCGTATTTTGGTGGTAAACGTATTGCGAAGTCTGGTTATTACAAGTCACTTGTTGTTATTGGTTTTACATTAACAGCACTGGCAATGACACAGCTTTACTTTGGAGTGGAAACTTCTTTGGCATTAGCATTAGCTGGTGTTGGGCTGGGCCTTACACTACCAGCGCTGAATGTTATCGCCCAAGACGTACTACCCGCAGCTGACAGAGGGATTGGCCTCTCAATGTTCGGTTATGGTCGGGAATTAGGCGGCGCGATTGGTGTTGCGTTATGTGCGGCTTTATTCCACTTGAAGGTACCAGTATTGCTCGGAGAGGGATCAAGTGAGGGGTTAGGGAGTTTTGATGCTGTACAGCTTGGCGAAGGCTTTACGCTAACATATGGCGGAATGGCGGTTATTGCTTTGATCGCATTAATCATTACTGTTATTGCATTAAAGGCGCGCGAATTATCAGTTAGTGTAAAAACGAATGAGCAGAATGTCGTGACTGCTGAGGCTACTAAGTCGTAGGTAACTATACGTTCAATTAGCCTTAACATTTAAGCCATGATGTGCGAAAGGCACATCATGGCTTTTTATCAAAGCGAATAAGTTGAACACAAGATTATTTGACGATATTTAAAATCTGTTTAAACCGCTCGCCTTCTGCCACTTCTTGTAACTCAAAAAGAACCATTTCCGTGCTCGTCAATGAAGCGCCTGCTTGTTCCATTTTATGAATAGCAATTTGCTTGTTTTTTGCATTTCTTGCAGAAACAGCATCTGTAACGACTTCGACATGATAATTAGCGTCGAGTAGTTGACGGACTGTTTGGTAAACACAGATATGCGCTTCAATACCCACAATAAGAATGTTATTACAATCTGCTTTTTCTAAGGCTTCAATGAATTTTGGCTCACGGTAGCAGCTAAAGCTGTTCTTCGCGATAGGTGCGTGGTTTTGTAAGTGATCAGAAAGCTGCGGGATGGTAGAGCCCAGCTTTTCTGGGATTTGCTCAACCCAGATAATAGGCAGCTCTAAAATATTGGCACCTTTAACCATTGTTTCAAGATTATGGAATAGCTCATCGCGTTGATCCATAATTTGAGCAAGCTTACCTTGTACGTCAACAATTACGAGTGCGGTGTTATTGGCCTTTAGCATTATTGAGCCCTTCTGAGAATAAGTTATTCAACTTTAAAAGATTTATTCCACCGTGTACAAGGTTTACCCTTTGTTTTGTTATCCAACCGTTAATTACGCTGCATGAATCCTGAATATTCGATGCCAGCAAGGCGCGCCATATCGTAGTGCCAACTGGCAAGATCATCTCGATTAAACTGATTTAAGTGATGATGCCCGCAGGCTCTTGCCATAACCTGCATCAGTTCCGTTGATGCCATGAAAAAATTATGCAGTTGTTTTGCGGCTTTGTCGGGGTTTAATTTTTGTCGAAGGTCTTTTTTTTGTGTTGCAATCCCAGCAGGGCAATTATTGGTGTTACATATTCTCGCGGCTACACAGCCGATAGATTGCATAGCACTGTTAGCAATAGCAATGCCATCAGCACCAAGTGCAAGGGCTTTGACGAAGTCACTCGGCGTTCTTAAACCGCCAGTAATAATTAACGTAACGTCGTTTGATACGCCTTGGTTATCTAGAAAAGAGCGGGCTCTAGCTAGGGCAGGGATGGTTGGTACACTAATGTGATCCCTGAATATCTGAGGGGCAGCTCCTGTTCCGCCTCCGCGGCCATCTAGAATGATATAGTCAGCACCAGCTTCCAGTGCGAAGGCGATATCACGCTCTATGTGATTAGCGCTGAGTTTGAAACCAATTGGAATACCACCCGTGATAGCTCTAACATTTTCAGCAAAGGTGGCAAAATCTCGAGGTGTTTTTAAATCTTCAAACGTTGGTGGTGAAATAGCATCAACACCTTCAGTTAAGCATCGGGTCTTTGCTATTTTCCCAACATTTTTAGCTGCTGGTAAATGGCCGCCAGTCCCTGTTTTTGCGCCTTGTCCACCTTTAAAATGAAAAGCTTGAACCTTTTGTAGTAACCCTTCGTGATAACCAAACTTGGCGCTTGCTAGTTCATAGAAGTAACGTGAGTTAGCAGCCTGCTCTTCTGCAAGCATACCTCCCTCACCAGAGCAAATCCCTGTACCAGCCATTTCTGCTCCCATTGCGAGGGCTGTTTTAGCTTCTTCAGATAAAGCACCAAAACTCATATCAGAGACAAATAAAGGGATATCGAGCACTAATGGTCGCTTGGCTTTCGGCCCTATGATTAATTCAGTATTAACTTTTTCTCCTTCAAGCAAGGGTTTGGTGGCCATCTGTGCAACCATAATCTGAATATCGTCCCAGTCAGGTAACTGATATCGAGGCACCCCCATTGCTGTCATTGGTCCGTGATGACCTAGCTTACTTAATCCTTCTCTTGCTAATTGATGGATAAAAGCGACGGTTGGTTCTTCATTCGTGGGTTCTGCAATAGGCATAGCATCTGCGGAATGACTGATACCGGGACCTTCTTTTCCGATATCTTGCTCAGTAAATTTCTTGTGGGTTCCATCGCAAAATGGCGTGTTAGCAGTATGCTTACATGCACAGAGGTAAGCATCCTCGTCGTTATCAGCTTTAAAAGGGTGCGGGGTTATCCCTGTACCTTGATGAGACCCATCGCAGAAAGGCTGTTTCTTTGAACGCCCACAAGCACAAAAATAGTACTCTTGATCTTTTTTTAATGTCACTTTGATCGGTTTATTATTCGCAACAATAGGCTTTGCCATTACTCACTCCAAATCAAGAAACAGAGGTGATATCGCTAGAGTATGGAATAGGAAAGCAATATTTTCAGCAAACAGCATGCTTGTTGAGCGAAAAGATAAATTTGAAAAGTAGTTAATGAGTCACTTACACTCATAAGTGTGATATAACCGCTGACTAGCACGAAGTTTTAACGCTTTGTAACGGTCAACTACTTTACAGTTGTTGTTTTTCGATGAACAATGCTGAAGTGTAATTGTTAGAGAATTTTGAAAAGATTATGACAGAAAAAAAAGCCAGCCCATTTAATGATTTGATTTTTAACGTCATCATTCCCTCAGTTGTTCTAATGAAGCTGAGCGGAGATGAGTATTTGGGATCAGTCGGTGCGTTACTTGTCGCTTTGGCCTTTCCTGTTGTCTTTGGTGGTTTTGAACTCATCAAATACAAGAAATTTAACTTTATCTCTTTGTTAGGTTTTGTCAGCGTTTTGCTAACAGGGGGTATTGGACTATTAGAGCTCGATCCCAAATGGTTAGCCGTAAAAGAAGCTTTGATACCTGGTTTAATTGGTGTGGGTGTATTTGCATCAACCTTTACTAAGTACCCGGTTGTTAGCAAGCTTTTAATCAATGATACAGTGCTGAATATGGCATTGATTAATGAGAAGTTAGGTGAAAGGCATAAACGTACTGAATTTGAACGTAGTCTTGCTATTGCCAACTATCTATTTGCGAGTACATTCGTCTTTTCATCGGCAATGAATTACGTACTAGCCAAAATGATTGTGACTAGCCCGTCGGGCTCACAGGCATTTAATGAAGAATTAGGGCGTTTGACGTTAGTTAGTTATCCAATGATCGCTATTCCATCGATGATAATGATGATGGGTGTTTTCTATTACATGTGGCGTCAGATCCGCCAGATGACAGATTTAGAAACAGCGCAGATCCTTAAGACTGAAAGCTGACCCTAAACACGATTTAAAGATTAAAAGCCAGCACGATTGCTGGCTTTTTATTTTTGCAGGCTAATCGTGACGATCTTTTGGTATAATGTCGCGATAGTTCGATTTAAGGTAACACTATGGCTTCTACAGCAGCAGCGCTTCATATTTTGGTGAAGCATAAAGAACAAGCAGATGACATCCTAAAGCAATTAAAAAAGGGTGCAAAGTTTCAAACACTTGCAAAAAAATACTCCACTTGCCCATCAGGTAAGCGTGGTGGTGATTTGGGTGAATTCCGAAAAGGGGCAATGGTCCCAGCTTTTGATAAGGCCGTTTTTTCAGGGAAAGTACTTGAGCTTTTAGGCCCAGTTAAAACCAAGTTTGGATATCATATTATAAAAGTGCTTTATCGCACTTAATACCACTTGTGTTTGAATGGGTATGATACAAGAGCGCTTACTGCGCTCTTTTTGTATCGATGTCGAATAGGTTGTGTATGGTATGATCTTCTTTTCGAGTGTCTGACCATGAGAGAATTAGACTGTATTGGCGTTGAATGACAAAGACCCATGTACATATTGCTATTGATATTGCCAATGTCCAAAGACCAATTCTTATGCTTGGGTGGGACGATAGCAGGATAATAGAGATTCCAATACCGCCAACGCACATTGCGAGCAGAAACGGGTAGGTAAGGTTAAAAAAAGAGCGATAGTGAAAAAACAAAGCATAGATGCCTTGTTTTATAGCTGTAGTGATTTTTTCCTTCATCGACAACACTCCTTAAGTCTTGCTAACAATAACTTAACATTTGGATGTTGGAGGTCAAGCACTAATCTATCATTTACTGCCTGTATTTATTCAGTGGGTTAGGGCACAATTCATCTGTCAACAGCATAACTTTTTCTTGTTGAGCTTGATCTTTATTTATCTCTGGGTATTTTATTTGCAGCCTTTCCATGCAAAGTTCTGCCGTGTTTATGATGTTCATGAGTTGATCTTGTGTCTGGGTTACAGTACTCAAATCCCCCGATTGTTGGGCTTCAGAGAATGCACTAATAACAAGTTCAGCTTGTTGGTAAGGCTCTTGTAAACACTGACAAACATCATCTGCAGCTTGCGAAGTGTCGTCGTTAGCCATTGCTGTAAAATTAAAAATAGAAAGACAGAAAAAAATGTAGAAAGTAGGTTTCATTTGAACAACCACTGTCAGCACGTTTGCTTTCAGTGTATACCCAAACTCTCTCAAGGCGCTAGTTAGGTAGAATAAAGACAGTTAAACTAGGGTACAACAGAAGCTAAGGTGCAACAGGAGTTAAGGCACAACAGGGTGATTTTTTTGTTCACAATTACTATTTAGGCCTAAGCCTATTGCATAGCAAGGAAAGGATTGGCCAAATAGTTCACTAAAACCTGAACCATTGTTATTTTCTTTTTGATACCAAATAAAGCCAATATCTTCAGAAAACCAAAGCATGAGTTCTAATTGCGTATAAAGTAAATGTGTAGTGACTTTTATTTCTTCTCTAAATAAATTAATTCCATGGCGTTCAATTTCACCTGGAGTATTAAGATCTAATTTTTTTTGTTCATTTTCATTGACCACCCAATAGAAGTATTCTGGTGTGGTTGTAATTGACGAAATAAAAGGTTTTTGCACCGAATCATTAAAGACTAAACTACCACCTCGAAAGTTAGTTGTTACAAATTCAGTACCTTTAGTGTTTAATTTAAAACCAATGCTTGTGAATGACCAACTTTTATCTTTTTTCTGGTGAACAAAGTGTTGGGTCAAATTTTTAGAAAATAAACCATTATCTATGAAGTGATTATATGATTTAGCACCAGATCGCGTTGCCGTATCTGCTTGTAATACAGGCATTGAACCCAAACTGTCTAGTTCTTTTTCAAATATAGGCCAGGATAGGTTTATATCATTATGCTTGAAGCTTACGGCATGAGATGTATTTTCTTTACATCCACTTTTTGTTTTGTCACAAACCGCGATTGAATAAAATTCATTAGTTTTCGCAATGAAAAGTAGTTTGTTAGTAACGCTAGAGGAGGGCTTTATATAAGTATCGGTGTAGTTAATTAAGTAGCTAAGATCATCAGCATATTGAGAAATCAATACAATGGTATTATTGTCATCGTCGACTTCAACGAGGTAGTTATACTCCGTTTCTTTATTTATAAATGAAAATGAGAAAGCAATAGCCAAAAAGGCTATAATAACGCTTCCTCCCAAATAAAATAATTTGTTTTTACTTTTAGATATAACCTTTTTATTTTCTTTTGTTGGAATATTGATATCTTGTTTTTCAGCATAGCCATTAGTAATTATTTGGTAACCAAGTTTTGGTATAAGGGCTATGGTTTCACCTGTATTTTGCTCTTTTAGCTTAATTCTGAGCGTACGAATGGTTTGGAATAAGGATGTTGTTGCCACCTCCTTTCTGGCCCAACCTGCGCTTAGTAAGGCTTCTTTAGACACCATGGCAGGTGAAGCAACGATGAGTTTGTTTAGAACTTCACGCTCAGCCCTGTTTAGCTTAATGGTTTGCTTTAGAGTAAAAAGGCACTTTTTATCAAGATCAAAGAAATGCGTATTACCAATCTTTACGATGTTTGTTGTACTTTTTTCTGTCATACGCATGCCAATAACAATTTACCAATCACCTCAATTTTGACATATATTTTATGTTTCTACTATAAAAGCCGCTACTCAGCGTATAGTTTCTGGTTATTTTACCATTCTGTACTTATTTGTTAACAAAAATAAGCCGTAATGATTATTTTTGCGACAAAGTCCTGTTGCCTACCTTTCTATACTTAGTTCGTTGATACAGCAATAAGCACTTTCATATATTGATTATTAGAAGAAAGTGATATTTTGGGGGCGTTATGCGTTTGTCATTAAAGCGTTTATGTTGTGGCTTTTCATGTATATACGGAATTTTTTGCTCATGTGCGTGGGCAAATGATGATCCAGCGGAAGATTCAATTTCTACTCGACTTTCTAATGAGGTGTATGCCGCTGTTTCAGATTTGAAGCAAATGGCAAACAGCGTAAGAGGCGATAAGATAGGTAAAAAATTACAGCGTAAGCTCAAAACCGCCGAATCGACCTCTCTACGCTCTATTGCTGTAAACGAAAGGACTACGAGTTATCGAGCATCTACAAAAACGACCTCGTTTTTAACCAATAGTGAGGCTCGATATAACGATAGTGCTCTCATTAATGATTACTCTCGATTAGATACTTATATTCGAATGGATAACACATCAATTAATGATAATGTATCGTTACAGAAGGGCACAGAACAAGAACAAAGTGGCTACTCTTTAACGTTGGGAGGAGATTACTTATTTAATGAGCATTATTTATTTGGTTTAACGCTGGGATTACCATTTTATAAGCCATTGACAGAAAATAGTGAAAACGAAATTGATGGAATGATTGCATCCGGTTATTTTAGCTACTTTCGTAATGCTTGGTATGTTGACTTTACCGCCAGTTATGCGGTTATGGACACAGATATTGAACGACAAGTAACGCTTTACAGTGATACCGTTGTTAATAATACCAACGAAGTTGATTCTGATATTTGGGTGTTTTCATTGGGTAGCGGTTATATTTTTGATTATAACTATTTAAACGTCGCACTAGAAAGTAACCTTCAATATACACTATCTGATACCGATCGCTATGCAGAACGTGTTTCGTTATCTAATTCAAATTATTTAATTTCGAAAGTAGATAACATTAATGCGCTAGAGTCTACAATGTTAATCTCGGGTCTAAGTATCTCTCATCCTTTAAGAACGCCATTCGGTGTTTTCCAGCCTTATGCGAAAGCGTATGTGCATTATGATATCGCTAGTGGTAACGAACGTATAATTTCACAATTAAAATCGAATCACTCTGGTAGCATTTTACCGATTGTTGTGGAATCCGATGATAACTTTTATGGACGATTCCATTTAGGTATATCAGGTGCCTTCAACCAAGATTGGTATGGTTATGCCGAAGCCAGTCAGTTATTCGAGCATGATGATTTATCAGCCTATACTATCTCTGTTGGTTTAAGTGTTGC
>NZ_JAKJSJ010000088.1:0-21092 GCF_050336715.1 Photobacterium makurazakiensis
GGATATATGTTGGTTTTACTACACAAGTAACCACCAAGCGTAAAATGACACTTCTAGATAAATTTTTTCATTCACCAAACAATATTCATAACGTATCAAATAAAACCTTCATCAGCCATTTATTGATGAGTAAAATTAATTCATTACAGAGTCTTTAATCCATAAAAAAACGCCGACCTAGGTCGACGTTTCTAATTCATGCTTTTAGTGCGATGAGCTATCGGTACATACCAATATCTTTTTGAATGTGAACCGGTAGATCAGAAACATTATATTGCTTTGGTGCTTTTGAACCACCAAATACGATGTCCAATGCGTGTGCAATCAATCCTTTGATATTAACCGCATAGGCTTTTTTGTCCAAAGCGGTTGTCGTTGCGATGGTGTCAAAATTCATTGCCTGTGCCATGATTGCCTCTTATTTTGTTTTATTTTTGAACTGCAACCATTTTAACTGCCTGTTTTATCGACACAAAGTGACATTATTTCCCCTTTGGGATTAGTTTATCTAATGCGTTAACGCATCGTTAAATCAAGACTTTCACGCCTGAAATTTAATTCAGTACAATACGGAATTTACGCATAATCATACTCTTTATTCGCATAATAACTAATAACCTTGCAATCAATTAGCCTTTCAGGTAACAATAACTTAACAAGTTAACTATAATGATTTTTTTATGCTTTCCTTCCTTGCAAAACATTCGTCCGTATTTCTCATATTGGCAGGAGTCGCTGGGTTCCTATTTCCTAGCTTATCTGCCGCTATTTTTCCTTATCTGCCACAGGTCCTTTTCTTCCTGATGCTATTGACCTTGTTAGGGATGAATCAAAACCAACTAGTAAAAACATTGTTCAAAGCTAACGTTTGGCGCTACACATTTGTTCATTCAGTATTGTTGACCATTATAAGCTGCACAATTGCGAAGTTAATTGGTGGCTCTGACTCCTTCATGCTCGCTATCGCAGGAGTGACAGCAACGGGATCGCTTTTTGCTACACCAGCAATCGCTCGCTCTATTGGGCTGGATACACTTGAAGCAATGGCAATGACGATAGCCTCTACGTTAGCCATGCCCGTTATTCTGTTTATCAACCTATTAATTTTTCAAGATAACGACTTCCAATTAGATCTGGTTAGCTACGCGCAACGTTTACTGATTTTTCTTGCAGGTCCAATGCTCTTTTCGGCTATCGTCTATCGCTTCGTGCCCAATCCACTATTATTGCGAGTGCACGAAAAGCTTTCTCAAGTAACAATCATTTTGGTGTTCTCCTTTCCTTTTGGCCTTGTTGGACCTTTTAGAGGCGTGTTCGACCAATCGTTAAGTTCTGGCTTATTTTACAGTGCGGTAGGCGTCGCTTTATGTGTTCTCTTTTTTGCTGTTGGATACTTTCTATTCCGCAAGCAAGGCGACACTAATGCAGCAATATTGGCAGCGACTGCATCTGTTAATCGTAATGTACTGCTAACCTATACCGTTGCAGGTAGTTATCTTGGGCCTGAATTCATCATTTTAATGGGTGCGATTCAGATTCCCACATCTGCACTTCCACTATTTATACGCTGGCTTAAACCTAGATTAGAAAAACGTAAACAGCAGGAAAGTGAAATCGCTTCTAGTCATTAGTCGTGTCTACTTAATACTCAATAGCCTATCTAGGTCAAACTAATCGATTAAAAATAATCGTTTACCTTGCACTCACAGATTGAATTTTCTATATTGCCCACGAATTCTCAGGGCGGGGTGAAATTCCCCACCGGCGGTAGTCTCATTATTTTGAGAAAGCCCGCGAGCGCTTACTGCTTTCTAAGTAGTAAGGACAGCAGATCTGGTGCAGTACCAAAAGGTATGATTCCAGAGCCGACGGTTATAGTCCGGATGAAAGAGGATTTCAGCAATAGCAAAGACAGAATGATCACCATTCTGTCTTATGTGATCTCATTTTCATGGGGTCGCTGCACGCTATTTTGCTGACTTTCCATGCCCTGATTCTGGTAAACATTATTATTTGGAGTTTTATTACCATGAATCAGTCTCTACTTACCCCTTACGGCACCCCTTTTGAGCGTGTTGAAGCTGGTCTTGAAGCTATTCGTCAAGGTCACGGTGTACTTGTTGTTGACGATGAAGATCGTGAAAATGAAGGCGATATCATTTTTGCAGCGGAAACACTAACTGCTGAGCAAATGGCGCTGATGATCCGCGAATGCTCAGGTATTGTTTGTCTTTGCCTAACCGATGAACGTGTGCAGCAACTTGATTTGCCAATGATGGTTGAAAATAATACCAGTGCAAACGAAACAGGTTTTACTGTGACAATTGAAGCGGCGAAAGGTGTAACAACAGGTGTTTCTGCAGCCGATCGTGTTACTACCATTAAAACCGCAATTGCTGATAATGCACAACCATCTGATTTAAGCCGTCCAGGTCATGTCTTCCCACTGAAAGCAAACCCAAATGGTGTTCTTGCTCGCCGTGGCCATACTGAAGCTACCATCGACCTAATGCGTTTATCTGGTTTAAAGCCATACGGTGTATTATGCGAACTCACTAACCCTGATGGCACAATGGCACGTCTACCTGAAGTAATTGAGTTTGGTAAAGTACATAACATGCCCGTTTTGACCATTGAAGATCTTGCTGCTTATCGCTTAGCGACAGAAGCGAAGAAAACTGAATCTGTAGCAGAAGCGGCTGTTTAATTCGTTACTTCGAACCAGTAAAACGATTTGTATAAAAGCCGAGCGGTGCTCGGCTTTTTTAGTCAAAACGCTTTTACGCGATCTAGGTCTAGATGGTCGTGCAGCATATACTACGCTGTTGAAGCTTAAACCAAATTACACATTTGCTTCCGCTTCAAGTGAAAAATGTTTACCTAGCAGAGCGTGATAAAAATCATTGTCGCCTAGCACACCAACCAATGGTCCATCTTCAGCCAATAAAACAGGTTGCCCTGTGCGATAGCGAATTTCTAGCCCTTCTCGCATGGATATGTCTGGAGTGGTGATCACTAAACTATCTGCTTTCAGTCCATCAAAACAATCTCCTTCCTGCCACGCATGCAGTGTTAAGTCCTTACCCTTACGGGTTACTGAGGTCACATGCCCTTGGTGATCGGTATCTATATAAGTTTGATTATGATGGCTTAGCACCAGTTTATTATCTTGTAATTCAAGCTCGCCAGCACCTGTCATTAATGAACGCCCACAAAGCACATTCAACGGATTGGTATGAGCCACAAATTCCGCGACATACTCTGTATTAGGGTTAAGTACGATCTCTTCTGGCTTACCATGCTGAATCAAGCGCCCAGATTCCATAATAGCAATCTTATTGCCTAGTTTAAGTGCCTCATCCAAATCATGACTAACAAACACGATGGTTTTATTTAGCTTACGCTGCAATTCAAGTAACTCATCCTGAAGTTGACTTCTTATTAAAGGATCAAGCGCAGAGAATGGTTCATCCATTAACAAAATATCGCTATCCATGGTGAATGCTCGCGCTAGCCCGACGCGTTGCTGCATACCACCTGATAACTCATGGGGGTAATTATCTTTCCATTCCGACAAGCCAACGGTATCGAGCATTTCTTCTGCACGGCGGCGACGCTCTACTTTACCGATCCCTTGCATTTCTAGGCCAAATGCAGCGTTGTCTATTACAGACAACCAAGGCATTAAGGCAAATTTTTGAAATACCATCGAAATCCGCTCGGTACGTAAGTGGCGAAGTGCAGCTTTGTCACAATTAGCAAGATCAATAAACTGCTCACCATCCTGTACGCTAAGTGAACCGCGAGTCACCGTATTCAACCCGTTGATTGCACGAAGTAAACTCGATTTTCCTGAACCCGATAAGCCCATTAAGACACAAATCTCACCTTTTTCTATATCAAGGCTAACATCGTGAACGCCGACCACATCGCCCGTAGCATCGATAATTTCCTGACGACTTTTGCCGTTATCAAGCATCTCTAAAGAGGTTGCAGTTTGCTGACCAAAGATAACATCCAAGTTTTTTATACTAATTGCTTTCATGGTTATCCCTCTTTACGTTGGCTAGCCGGTGTTTTACATAAACGGTCTAAAATAATCGCAACCAAAACAATCGCGAGTCCAGCTTCAAACCCTTGCGAGATATTCACGGTGTTAAGTGCACGCACAACGGGTTTACCCAGCCCATCAGCCCCGACTAGCGCAGAGATCACCACCATTGAGAGTGATAACATAATACACTGCGTGATCCCTGCCATAATGTTTGGCATCGCCGCTGGAAGCTCAACCTTGAACAGCAACTTCATTCGGCTGGCACCAAATGCTTTCCCTGCCTCAACCAATTCTTCCGGTACTCGGCTAATACCTAAGTAAGTCAGACGAATTGGCGCGGCAATAGCAAAAATAATGGTCGAGATAAGGCCAGGAACAACGCCTAAACCAAACAACACTAACGTTGGAATAAGATAAACGAACGTTGGTATTGTCTGCATTAAATCAAGTATCGGCCTCAAAATGGTGTACAACCAGGGCTTATGTGCTGCAACTATGCCTATCGGCACGCCCACTAATACTGAAACGACGGTTGCGCTGAGTACCAAAACAAACGTTTCTAGCATCTCTTCCCAGTAACCAAGGTTCATGATCAGCAATAGTGCTGCAACAACAAAGATGACCAATGAAAGGCTTCGATGAAGGAACCATGCAAGTAAAGCCGTCATCAAAATAGGGACTGCTGGCGGAAACCATTTGAATAATTCAACCAACAGCATAATCATTGACTCTAGGGTATATGATAAAGAGTCAAAGAAACCCGCAGCATTATAGGTTAGCCAATCCACAAAAGTCGCCATCCAATCACCTAATGGGATTTTGTGATTTGTAATAAAGTCCATTGTTACTCCTTAATGGTCCATATTGTTTTCATTTCAGTTAACACTGTATATATGAACAGTAAAACCCGCTAGCACGTAATTATTGTGCTAACGAGTTAACTTTTAGCTTTATATTAAATATTTAAATACATTTTAACGGCTTCACCAGCATTGCTGCCATCGCGTGCCGTTACTTTTTCAAGCCATTCTTCTAATACTTGCGGGTTCGCTTTTAACCATGTTTTAGCAGCTGACTCTGGTTTAATATTGTCGTCTAAAATAGAACCCATTAACTGATTTTCCATCTCCAGACTAAAGCTTAAGTTTTGTAATAGCTGGCCTACATTCGGGCACGTTTCAAGATAGCCTTGACGAACATTGGTATGTACACTCGCTCCACCATAATTAGGACCAAAGAAATCATCACCGCCGTCTAGGTAGGCTATGTCAAAATTGCTATTCATTGGGTGAGGAGCCCAACCTAGAAATGCGATCCATTGCTTACGGTTAACCGCACGATTAACTTGCGACATCATGCCTGCTTCGCTGGATTCAACTAAACGAAAGCTTTTTAGATCAAATGCATTTTGATCTAGCATGTCTTGAATCTGACGATTACCATCATTACCTGGTTCAATACCGTAAATGCGCCCTCGGAATTCCGACTTATGTTTTGCCAAATCAGCAAAGCTACGTACACCAGCATCGTACACATACTGAGGTACCGCTAAGGTGTACTTTGCCCCTTTTAAGTTAGCTCGAACCGATTCAACCGATCCGTCTTCAAGGTATTTAGCAATATCCGCTTCCATCGTCGGCATCCAGTTACCTAAAAAAACATCGATATCGTTATTTGCCATGGAAGAGTATGTGACCGGAACAGACAAAAGCTGCGTTGATGTTTCGTAGCCAAGCCCTTTAAGTACTTCACTGGTAATCGCGGTTGTCGCGGTAATATCGGTCCAACCTACGTCTGAGAAACGTACCGTGTCACATTGAGCGGCAAAAGCCGTTGATGTCGAAAGGCTTAATAATAAAGCTGTACTACTAATAACTGTGTGCTTAATGACTGTATTCGTCTTCATGACTTTTCCTTTTATCCTTTTTCTGTTGAAGCTGCTTCACGCAACTGGCCGTTTTAGGGTGCAAAAACCCATAGGAAGCGTAAAAACGTTCCCAGCCAAATCTGGTAACTCGTTAATTAATTATCTTCTATATTCGCCATAGGACGTTGAGCTGCCCCATTACGCTGTTGTGTTTCCCATTGCGGTGCTATCCAAGTGGGTACGTTTGGAGCCTTGAGTGGTGTATTCCCCAAAATGGCGTCTGCCGCTTTTTCAGCGACCATAATGGTTGGCGCATTAAGGTTGCCGTTTGGAATGGTAGGAAATACTGAAGAGTCAACTACACGTAGAGAGTCGATCCCTCGAACTTGGCAGTCTTGGTTAAGCACTGCCATTACATCGCTATCTGATCCCATCTTGCAGGTACAAGATGGGTGATAAGCGCTTTCCACATTCTGACGTACCCAAGCATCAATCGCGTCATCACTATTGATATCTACACCTGGCTGGATCTCCTCACCGCGATATTCATCCATCGCGGGCTGAGCGAGAATTTCACGGCTCAGGCGAATACAATCACGCCAGTCCTGTACATCTTGTTCAGTACTGATGTAATTAAATTCAATATTTGGCTTTTGATGAGGATCGTCTGATGTAATCCAAATACGTCCTCGGCTTTGCGGTTTATTAGGTCCAACATGGACTTGGAAACCATGACCATCAAAGGCGGCTTGACCGTCATACCGCATAGCTGCAGGCAGGAAGTGATACTGAATATTGGGCCACTTCAGACCAGCACGAGAGCGAATAAAAGCACATGATTCGAAATGGTTAGTTGCCCCTAAACCATCTTTTTTCAGGATCCAACGCGTTCCAATTAGCCCTTTACTCACCAATCCAAGTTTACTGTTCAGCGTTATAGGCTGGTGACAAGCGTATTGGAAATACACTTCAAGGTGATCTTGTAGGTTTTCGCCTACACCCGGTAGGTCTTGTTCAACGGTAATGCCAGCTTGCTCCAATACCGCTTTAGGGCCAATACCTGATAACTGAAGAAGTTGCGGCGATCCAACTGAGCCTGCAGATAACAATACTTCGGTGTTGGCATAAACCGACTGCACTTTACCGCCGAGCTCAATTTCAACGCCTATCGCTTGTTTGTTTTTAACCAGTACTTTGCGCGTCACAACGCCCTTCTTTACTGTCAGATTATTACGCTTCATGGCACGGCGTAGATAGGCATTTGACGTCGATGCACGTACACCTTTATCGACCGTCATATGCATTGGGCCAAAGCCTTCCTGCTGATAGCCATTGTAATCGTCCGTTTTCGGGTAACCCGCTTGTTGTCCTGCATCAATAAATGCTTGATATAACGGGTTCAGCGCCATGTCGTTACCATTACAGGTTGCAACAGGACCATCACCGCCTCGGTAGTCATTTTCACCGCTAATCCATGATTCAGCACGACGGAAATATGGTAGGCATTCCTGATAACTCCAGCCTTCCGCTCCCTGCTCTACCCACTCGTCATAGTCACATGCATGACCACGTACATATACCATACCGTTTATCGATGAACTGCCACCCAATACACGGCCGCGTGGACAATGTAGGCTACGGTTATCAAGCCCAGCCTCGGGCTGAGTTTCAAACTGCCATGCATATTTCTCGCTGTTCATTGGATATGACAACGCGGTTGGCATTTGAATAAATATGCTTTTGTCACTTCCACCAGCTTCAAGCAGTAAGATGTTGTGTTCGCCCGACGCACTTAAACGGTCGGCCAGTACACAGCCTGCAGACCCTGCCCCGACAATAATATAATCGTATGTTGTGTTCATTTGATTTCCCTTTCGATTCAGCAATTAAGAGTGAAGCCCGTCGCTAGTAATACCTGCAGTTATGTGGAATACCTCGCTGGGGACTCCTGAATTGCAGGTATTTCTTGGCTTATTCGTAGGGACACTCCAAATCACCAAGCTCAATCATTACACTCTTGTTCTGGGTGTAGTGATTGAGTGTTTCGATTCCATTCTCACGGCCAATGCCCGATTGCTTGTAGCCACCCACTGGCATTTCTGCCGGTGAGCCACCCCAAGTATTCACCCAACAGATCCCCGCTTCTATTTGGGCAATAACACGGTGGGCACGAGAAAGGTTTTGAGTAAACAAACCCGCAGCAAGTCCGTATTGCGTTGCATTTGCTCGCTTGATCACTTCATCTTCATCGCTGAAGCGTAGAATTGACATTACTGGACCAAAAATCTCATCCTGAACCTGTGGCATATCATCGGTACAATCGGCAAAAATAGTCGGTTGAACAAAATATCCCTTATCGAGCCCGTTGCTAATTTCTCGTTCACCGCCACAAATAAGGCGTGCACCAGACTCTTTACCCGCTTGAATAAAGCCGAGCACTTTTTCGAGATGCTCGCCAGAAATAAGTGCACCGATTTGAGTCGACATATCGGCAGGGTCGCCAATAACTAACTTGTTGGTTCGATGCGCTAGTTGTTCAATGAAATCGTCGTAAATCGCATCGTGTACAAATACACGGGTTCCATTAGTGCAAACTTCACCTTGGGTATAAAAGTTAGCCAACATAGCAGCAGACACTGCGTTATCGAGCTTGGCATCATCAAAGATAATCAATGGCGATTTACCACCCAGCTCCATCGTAATATCTTTAAGCGTACCAGCTGCGTCAGCCATCACTTTCTTGCCTGTACCTGACTCACCCGTAAAAGAAACCTTGGCAATGTCTGGATGGCGAGACAACATTTGCCCTACACGATAATCACCCTGAACAACGTTGAAAACGCCATCGGGAACACCGGCCTCTGTGAATATTTCGGCTAATTTTAATACCGACAATGGCGTTTCTTCCGAAGGCTTAAACACCATAGCATTACCTGCAGCCAATGCCGGAGCCGATTTCCACATTGCAATTTGAATTGGATAGTTCCAAGCACCAATACCGGCACAAACACCTAATGGTTCACGGCGGGTATAGAAAAACTGACCGTGTCCCAAGTCTTGTTGCTGTCCTTGTATTGTAGCGGCAAGCCCCGCGTAGTATTCGATAACATCCGCACCAGTAACAATATCGACCTCGGCCGCTTCTTGGATAGGTTTCCCTGTATCTTTGACTTCCAGACTCGCTAATTCGTCATTGCGCTCGCGTAGAATGGCTACCGCACGCATCAAAATACGTCCACGTTCAATACCACTCATTGCTGACCATATTTTGAAGCCTGCTTGCGCCGACGCTACAGCGCGATCAACATCTTGCATTGATGCTTGACCAACTTCCGCGATTGGCTCTCCCGTTGCAGGGTTAGAAGTAATAAATGACTCACCAGATGTGGTATCAGTTACTTGTCCATGGATGTAAAGGGACTTCATTTTCATAAAAATGCCTTGAAAATTAATAATGTTATTACGGTTAATTATTAGATTGAATAAGGTGTAAGTTGTTTTTCTAAATAATCAGAAATGATTTGCTGTGCTTTCTCGGGGCAAATTCCTTTAGGGTTCAGTGCGCCTCGAAGCCAGATCCCATCAATTAATGCGGCAATTCCCTGCGCAACGAAGACGGCTCTATCTGCGGGTAAGACTTGTTTCAGTTCAGCGCGAAGGTGTGACAATAAGCGACGCTCATTTACACGTTGCAGCCTATGTAAATCCTGATCGTGCATTGACTGTGCCCAGAATGCCAACCATGTTTTAGTCACTTTGCTGTCGACTTGGTAGCCATCGAAGTTAGCAGCAACAATTGCTGTGATCCTTGCTGTCACATCGTTACTGTCAACTGCACGAAGGTACTCGATCGATGTGGCCGATAATTGACGTAGTACCGTGCGCATGGTCTCTTCCAATAAACCATGTTTACCACCGAAATAATGGTTAATAATCCCAGGAGAAACACCTGCTTTTCGGCTGATCAAAGCGACACTGGCATTCGATAAGCCGACATCATCAATAACACTCATTGTCGCCTCAACTAGTTGTGGTCGACGTATTTCTGGCATCCCTACCTTCGGCATAGCTGTTATCCAAATGTTTCTTAATTGAACGTTTAATTAAAAATAGGTTTACATCTTCTTGAAAGGAAGTCAAAAAGAATGTTTCGTACAGTAATCAATTATGGTAGGTATAGAAAAACACAACAGCACATAAACACCTGAATAATAGTTATTTTTACGTATTCGTTAGAATTTGTGAATATTTTAAATGTTTCGTACTAAAAACATCTAATCTTGGTTCGCTGACATGATGATTGATTGAAATTTATCCAGAAGCATACATCCGCCAACACCTATTAACATAGAATCAAACACAAAAAGTTGCGCACCAAGTCAATATATAGTGGTGAAATTTGACCGGTTCTGTATTCAATAAAGATCGTCAAAGACAACCTTTACCTGTTTATCGTATTAAGACTTGGTGGTGAAATCAGCGCAAAAAATAAATAGTTCAAAAAATTTTATTTGTAATTTTACTTCAGTTTTTAGCGTCTTTTTTTTTCTTGATTCGTCTTACAGGCATTACTTCACCGGATTACAGCTATATGGGCTGTGATGTTTCGGATGACAAGCAATATCTGGTCACAGAAATAAACAGACGTTTTTTCGTGGCCCTCTTATGAATTATTGAATATTAGGAGCCTTACATGAGCGTAATCTTAATCACGCTAATTGTTGCCTTTTTGGGATTTTATGCCGTTTTATCCCGCTTGAAATCGCGCAAGAAAAGCTTTAACTACCGCGTACTCAGCGCATTGGTCGGCGGTTTGTTATTTGGTGGTGCCATTCAAGTGATGTTGGGCACGGACGGTGAAATTAGCACGCAATTTTCTGACCTGATTTCCATTTTCGGTAACGGCTACATCAAACTGCTACAAATGATAGTTATACCGTTGGTATTTGTTGCCATGACAGCCTCAATAATGAACGTTGAAGGTAATGGCGCATTATCAAAAATCGCTCCCAAGATTATTGGGGTATTGATTGTGACCGTTGCTATTTCTGCCGTGGTCGGTATTGCTAGTATCTATTTGTTTAATATCGATGCAAACAGCCTAGTCAATGTAATGGGGACTAACAATGAGATAGAAGCACGCAGTGACGCGCTGTTATCAACCCAAGAATTAATGTCGAATAACAATTTGACCAGTTTGGTGTTGTCTATCATTCCAACTAATATTTTTGAGATGCTGACGGGCGCTGAAAGAACATCGACTCTATCTACCGTGCTGTTTGGTATGTTCTTGGGTTTTAGCATTCTTCAGGTGAAAAAACGTAAACCGGAAAAAGTCCAAAGCTTTGTCGACTTCATCAATGCAACTAAAGAAGTCGTGCTGTCGATGGTGCGCGAAATTCTTAAGTTAACTCCTTATGGCGTCTTTGCTCTAATGACAAAGTTCATGATGACTAATGACCTATTTGCACTAGCAGAGATGGGTCGCTTCCTCATGGCAAGCTATGCAGCCATTGGTGTAATGTTCGCTATTCACCTTGTGTTGGTCGCCTTATTTGGTTTGTCGCCTAAAACATTCGTGAAAAAAACTTGGCCGGTATTAGTCTTCGGCTTTGGCTCTCGCTCAAGCATGGCGGCTATCCCTCTAAATGTTGACACGCAAACTCAGCGTTTAGGGGTCGATGAAGAAACCGCCAATATGTCTGCGACATTCGGCACTAGCATTGGACAAAATGGTTGTGCCGGTATTTACCCTGCAATGCTCGCTATTATGGCAGCACAAGTTATGGGTATCACCGTTGACTTAAGCTTCATCCTACAGCTTGTTGCAGTAATTGCGATCGCATCATTCGGCATCGCTGGCGTTGGTGGCGGCGCGACTTTCGCAGCTGTAGCAGTTCTTACCATCATGGGGTTAGATATCACGATCGTCGCCATTTTAGTCTCTATCGAAGCCTTGATTGATATGGCGCGTACAGCACTGAATATTTCAGGCTCCATGTTATCAGGTGTGATCACCGCTAAGCGCAACGACTCTCTGGATATCGAGCAATATAACGCTCAAGAAACATTATCTAACCAAGATAATCCCAACAATGAAATCGTCGCTTAATCTCACGTTGCTTTGTTTCAATTAATCTAAAGGGCACCTTACTTGGTGCCCTATCAATAAGAAGTTATTACTATGAAAGTCGTTATTTTAGGTGGCAGCGCTGCGGGTATGAGCTTTGCAGCTAAATACAGAAGAAACCAACCCAATAATGATGTTATCGTCATTGAAAAGCGCAGTTATCTCTCATTCGGTGCTTGTGGCTTACCGTATTTTGTTGGACAGAAGTTTGACGATACTGATCGTATGATTTCACGTACACCGCAACAAGCCATAGACTCAGGTATCGATGTTCGCGTAAACACCGAGGTCATTGGCATCAACCCTGTAGAGCAAACTGTTACAACCTTACATAATGAAAAGCAGCAACAGCTTCATTACGATAAGCTGATCATCGCAACAGGCGCTAGCCCAATCGTACCCGACTTTACGGCTTACGCGGGTAACAGTAAGAAGATAAAGTACAACCCAGTTCATGTTTACACGCTAACCAGCATGGAAGACGGCATTGCGGTAAAACAAGCATTGCAAAACACCGATAAACCGCGCATTGCTATCATCGGAGCGGGTTTTATTGGATTAGAGATGTTCGATGCAGCCCATGATTTAGGTAAAGAGGTCATTCTCATTGAGCGTGAAGCGCACATAATGAGCCGACAATTTAGCCCAGAAATGATAGCAGACGTTGAGGCCTCTATTCGGAAGACAGGTACTAGCCTAATGACAGGTACGCAAGTTAATTACATCAGTGATAACGGAACGAATGGTTACATCATATCGACCACTAATAGCTCTGGAGGACGCAGTGATGAAATCGAAGCCGATATTGTAATTTTAGCCCTTGGTTTAAAGCCCAATACAGCGATGTTTGATTTACCGAAAGCTGCCAATGGCGCACTTTTGGTTGATGAGTATGGTTCAACACCTACTGCAAACATTTATGCAGTTGGCGATTGTGCAACAGTTAACCACCTCGTGTTGAACAAACCCGTGTATCTACCTCTCGCAACTACTGCGAATAAACAAGCACGAATGATGGCAGATAAATTGGCAGGCAATGAGGTTTACCTCGATGGCTTTTTAGGTTCATCTTCTTTAAAGGTGCTGGACTTTGAACTGGCAAGTACAGGTGTATCTGAATGGCTTGCGAATCAACATCAAATGGTCGTCAAAACGTCAGTCATTAAAGATAAAAACCAAACCGATTATTATCCAGGGCAAGAAGATATAAAAATAAAATTGTTCTATCACCCTGAATCTAAACGCTTATTAGGTGGGGAGGTTGTGGGTAAGAAAGGTGCAGTAGGACGCCTTAATGCCCTAAGCGTGGCGATAACAGCCAAGATGACAACGCAGCAATTAGGCTACCTTGATTTTAGTTATGCTCCACCGTTCGCCAGAACATGGGATGCACTAAACGTGGCAGGCAATGTTGCAAAGTGAACCTTTAATACACTGATATTATTGCCAAACACACATCGCTGTTAATCCATTAAACACATACCAATGCTAAGTCACATGCTGCTATTACATCGTATAAGTAATGCCGCATGTGACTGATACATTGGTTACATGCATGGATATATCAACACCTCTATCCTTATATTCATGCTTTCTTAATCTCTAACTCCCTCTTCATGCCAATATTTCCACTTTTTTGGAAATTAATTTTATTTTGCTACGTCTTTTTCTTTATTAGTCCGTCTTAGTTGTATAAAACGAAAATGACTGGAGAACACCATGTTTCAAGTAACACCTACTCATGCACACATTACTGACAAATTCATTAAGCGCGATAGCCAAATGCTCAACCAAATTTACGGTGGCGACGATGTTGTACCGTATTGGATTGCAGATATGGATTTTCCAATTGCCTCACCAATTAGCAAGGCAATGCAGCAATTAGTCCGTCGTGAAACTTACTCGTATGAGTTCGATTCAAAAACTGTTTTTCAATCAATTGCTGAGTGGAATAAAGAACGACACAACATCACCCTAAGCCCTGATCACTTTGTTCAAGTGCCTGGTGTATTAAGTGCAATTGCATTATTGATCCGTGATTTCACACAAGAAGGAGATGGCGTATTGATTCAAACACCTGTCTACCATCAATTTCGCCGATTGATTGAATCAGCAGGTCGAAACGCCGTGAATAACACACTCAAAATTGAAGGTGATCGTTATGTTATGGACTTTGAAGAATTCGAACAACAATTACAGAGCGGCAAAGTAAAAATGGTGTTGCTATGTAACCCACATAACCCTGTTGGTCGTGTATGGACCAAAGAAGAGCTAGAACAACTGGTGGCGATTGCTGAAAAATATCAGACGATCATCATTAGTGATGAAGTACACGGTGATATTATTTTTGAAGGTTCAACCTTCACCAGTATGACAACATTAGATTATGACAACAGCCTAACCATTATTGGCTCTCCAGCTAAAAACTTCGGTCTAAATAGTATATCTAACGGGTATATCTACAGCGATAATCAGGTATTACGCGAAAAGATCAAAGCGACGTCAGCATCCATGTCTCTTGACCATGGTAATGCATTTACTACCTACTCCACTATTGCGGCTTACCAGCATGGTAAAGAGTGGTTTGATGCGTTCTTGAATTACACCCAAAACACCCGAAATTGGATTGTGAATTTTGTGGTGCGTGAACTCCCACAAGTGAAGGCATTTTCCCCTGAAGGTACCAACCAGATTTGGTTTGATTTTTCAGGACTAGGTTTAGAAGCTTCTGCGCTTAAATCATTACTGACTGAGCAAGCCAAAATGGCACTCACACCAGGCACATGGTTTGGTGAGCCGAATGAAAACTTCTATCGTATGAACTTCGCTTCACCGCTAGACCAAGTTCAAGCATCATTTGAATTACTTAAGTCCGCCATAAATGGCTCCAGTAACAACCAGTAATAATCCAAACAGCACCATGTAGACACACTAAGCGGCCACATGGCCGCTTATCGTTAGATACTTCCCTTACTGAAGTAATGGGAGGTATACCAAATGACACGGTATCACCGACATCAAGCCCCTTACAGAATTCGGCCATCTTGCATTTCAATAAGTCTGTCCGCTCGCTTGGCCCTTTTAAGATCGTGTGTAACAACTAAAACCGTAACGCCCTCTTTATTTAAACCCTCAATAGTGTGCATAATTTCATCACCAGTTTTATGGTCAAGGTTTCCTGTCGGCTCATCTGCTAGCAATAAAGATGGGGAGCCCACCAGTGCTCTGGCAATCGCAACCCTTTGCCGCTCACCACCAGACAGTTCATGTGGCTTATGTAAACCCCGCTTATTAAGTCCTACTTTACCCAGTGCTGCCTTTACTTCTTTATCTCTCTGTTGACTCGTTAGCTTTCTATAAAGAAGAGGTAGTTCAATGTTTTCACAAACATTAAGATGAGGCATCAGGTGAAAAGCCTGAAAAACAAATCCAATCTGGGCATTTCGAACATGAGAAAGAGCATAATCTGATAGTTCGTCTACTCGAGTTTCGTTCAATGTATAACGCCCTTCGTTAGGCGTATCTAAGCATCCAATAATTTGTAATAAGGTAGATTTACCTGAACCTGACGTACCGGTAATTGCAATGTATTCACCCGAGTCTATTGATAGAGAGATAGATCGCAGAGCAATGACATCTGTCTTGCCCATCTGATATATTCGACTCACAGCGTCCAGTTGAACCAAAGGGGTTACTGCGTTTCCCATCTTCAATCGCTACTCCCGTTTTAAAGCCCGAATAGGATCGAGCCTAGATGCCAGTAAGGCCGGATAAAGCCCGGAAAGAATGCCAATAATAGCAGCCGAACCAAGGGCTAAAATGAGAGCACTTGGCGTGATCATCACGGGAAAATCACGCATTCGTGCAATGACGAACACTAATCCCGACCCTATAACAAGCCCCGACAGTCCACCAATAGTCGTCAGGCAAGTTGCCTCAATAATAAACTGATTTCTTATATCTTTATGAGTTGCCCCTACAGCCCGTCTCAAACCAATTTCTTCTGTTCGCTCGCGAACGGCCACCAACATTACATTCATAATACTGATGCCCCCGACAACCAAAGATATCGCCGCTACCGATGCTAACCAAAAGGTCAATGATCTCGTCGCTTCGGTCATACTTTCCTGAATTTCGGTCAAGTCGTTAATGATAAAGTCGTCGGGGTGAGTCACCGGAATCTGATGCTGACGACGTAATACACGCTGTATATCGTAAATACTCTCATTTATCTTGCTTCTATCATCAACCCGTATGTGAGCATAGTGGATAGCCCCTGGGCGAGTTTTACTTAAACCAATGATACGAAGCTTAGCCGTTGAAATAGGTACAAGTACCCTATCGTCTTGGTCCATACCTCCTGGAGCCTGTCCCTTTCGCTTTAAAACACCAATGACCTTAAATGGGGTTTTTCCTATCCGTATCGTTTTTCCTATGGGACTCTCGGCATTTCTAAAATCGAACAATTCTTTGGCAACACTTTCACCAAGCACTGCAACTTTTTGGGCACGTAACTCTTCTGACTCAGTAAACATACGTCCTTGGGCTAATTCCCATTTTCTAAGCAACAAATAGTCACGGTTTGTACCTTGGATCCTGCTCAACCAGTTTCGTGCACCATAAAGCACCCGAGCTTCAGCATAGACTGACGGAGATGCTGCTAATATATTTGGTACCAAGCTACGAATGGCAGTTATATCCTGTACAGTGAGGTTAGAGGATCGATCTTCAAGTTGTACTCCGCCGTTTTCCATAACATCTGGTTCTATAAACAGCAGATCTGCTCCCAAGCTTTCCACGCGCTGTAATACTTGGTGCTGACTACCAGCACCGACGCCGATGACAGTCACAACCGCAGTCACACCAATCATGATGCCTAATATCGTCAGAAAACTGCGAAGACGGTGACGATAGATAATTCTCAATGCATTGGTCAGATACAACCAGTAACTCATAGCCATCAATTCCTAAATGTCATTTGGCGTTTCCAGCCTAGGTGTTATAGGCTCCTCTAGCCGTGAAGTATAATTATCAATCTCACTGTCAGCAGTCTCACCTGTTGTGATCTCAACCACGGAAGTCATACCGGGTAACAATGAATCACCACTATTTTCAGCCAACAAAACAACGGTATACGTGACGACGTTATCGACTATTATCGGCGCAACCCGTATTTGTTCGACTTTGGCAATAAAGCGCCGCTCGCCGTATGCTGGTACCGTAAAAACTGCCTCTTGTCCTACTCTGATCTGGCCAATATCGGCTTCATCAATTCTTGCGTGAATTTCCATCTCACCCAATGTATGAGCTATTTTGAATAATTTGGGAGCCTCAAGACTAGCAGCAACGGTTTGTCCACTCATAACCTCACGAGAAATGACTACACCATCGATTGGGGCAAGAATTTCGGTACGGGACAACGTAACTTTTGCTTCCTCAAGCACTGCTTCATGGCTTCTAACTACCGCCTTCGCTTGTTCCAATTCAGCACTTGCTACCCATACTTCAGTTTCAGCCTCGTCTAATTTGTTTTCAGAGGCTGCATTTCTCTTATTGAGGGTTTTGATTCGTTTTAAAGAACGCGAAGACTGACGTAAGGAGGCTTTCTTCATATCTAAAACCGCCTTGGCATTAAGTAATGCAGCTTCGGCCTGGCGTAATTGTGCTTCAAAGAATTTCGGGTCAATGCGAGCAATAACCTGGTTCTTCTGGACAACATCATTAAAGTCAACCAGTAGTTCAGTGATCCGACCGGAAACCTCTGAGCCAACTTCGACTTCTCCAACGGGTTTCAAAGTACCGGAGGCTATTACCAACATGTCAAAGCCGTGACTGATATCTTGCTGGTCGGCTTGTATTAAGTCGGTAGCTTGGGGAGATAGCGTTTCTTTATAAAAACCATCACAAGCAAGAAGCAATGGTAATAAAAGTAGTATAAGCGGGCGATACCAGCTGAATGGATGCATCTATAACGTTACTCCAGTAAAAAACGCAAATTAGGTAGCGGACTAGAGCCCCGCTACCTTAGGTTTAACCGCTAGCCATAGTAACGGTCACAACTTTTTTTACTTTTGTAATAACCGCGTTTTTTACTTTTAGATCCATAGTATTTCTTGCTTGAATACCCACGGTCGTATTTACAGCTTTTGGATTTTGCACGGGGCTTGTAATCGGGTTTGTAAGAAGGTTTGTAATCAGATTTATAAGAAGGTTTGTAATCGTGTTTGTAATAGGATTTATAGCTATATGCATGAGCACCTGATGCAGCAACTACTAGAGCAAAAGCAGTTAAAAGGCCAACTATTTTAATATTCATTGGAATAATATCCTAATAATAATACTGAGGTCACTCCTGTGTCTCTATCTGCCTATTCCCTTAGTCACGGTAATATTTATAGGTATTGAACAATAAAAATGCAAAAAAGCAAGATGAATACCCATCCTAACTCTGAGACTGATTTAATGAATCATAAACGTCGAAGCCATTCGTAATGGTGATCGTTCTTGGTAATCAAATGATTTTAAAGAGACTTTATAATCACTTACAACGTCAGTTATGGCCGGATTTTTTATGACGGCGTTTTCAAAACAAACTGAATAATATCTGCTCAATTTTGTCAAGTTCGCCAAATCAATGCTTTCAATAAATATATGCATCGAGAATAAAGGGGAAAACTGCACAAAAAACTGGACGTTAATTCATACATAAACTAGGTTTTCCTAAAAAACATTAGTATGGGTTGTTCTTGAGGGAACTTTACTTAGAAACTTTTCTATTTAATAAGTTTTGTGATAATTCAACCCACCATTAAACCGTGCGCCATGTTGTCACACACCAATCGCTGGAATGAAATAAACAATAACGCCCCACGCTGAAACCCAACCGCCCACTAACATCATATCAAACCAATCTCGAGTCATTACTTTTCTCCATTATGCTAAATTCCCTATCAATCTCGCTCTTAAATTGAAATGAAATTAGCTCACCATAAAATAACATACAACCTAACTGTATATATTATCGTCAGTGCAAAACGATACTTTAGGAAAAAACAAAAAAAACCGATCAGAAATCGGTTTTTTATTTATAACGGATAAAAATTTGGTAAGCCCAAAGGAATTACAGCAACGCTATTTATTCGCTAGGCAACGATAGAATTGCACCCACAGGGAATAAATTGTGCTAATTCAGCTTTAGGCGCATAGAGAGTACATTGGTGCTGAGCGTAAGCCTCAAATGATTCTGCCATCGTTCGGTTTATCGCAATAGGTTCAACGTCATAATCAAGCAGCGCACCATAACCTTCTTTACCTGTTGCGGTGTAACCTGAAGAAATTGATGAATAAACCTCATCGTCATCGATATCACACCAAGTCCCTGCTTTTAATACTTGCAGCCCCTCTATGCGCTGACCTTTCTCTGCGCAGCAACGATAGGTATAACGCAAGTGTGAAGTATAAGGGAAACTGCCACTGCCTGTTCCTTCTACTCCATTATCAATTGCATTATCAATCGCACCTTCAAGGGCAGCTCTTACTTGACGGCCTTTCACTTGATAAACCATTAAGCCAATGGCGAAAGGCAGTAATCGGCCTGAGATATCCGCTGACGTAATTACGCCTTTATGTAACGATGCCCTTACGCCACCAGCATTATGAATACCAAAATCAACCGCAAAACCAAGTTGACGCCCCTGCCATACAAAGCTGTCGACAACTAAAGGTGCTATCTGACTTCCACCTCTATGATCAGGTACTCGAATGTGGCGAAGTGGCTCGACAATTTCCGCGACATGCTGTGTTTGAAGTTTACGCACTGCTGGCCGGTAATCTTCATTCAGTAAATTTTCTATATGTGGGTCTTTAATGCAAAAACGTACATTCGGCTGTGAAAGCAAATATGCTTTTACAGCATCATGGCTGGTGCTTTCAAGGTGCTCATTACGGCTTGCATCTAATGTAAACTGGCGCCCTAACAATAACTGGTTGATACCATCCGCTTTTGCAATAGAGCCATCAGCATTAAAGTCAATTTCAAGCTGACCAAGTGCAAGTGCATTACAGCCTGCCTGTACAACACAAGTACCAGCAATCATCTGGCCATAAGAATCAGTGACACCGTAACCTACATTGCTAAAGTCACCTTGCATTGTGTGAGTATGGCCACCAATAATTGCACCGACACCATCTATCTGAGCAGCAAGTTCTAAATCACGCTCATAACCTAGATGGCTCAAAATAATGACTTTGTTGATACCCTTCGAATTTAATGCGGTCACCGTATTATTTGCAACATCAACAACATTTAAAAATGCCGTATCTGGATCAGGGTTTGCAATACCAGCCATGTTTTCAATTGCGAGACCAAAGATCGCAACAGGTTCTCCAGCAACATCTTTCACCAGGTATTTTGCGTGCCCAGCTTTGTTATCAAAAGCGAGTACATTTTCTTTTGGTAATAGTGGATTGGATTTAGTTTGGTGCTCTTTAGATAAGTCCCAGTTACCCGCTAATAATGGAAAATTAGCGAGATCCATGAAATCGGCAACCACATTATTGCCCATATCTAATTCATGATTCCCCAAAGCCATAGCATCTATACCGATAGCATTGAGTAAACGGGCGTTGGCCACGCCTTTGTACAGTGAAAAGTACAAGGTTCCCTGAAAGCAGTCACCAGCATGAACAAACATAAATTCACGGTCATTTAAGTATGCTTGTCGTTTAACATCTTGCACCGCAGATGAAACACGCGAGAATCCACCACAACTGGAAAAAACCGATGTCTCTGAATTCAGTACCTCACGGGGTAGCGTTAGAGAAACAGACGACGGTTCAAAATGTGAATGTGTATCGTTAATGTGGGCTATCGTAATTTTCGCAGGGCGGTTAGTGCTCATAATCGTAATAATGTCTCCGTCTTATTCTCGGTACATCATATTACAGCATGATGCAAATCACATTGCTTATGTTACATCTCTTTCGTTTTAACTCTTTAAAGTGATAATTATCATTCTTTTTTTACGTATTATAGTTAGAAG
>NZ_JAKJSJ010000017.1:0-120207 GCF_050336715.1 Photobacterium makurazakiensis
CCTATCAAACTGATAATCTTATATTAAATTGATAGACGTTAATTTTTAGTTAGTAATAATACTCATTTACTCAATGATACAACTGTGTCTAAGTCTATTTATATGATTGCTCTGAATCACATTCTAATAGTGAATTAAGATATTGGTCACGAAAATAATTTCAAAAATATCCTTTTTATTAAATTAAATGAAATTTGGCGCACTAGTTGCTGTTAGCTGTAGTAATGGCTGAATATTCCAAGCCTAATTTTAATACGCATGCACGAAGAAATGTGCTGGCTGTGAAATATAAAACAAAAATACAGCATCAAGGAGATCTATCATGGGAGACATCATGCGCCCCGTTCCGTTCGGCGAGCTGCTAAATCGCGTTTTTAGTGAATATAAGCAGAAGCAGTCGATTTTTGAAATTCCATCAAAGCAGTTTTACCGAAAAGAAAATCACAAAAATTTATCGGTATGGGGAGAGTATTGTGAAACTCCTGTTGGTCCAGCCGCAGGCCCACATACACAATTGGCGCAAAATATCATTGCATCGTGGTTGGCCGGTGGCCGTTTCATGGAACTTAAAACCGTTCAGAAACTGGATACGCTTGAAATCGCCAAGCCCTGTATTGATGCTGAAGATGAATGTTTTAATACTGAATGGTCTACTGAATTCACACTGATCAAAGCTTATGATGAATACCTAAAGGCTTGGATTGCGCTGCATTTGCTAGAGGAAGTCTTTGCTCCTTGTGCCGATGGCGAGCAGAAGTCATTTATCTTTAATATGAGTGTTGGGTATGATCTATCAGGGATCAAAACAGCCCCAATGCAGAAGTACATTGATGATATGCTGGACTCAAGTCAGCACCCAGACTTCTCACGTTATATTGATGAACTGAAAAATTTCATTCAAGCCCCTGCATTTATCGAGCAATTTGATCTTGCTGAGCGTGTTGATGAATTACTAACCATGGCGGATACGATTTCTAGTCAGTTAACGAGAGGTGTGACGCTTTCAACCATGCACGGTTGCCCTCCGCATGAAATTGAAGCTATTTGCCAATACATGATTGAAGAGAAGGGGATTAACACCTTCGTTAAGCTTAATCCGACCCTGCTAGGATTTGAGCGGGTGCGTAGCATTCTTGACAATGCTGGCTTTGATTATGTTGCACTGAGTGAAGAGTCTTTCTCTCATGACTTACAAATCAACGATGCTAAAGCAATGCTCCATCGCTTAGTCGATTTGGGTAAAGCACAGGGTATCGGTTTTGGGGTTAAGCTTACCAATACACTCGGTACACTGAATAAAAAAGGCCGTTTACCTGATAAAGAGATGTACATGTCAGGCCGAGCCTTGTTCCCTCTATCAATTAATGTCGCACTGGAACTCYCCCGCGAATTTAACGGCACACTACCAATTTCCTATTCTGGCGGGGCGAGTAAATTCAATATCCGCGAGATCTTTGAAACCGGTATTCGTCCAATTACCATGGCCACTGACCTGCTTAAGCCGGGTGGGTATCTCCGCTTAGCTGACTGTGCTAAAGAGCTGGAAGTCAGTGATAAGTGGGGAATGCAGCAAGTCGATCTTGTGAAGCTTGAAGCGCTTGCTGAAAAATCACTGGTGGCGGAATACACCCAAAAAGAATGGCGTGGACCAGAAGAGATCAGTGTTCATAAAGCCGTGCCGCTTACAGATTGCTACATTGCGCCTTGTGTGACAGCTTGCCCAATAAGCCAAGATATACCTGAGTATTTGCGCCTAATGGGTGAGCACCAATATACCGAGGCACTAGAAGTCATTTATTCGCGTAATGCTTTACCGTCAATCACAGGCCATATTTGTGATCACCAGTGCCAGTACAACTGTACTCGTCGTGACTATGAAGGCGCATTGAATATTCGTGAGATGAAAAAAATCGCTCTTGCGAAAGGCTGGGAAAGCTATAAGGCCAAGTGGCATGAGCCAGATTTAGATAAGGCTAAGCACCCTGTCGCTGTTATTGGGGCGGGGCCAGCTGGTTTATCTGCTGCTTACTTTATGGCACGGGCAGGGCATCCAGTGACAGTGTTTGAAAAAGAGCACAATGCGGGTGGCGTGGTGAAAAATATTATCCCGCAATTCCGCATTCCGGCTGAAGCCATTGAGCATGATATTAAGTTTGTTAGTGACCATGGTGTCCATATCGAATACGGCTGTAACCCGAATATGACAGTGAGTACGCTTAAATCAAGTGGCTTCAAATATGTCTGCTTGGGAATAGGTGCTGACAAAGGTAATCCAATGTCATTGGCTGGCGAAAACACCCGTGTTTATAAGTCGCTCGAATTTTTAAGAAGCTTTAATGATGGTGAAAAGCTAGAGCTTGGTCAGCATGTTGCTGTTGCCGGTGCAGGTAATACCGCTATGGACAGTGCGCGTGCAGCATTGAAAGTTAACGGCGTTGAAAAAGTCACCATTCTTTATCGTCGTACTATCGCCGAAATGCCTGCTTACAAAGAAGAGTATGAAGAAGCAGTTGAGGATGGCGTGCAGTTTATGTTCTTGACCAATCCTGAGCAGTTTAATACTGATGGCAGCTTAGTCGCGCGTGTTATGGAGCTAGGAGAGCCTGACGCTCAGGGCCGTTGTCGCCCTGTTGCGACTGAAAAAACCATTGAACTGCAAGTCGATTCACTTATCACTGCTGTAGGTGAGCAAACTAACCGTGGCGTATTGACCCAAATGGGTATCCCAATGGGTAGCGATGGTTGGCCTGAGGTTAACAAAAAAACAGGTGAGACTACCGTCGAAAACGTATTTCTGATGGGCGATGTCCAAACCGGTCCATCATCCATTGTTTCAGCTATTTCCGGTGGACGTAAAGCGGCAACAACAATACTTGCCCGTGAAGCCCAACATGATGAAGTCCCTGAGGTGGTATCACAGGTTACAGCTGATTCGATTTATGCCCGAAAAGGGGATATTCAAGTTAAGTTAATTGAAGCAAGCAAGCTAGAAGAGGCTGATCGCGACAGCTTTATTGAGCAAGAGTCAAATCGATGTTTAGAGTGCTCATACATCTGTAGCAAGTGCGTTGATGTTTGCCCGAACCGTGCCAATATTTCACTGCCGATCCCTGGTTTCAAAGACCAATTCCAGACGCTACACCTTGATGCTTACTGTAACGAGTGCGGCAACTGTGCTCAGTTCTGTCCATGGGATAGCAAACCGTACAAAGATAAGTTCACGTTGTTTAATTTACGTGAAGATTTTAGCCATAGCACCAATGTTGGTTTCTTTGTGGAAGGTGATGAAGTGTTGGTACGTACACAGGGTGGTATACACGCTTTCAGAATCGATGAAGGTGTGGTTGAAATGCCTGAAGCATTAGCTGACGAAGCCACCATCATTAACTATGTAATCGCTAACCATAACTACCTGCTTGGTAAGGTAGAGGTATAGGTAAGGAGCAACGGAATGTTATTACTTAAGAATGCAACAGCAGTACAGTATGAGCCTGCGCTTATCAAAGAAAACGTTGATATCGTGACAGATGGCAGCATTATAAAGGAAGTTGGCGCTAACTTATCAGCTAAGTATCCAGAAGCCGAAGTGAAGGATATGAAGGGCAAGCTTGTGATGCCGGGCATGGTTTGTTCCCATAACCATTTCTACTCGGGATTGGCCCGCGGGATTATGGCAGATATTAAACCTAGCCCTGACTTCATCTCGATTTTGAAAAATCTATGGTGGCGAATGGATAGGGCGCTAGATGAAGAAGCAGTGTACTACAGTGGCTTGATCTGCTCACTGGAAGCCATTAAGTCAGGTTGTTCATCAGTGATAGATCACCATGCTTCGCCTAATTATGTTGCAGGTTCGCTCAATACATTACGTAAAGGTTTCTTGAAAGCAGGCTTACGCGGCATGACTTGCTACGAAACAACCGATCGTAACGGTGGTGCGAAAGAAATGATGGCAGGGGTTGAAGAGAACATTGCCTTCGCTCAGCTAATCGATAGTGCGAAAGAGAAAGGTGAAGAACCGTATTTAGTCGAGTCTCATATTGGAGCACATGCTCCGTTTACGGTGACCAATGAAGGGTTAGCGATGATGGCAGAAGCGGTACAGGCGACAGGACGTGGTATTCATGTCCATGTAGCTGAAGATCGCTATGATGTAACCCACAGCCATCATCATTACAATCAAGATATTGTTGAGCGCTTAGATAGTTTCGGTTTGATTAACGAGAAAACCTTGCTTGCTCATGGCTTGTTCTTATCGGAAAAAGATATTGCGATTTTGAATGCTAAAGATGGCTTCTTAGTACATAACTCTCGCTCTAATATGAACAATAACGTTGGTTATAACGATAAACTTATGCGCTTCAAGAATGTCGCTTTAGGCACTGATGGTATTGGAGCTGACATGTTTGAAGAACTCAAGTTTGCTTTCTTCAAACACCGTGATTCAGGTGGTCCATTATGGCCTGATAGTTTCTTACGTCACTTGTGGAATGGCAATGAGATCCTAGCGCGTAACTTTGGCGCGAAATTTGGTCGCCTAGACGCAGGTAATAAAGCGGATTTAACTGTTCTGGATTATACCAGCCCAACGCCATTCGTCGCCGACAATCTGCCAGGTCATATTGCCTTTGGCTTTAATGCTGGCAACGTCAATAGCGTGGTTGTTGATGGTCGCTTTGTGTATGAAGATCGCAATTTCCCATTCGATATTGCACCGATATATGCCGAAGCTAGCAAAGTCGCACAGCGTCTTTGGAAGACCATGGATAGACTCGATTGATGTGAGAACTCATTATGGATACGGTAAATACGACGTTTAAGTGGGACGAAGCCACTGGTAACGCTAAGTATATTGCCGACCGCCATTACGAGGGACTATTAGAAGGGCGGTTTTACCGCTCTTCTTGCCCTCGAGGGCATATAAAGTCGGTTTCTTTGCCATCGCTACCTGATGGCTATCACCTGTTCGGGGCTGAAGATGTACCCGGACAGAATGTGCTGCCAATTGTTGAAATTGACTGGCCAGCATTTGCGGAGCAAGAAGTACGGTTTGTTGGTCAGGTTATATATCTGTTGGTTGGCCCCGACCCCGATGAGCTAGAGCGGTTACTCGGGCTTATTGACATTGAATACCTGCCACTCACCCCTGCATATACGATAGAGCAGTCTAAAGCGGCGCTCGATGGTGCTATTCATGGGAAAGATAATGTACTTGATCATCATGTCTTATACCGGGGCAATATTGATGTAGGGTTTGAGCAAGCAGTAACGGTAATTGAAGAAATTTGCTCAACGAGTTATCAAGAGCATATCTACCTCGAAACTCAAGGCGCTGTTTGTTATCCAAGTGATGGAAAAATTGTTTTAGAAGGCTCGATGCAATGTCCTTGGTATGTACATCACACGATGGCAGTTGTACTTGGCCACGATAAGGTCAGAGCAATACAGTGCCCGACAGGAGGCGGCTTTGGTGGCAAAGAAGATTTCCCTGATGTGTTAGCGGCTCCTTTGGCAGTTGCTGTTGAACAACTGCAACAACCAATACGAATTATCTTCGAACGGGGTGAAGATATTGCGACAACATCAAAACGCCACCCTGTGACACTCCACTATAAAACCGGTATTGACGCGTCGGGCAATATTGTTGCAATGGATATCCGATTTGATATTAATTCGGGGGCTTACCTGAGCTTATCCGGTATTGTGCTGCAACGTTCTATCACCACTGCAACTAATGTTTATGACATTCCAAATGTACGGGTTGAAGGCCATGCGTGGACGACAAATACCGTGCCTACTGGCGCATTTCGTGGCTTTGGCTCTCCTCAAACATGTTTTGGTATGGAGACCCACATTAATCATGTTGCCAAGCAATTGGGTGAAGACCCAATCACCTTCAAGCAACGTCACTTCCTTACATCATCGTCAAAAACACTGACAGGAGCAGATGTATTTGGGGATTTGGTGTTAGACCAAATGCTGACACGTTTGTTAGATATGTCGGATTATCGCCGCAAAATAGCCGAAATTTATCAAGCAAAAGCTCGTAACGGCGTGAGTGGGCCTAAATCGAGTAAGCAACGTGGCATCGGCGTGGCAATTTTTCAGCATGGTTGTGGTTTTGCTGGTGATTTAGAAGACACGCTAGTGCGAGCCAAGCTCAAATTGATTAAGCATGCCGATGGGAACGTGCAGATCCTTGCCTCAAATACCGACATTGGTCAGGGACTTAGCCTGACTTTTCGTAAAATTGTCGCTGAAACGCTAGAAAAACCGCTGATAACCATTCAACTTGCAGTACCAGATACCGCTGTTGTTCCCGACTCAGGGCCAACGGTAGCATCACGTTCAATTCTCATCGTGGGATACCTTATCGAAAAAGCCGCAAAAAAGCTGAAAAGATCATGGAAAGACGGCGAAAAACAAGAAATTGTGCAAACTTATTGCAAGCCCGAGTATCACCAATGGGATCAGAATACCTATCAGGGGAATGCTTATCAAGCGACCAGTTATGGTATGAACATGGTTGAGGTTGAAGTCGATGTCGATACTGGTGAAACCGATATTGTTGGGGCTTGGGCTGTTTATGATGTAGGCAGGGCCATCGACCCCATGATTTTCAAAGGCCAAATAGATGGAGGCTTGGTACAAGCTCTGGGTTATGGCAGCTGCGAGAAGCTTGAGTTGACACTTGATGGAACGTTCGCTCAGCGCACTATGGCTGATTATGTTATTCCTACAGCGTTGGATGTGCCAAGCATACAAAGTGAGTTGGTCGATAACCCATACCCTTATGGTCCCAATGGTGCAAAGGGGGGCGGCGAGTTAACCCATAATGGTGGCGCTGCTGCTTTTGCCGCTGCGGTTGAGAATGCGATCAGCATCCCATTGTCATCAATTCCGGTTACCCCAGAAAAAATCTGCGAAGCACTTTATCAGCGCAGTGAGCAAGGGGATTACAATGAAAATTGAGTTTTTCTTAAATGAGCAGTTGATCAGCGTTGACTGTGATCCGATGCAGTCACTCTTGCATACGCTACGTCATGAAATGTCGCAAACTGCAACCAAGGAAGGGTGTGGTGAGGGTGAGTGTGGTGCGTGTTCGGTGCTGTTCAATGGCCGGTTAGTTAATGCATGCATGATGCCGATTGCCCAAGTAGAAGGGGGAGACGTCACGACACTTGAAGGCTTACGTCAAACTGAAAAAGGCCAATGTGTCATAAATGCCTTGTTGGAGGCTAAGGGCGTACAGTGTGGTTTTTGTAGCCCCGGAATGGTATTGGCTTTATATGTCCTACTTGAAGTAAATTCCAATCCAGATGAACTGACAATTCGTACTGCAATTTCGGGTAACTTATGTCGCTGTACTGGTTACGGTATGATTGTTGATGCTGCGAAAATAGCGGCTAAAAGAGGAGAGGGGTTATGGTAAACGTTTATCGCCCCGACTCATTGGAGCAAGTGTTAGATAAGCTAGCTGTTGGTGAGCACACTGTTTTTGCTGGCGGAACAGATTTGATGGTACGCCATGCCGTAAGAGCAGGAATGACCTCACGTTTTAACCATGATGTTGTGTTTGTTGATGCAATTGATGAGCTGAAACATATTATGGTGTCTGAGTATTTTACTGATAGTCAATCAACAATGGCGTTACATGCGGGTAAAGCTTTGTTTATTGGCGCTGGTGTCGTATTGGCGGATCTTGAGCATCATCCGTTGGTACCTGATGTGTTGCAGCAAAGCGTGGCTGGTATAGCGGCACCAGCTTTACGAAACCGCGCGACCCTTGCTGGTAATATTTGTAATGCTTCACCAGCTGCCGACTCACTCCCCGCCCTATATCTGCTTAATGCACGGGTTATCCTATCCTCCATTAGGGGACAGCGTGATATCCCGTTAGCGGAATTTATTCAAGCACCGGGGCTAACGAGTTTGATGCCTGATGAAATGCTTAGTCATATTGTTATTCCGTGCACTGACTTACCAGTGACTTTTTACCATAAAGTGGGAACTCGAGCGGCAAATGCACTTGCAAAGCTTTCAGTTGCGGGCTTGGCAAAGGTTTCAAAAACGCAGGAAAGTAAGGCTGTGATAGCTGATTGGCGGGTTGCCTTTGGCGCGGTTGGCCCTACTGTGATCCGAAGTGCTGAACTTGAATCGATGGTTGTGGGTCAACGGCTCGAAGTATTAGCAAAGCCTGCTTTTCTCGCGCAGGTTACCGATTGTTATCGAGAGATCATTCGGCCAATAGATGATCAACGTTCGACTGCTAATTATCGGTATCAAGTATCGCTTAATCTCTTAAGACGTTGGTTGTGTGATATATCAGCACAAGGATAAAATGGCATATATTTATCTGAGTTAAGGGGCGAAAGCCCCTTTGTTATTTTCAGCTAGCGTGTAAAAACCAGAAGAACTATCAATATCATATTGATAGTAAAAATATTATTTTGATAGAAAATAGCTGACTGTATGAGAGATAAAAAATAAAGAAATTTTTTTGCCTCGACGAGGGTGAAAATAGTGTGACCAAGCTGATGATGTAGATCGCATATTCGGTTTAATTTCTGATCGTGTTCACGGTTAGCTCTATCGCTTAAGCCAATAGGTAAGCTTGGCTTAATTGTTGCCTTTTTTAGATTCAACAACGTTTTCAGATCGATCAAATACGCTCCAGCATCAAGTTGATTGAATGCGATGTAGGAATGTTCAGATAACCAGAGTTCTAAAAGGTATTAAAATGATTGAGCAATATTTAACGCCTGATACGCCCAAGCAGGCACTTGAGTTGATGCAACAGTATGGTGATGAAGCCATTTGGTTTGCAGGTGGCTCGAAGATCAACGCTACCCCAACTAAATCTGATTGCACCGTCGCTATAGCGTTGTCCAAGCTGGACTTATCCGATGTCAAACAACAAGGTAATAGCCTCCATATTGGTGCGATGTGCCGTATTCAGCAGCTAATTGAGCATGAACTGGTTCCCGCTGCGATTAAGCAGTCTGCTGCTTTTATTTATTCTCGTCATATCCGCAATCAAGCGACGCTTGGTGGTGAAATAGCTGCACGCCAACCTGAAGCGGTACTTGTTCCTTGCTTGATGGCTATGCAGGCCGAATTACTCCTGGCTGATGGTCAACAGGTTTCTACAGAAGTTTATCTGCAGCAGGAAGTGCGAGAGTTAATTACGGAAGTGATTATTCCAGACGTCACATTGAGCTGTATTGGTTATAACCTAACACGATCCGCGGCAGGGCTAGCGGTTGTAACAGCTGCAGTTTCAGTTGATAGGTCAGGAAATAAGGTTATCGCCCTTGATGGAGTCGCACCATTGAAAAACGGCGCCGCTCAGCCGATTCGCTTGCGCGATGTAGAAGGGCAAGATCTGAAAGGTGAACTTCTGGAGCAGGCTGTTGCAGATGCAATATACCCCGTTGCTGATTTATGCGGCAGTGTTGAGTATAAGCGCTATATCGCTGGGATCGTGGTCACGGATTTGATGATGGAATGCCAGCAGTTGGCACAGGAGGCTTAAGCATGACTATCCAATTTATCCTTAATGGCCGACCACAAACGCTATTCTGCCGACTAGGCGAGAATGTACAAACACTACTACACGGTATGGGTTTTCATTCGGTGCGAAATAGTGATGATGGTTTTGGCTTTGCCGGCTCTGATGTCATTTTGCTAAATGATACTCTTGTGAATGCCTCATTGCTCATTGCCGCGCAATTAGAAGGTGCAGAAGTGAAAACGGCTGAGTCACTTGGTCGTTGGAATCAATTGAGCTTAGTACAACAGGCGATGATTGATGTCGGTGTGGTGCAGTCAGGGTATAACGATCCTGCATTGGCTTTGATCTTAACTCAGTTACTTGAGGTGAACCCAACTCCGACCCGTGATGAAATCGACGATGCCATTTCTGGGTTATTTAGCCGAGATGCAGGTTACCAACAATTCTATGATGTCGTGGCTCTGGCAACAAAACGTTTATCTGATCCGGATTACAAACAGCAGTTTGCACCAGAGTTTCGTGATGACTTGAATATCGTCGGCAAAAATTGCCCGAAAATTGATTCAGCAAAAATGGTACAGGCAAAACCTTGCTATGTAGAAGACCGTATCCCAGCGAATGCCTGTGTGATAAAGATGCTGCGTAGCCCACATCCACATGCGTGGATCACGCATTTAGATGTCTCGAAAGCCGAGGCTCTAGCGGGTGTTGTGGCTGTGATTACTTACCGAAATTGTCCCGATATCCCTTATACCCCTGGAGGACAAAGCGCACCAGAGCCTTCGCCACTGGATCGTCGTATGTTCGGTCAAAAGATGCGGCATGTTGGCGATCGCGTTGCGGCCGTGGTGGCAGAGAGCCCAGAGATTGCTGAGCAGGCATTGAGTTTGATATCGGTCGAGTATGATGTACTTGAGCCTGTTATAACCATTGATCAAGCTATGGCGAAAAATGCGCCGATTGTTCACAACGAGCCCATTGAGTACGGTGTAGGTGCGCCTGATGATCTGGAGTTGCAGAACCTTAATGCAGATCCCCGTGAAGGAAAATTAATCGTTAACTTTCCTATCGGTTGTTTCCCGCGTAAGAATATTGCTGCCAGTGTTCGTGGCCATATTGGTGATTTGGCAAAAGGGTTTGCTGAAGCTGATGTAGTTATTGAACGCACTTACGAGTCAAAGCAGGTACAGCAGCTGCCGGTTGAAACGCATATTTGTTATAGCTATATGGATGGTGATCGAATTGTCATGCATGACTCAACTCAGGTGCCATGGCATGTGCGTCGTCAGGTAGCAAAAATCCTTGGCATTAAGCAAAACAAAGTTCATATCGTTAAAGAACGTGTTGGCGGCGGTTATGGCTCTAAGCAAGATATTTTACTTGAAGACGTTTGTGCATGGGCAACATGGACAACCGGACGCCCAGTCTATTTTCATCATACCCGTGAAGAAGAGTTCATCTCTAATTCAACTCGCCATGTGGCGAAAGTAACGGTTAAGTTAGGCGCGACGAAAGACGGCAAATTAACTGCGATTGATATGGAATTCCGTGCAAATACAGGTCCATATGGCAACCACGCGTTAACGGTACCGAGTAATGGTCCTGCTTTGTCATTACCGCTTTACCCGTGTGATAACGTTGATTTCCGAGTGACGACTTATTATTCCAATATCTGTCCAACAGGTGCCTATCAAGGTTACGGTGCGCCGAAGGGGAACTTTGCCTTAACCATGGCAATGGCTGAACTCGCCGAAGAGTTAGGCATCGACCACCTTGATATGGTTGAGAAGAACCGTGTGGTTGAAGGCCAAGAACTGAAAATACTTGCTGCCATTGGTGAAGGCAAGATGCCAGCTAGTGCGCCCAAAGTGCATAGTTGTGCTCTGGAGCCAATTCTACGCGAAGGGCGAAAATTAATTGAATGGGACACGCCAAAACCAGTGAAAGGTGATTGGAAGGTCGGGCGTGGTGTTGCCATTATTCAGCAGAAGTCAGGGATCCCTGACATTGACCAGGCTAACTGTCGGATAAAAATGGCATCAGATGGCACCTTTATTGTTCACTCTGGTGGCGCTGATATCGGTACCGGCTTAGATACAGTTATCAGTAAATTGACCGCAGAAGTGCTTTGTTGCCCGATGGACGATATTACCGTTCACTCTGGTGATACTGATCATGCGCCGTTTGATAAAGGCGCCTATGCATCGTCGGGAACGTGCTTCTCGGGTAATGCAGCCAAACGTGCTGCTGAAGCAATGCGAGAGAAAATCCTTAAATGTGGAGCTGAAATGCTAGGTGAGCCTGTTGACGAGGTTAAGCTGGCAGCACCTGGCATTGTTGTTGGTCAGTCTGGGACAGTCAGTTTCTTCGATATTGCGCATAAAGCTGAAAGCGGCACTGGCTGGGGCCAACTGCTGGCCTCGGGCTGCTTTATTACATCCGAGTTTGCTTTTCCTTATGGGGCAAACTTTGCCGAAGTTGCTGTAAATACGCGTACAGGTGAAATTCGACTCGATAAATTCCACGCTTTACTCGATTGTGGTACGCCTGTGAATCCCGATTTAGCTCTCGGACAAATCTACGGGGCTAGCATGCGAGCCATTGGTCACAGTTTGACTGAAGAGCTGGTTTATGACGATAACGGTATACCGTTAACTCGCGATCTGAAGAGTTACGGCGCACCAATGATCGGTGACATACCTCGTGACTTCAAGGCTGTGCTCGTGCCGAGCGACGATCCGGTTGGCCCTTATGGGGCGAAGTCAATATCGGAAATTGGGGTAAACGGAGCGGCACCAGCGATTGCCTCTGCAATACATGATGCATGTGGGGTGTGGCTTCGTGATTGGCACTTTACGCCAGAAAAAGTCCTACGTGGACTCAATAAGCTCTAGCGATTTGTGAGCGGTCACTTTCAGGGGATGGGAAGTGACCGCTTTCATTTGCGAATGAGCCGTTTTAGCTTGGCTAGTTAGGTGGCGTAAAGCCACAGTAATATACAGGGATGGCAGCAGTTTAAATCGGTGACGATTGGACTGAATAGGCCCTAAGGTTTTCTGGCTAGGTTATCGATTCATTACGCGTCCAAAATTAGTAATGGATGGTATTGAAATGAAGCTGTTTTATAACGTCGAAGACAAGCCCCCTGTAGGGGCATCAATTTTACTTGCCTTGCAACATATGTTGGCAGCGATGGGCGCAATTATTGCTGTGCCTTTGGTGGTGGGCAGTGCTATTGGTTTACCTACCGATCAAATGGTGATTTTGGTTAATGCTGCTCTGATGGTATCGGGCGTAGTTACGATAATTCAGTGTAAAGGCGTAGGCCCTGTTGGGATCCGCTTACCCGTTGTGATGGGGACAAGTTTTACTTTTGTCGCTATTTCGATTTCGATTGGATTAGATGCAGGTATTTCCGGTATTTTTGGCGCGTCCCTAGTTGGCTCGCTGGTAATGATCATCGGTAGCCGTTTTATGCCCCAGATCCGTAAGCTTTTCCCTCCCGTTGTTTCTGGCACGGTGGTCGTTTTAATTGGTTTAACAATTCTACCTGTTTCTGTCGATTGGCTAGCTGGTGGATTTGTCGGCCAAGAAGAATACGGGCAACTCAATAACTTGATGTTGGGTTTGTTGGTGCTAGTGGTCGTCATTGTATTATCTCAGGTCGGCACAGGGTTGATCTCTGCTGCAGCTATAGTGCTAGGCATGATGGTTGGCTATCTCGTTGCGATGTTGATGGGGATTGTCGATTTCACGCCAGTGAAAGAGGCAAAATTCTTCTCTCTGCCTGAGGTGCTGCCATTTGGCTTAACATTTACCGTGAGTGGGATCATAGGGATGTCGATAGCCTATTTAGTGACCATTATGGAATCAACAGGAGACTTCCTAGCACTAAGCGATGCAACTCATACCAAATTAACAGGTAAAAAACTGTCCAAAGGCATTCTATGTGATGGGTTAGGGAGTGCCCTTGCTTCAGTCTTTGGTGCTACGCCATTTTCATCATTCAGCCAAAATGTCGGTATTGTATCGATTACCGGGGTAGCTAGTCGTCATGTGGTAGCTGTAACGGGTGTCATTATGCTGTTTGCTGGCATGTTTCCCAAATTCGGTGGTTTGGTGGTTACCATTCCTTCACCAGTACTCGGTGGTGCTGGCCTTGTGATGTTCGCGATGATCATTTCAGCAGGGATTGGCATTTTGTCACGAATCAACTTTACCAAACGTAACATGCTGATCATTGCTGTGGGGGTTGCCACCGGCATGGCTGTTACCGTTCGCCCTGAGATATTAACGTATATGCCAAGTTCCATACAGGTCATTCTAGGTTCAGGGATCACTACAGGGTCTTTGGTGGCGCTTAGTTTGAACTTTGTATTAGGTATTAACCGTGCCGATGAAGCCGAAAGCGCGAAAGATAAGCGTGAGGCTTTAAAAGAACAAATTAAAGAGTGTGAGGCTTGTGATAAAGCACTAGCAGAAGAAGAAACAAAACAAGCAAGCCAGCAAGAGAATTAACGACGAATCAGAACACAACATAAAATATATCACGTCATTGGGAAGTGGCACGCCCCTACATTATTTGCCGCGGCTTTAAACCTGATAGACGTAGAAAATTTGAGGTAATTATGGAATATACCCAGTCAATTAAAGCAATTCGAGCATCAATATTAGATATTGCACAGGTAGTTGATAAGCCGGAGGACATCGAACAGCATATCCGTTTTATCGAAGATGGATTAATGCTGATTGATGATGGCCATATCGAGTGGGTTGGTCCTTGGGAAGAGGGCAAAGATAAGATCCCTGCTTCAGTTCGCATTCGCAGTTATCCGGGCAAAATTGTAATGCCGGGATTTATTGATACCCACATTCATTATCCGCAAGCTGAAATGGTAGGAGCCTATGGTGAGCAGCTTCTTGAGTGGTTGAATAACTATACTTTCCCAACTGAAGCGAGATACAAAGACAAAGATTATTCGCGTGAAATGTCGACCTTCTTTATCAAACAATTATTACGAAATGGTACAACGACGGCATTGGTATTTGGCACCGTTCATCCAGAATCTGTAGACGCTTTGTTTGAAGAAGCAGAGAAAATTAACATGCGCCTGATTGCCGGTAAGGTGATGATGGATCGTAATGCGCCTGAATACTTACTTGATACGGCAGAAACCAGTTATACCGAAACGAAAACATTGATTGATAAGTGGCATAATCGAGGCCGTTTGCTTTACGCTATTACGCCACGCTTTGCACCTACCTCTACACCTGAGCAACTAGCTTTAGCTGGGCGCTTAAAGCAAGAATACCCAGATACTTACCTCCATACTCACCTGTGTGAAAACAAGAATGAGATCGCGTGGGTGAAAGAGCTGTATCCCGAACAAGATGGTTATTTAGATGTTTATCATCATCATGGCTTAACAGGGGACAAAAGTGTTTTTGCCCACTGTATCCACTTAGAAGACAAAGAGTGGGATTGTTTGCAAGAAACGGATTCTGCGGTGGCATTTTGCCCAACGTCTAACTTGTACCTTGGTAGCGGGCTATTCAAATTACAGGAAGCGTGGAAACGTAATATTAAGGTCGGTATGGGCACCGATATTGGTGCTGGTACCACGTTTAATATGCTGCAAACGTTAAATGAAGCCTACAAGGTGATGCAGTTGCAACAACATCGCCTATCGGCTTATGAAGCGTTTTATCTTGCGACCCTAGGGGGAGCAAAATCCTTATCGCTTGATCATCAAATCGGTAATTTCGACGTAGGCAAAGAAGCTGATTTCGTAATACTTGATCCCTGCTCTACACCGTTACAACAGCTGCGATACGATAGCTCAAAAGGTTTGTCAGAGAAACTCTTTATGTTGATGACTCTGGGTGACGACCGATGTATTTACCGTACTTATGTCGATGGCCGCTTAGTATATGAGCGTGGGTGAGTAGTGGATTAGTGGAAAATAAGTTTTTAGCAATAACGGGTGAGTGGCGCGTATAATCGCCGCCAATTTACCTGGCCCCAGTTCTGAGTATTACATGACAGATACTAACGGGTTCACCGTAACTGGGGTGCTTGCATTTGAAGTCAGTAATGAGATGACAAATTACAGCCCCAAAAAAGCAAACGATTGCTGTGGGGCGGGTTGAGAGGACGCTCAACATTTTTCAAGGCGAGCAGGCAAAAGCCTGGCGTCAAATCTTACAAGGAATCACATCATGTCTGAAAATAGTTCGATTCACAATGAATCTACCGTTGTAGCAGAAGACGCACCCCGAAGAAGCGGGTTGGATGGGTATTTTAAAATTACACAGCGTGGAAGTACGGTTAGGCAAGAGCTCGTTGCTGGCTTAACAACATTCCTCGCGATGGTCTATTCGGTTATCGTTGTCCCGAGCATGTTAGGGGCGGCAGGGTTTAATCCTGGTTCTGTATTTATAGCAACCTGTTTAGTCGCAGCATTTGGCTCGTTATTAATGGGGTTGTGGGCGAACTTGCCAATGGCGATTGGTTGTGCGATTTCACTCACCGCGTTTACTGCATTTAGTTTGGTGCTTGGGCAGGGGATCAGTATTCCTGTTGCGCTTGGGGCAGTGTTTTTGATGGGGGTGGTGTTTACTGCTATCACAGTCACAGGAGTACGGCAGTGGATATTAACTAACCTGCCATATGGTATCGCTCACGGTACTGGTATTGGTATTGGGTTATTTTTATTGCTGATAGCAGCAAATGGCGTCGGAATGGTGGTGCAAAACCCACATGAAGGGTTGCCAGTTGCACTAGGTGAGTTTACGTCTTTACCTGTCATTATGTCGACGATTGGTTTGGCTGCAATATTCGGTTTGGAGAAGCGACGCGTACCGGGTGGTATTTTACTGGTGATTATTGCTATCTCGACATTTGGTTTAATTTTCGACCCGAATGTAACCTACCAAGGACTATTTGCAATGCCATCATTTGGTGGTGAAGGCGAATCATTATTAGGTACTATGGATATCATGGGAGCACTTAATCCTATTGTTATTCCAAGTGTTTTAGCCTTGGTTATGACGGCAATCTTCGATGCAACAGGAACCATTCGAGCCGTTGCCGGACAAGCTAACTTATTAGATAAAGATGGGCAAATTATCGATGGTGGCAAGGCGCTGACATCAGACTCAGTAAGTAGCATTTTTGCAGGTTTTGTTGGCGGTGCACCAGCTGCGGTGTATATCGAATCGGCAGCAGGTACTGCGGCGGGTGGCAAAACAGGCTTGACTGCAACAGTGGTTGGTGGCCTCTTTTTGTTAATGTTGTTCCTTGCGCCAGTGAGTTATTTGGTACCTGCTTATGCGACGGCTCCGGCATTAATGTATGTAGGTTTGCTAATGATGAGTAATGTCAGCAAGCTTGATATGTCGGATTCCGTAGATGCTTTATCGGGCCTAATGTGTGCAGTGTTTATCGTTTTAACTGGTAATATTGTGACTGGTATTATGTTGGGCTTTGCATCTTTGGTTATTGGACGTGTGGTCTCTGGTGAGTACAAGCGTTTAAATATTGGTACTGTTATTATTGCAATCGTATTGGTGTTGTTTTATGCCGGTGGTTGGGCTATTTAAAGTGTAAACAATGTTTATCATTAGCATTTTATGACTCAAAAAAGACGAGGCTCAATACCTCGTCTTTTTTATATCTGTCTTTATTTAAGCATTATCATTATTCACTGACTTGAGCCAGTGTTGAATAAACGCGGCAATTTCAGTTGGTTGATTTAAATCGAGTTGCGGTATAGCGCAGTTATTTAGGTGTTCGCCATCGGTGGCAAAGGCAATAATGAAACTGTCTATAGGGTGCAGTAAAGGTTTGCCATAACTAGGTCGGTGCACCTCAATTTTTGGGATGTTTTCCTCTCGGAATCCCTCAACAATGATTAAATCTAATTGGCGATGATCAAGCTGGTCTATGCATGCCTGAAGCTCTGGTTCTTCGCGCTCTGGCTCTGGGTACTCGAAGTAGAGCACATGTCGCTCTTTTGTTGCCAGCAATGTTTGAGCGCAGCCAGCATGACGCAAGCGATAACTGTCTTTCCCTGGTTTATCAGGGTCAATACTATGGTGGCTATGTTTGATCAGGCCAATACGCAAGCCATGTTGTTTTAAGATGGGAATAAGTAGTTCTAATAAAGTTGTTTTACCTGAACCGCTGTAGCCAGCAAAACCAAGAATAGGGGTCATTATCGCGTTAACTGAGTCTGTGATTGTCAGCGTAAAGTTTAATGGAATAGGTTGCTAATACCATAGCTATTTAAAGGTGAAGTGTATTAAAAGTGAGTGGCATTAAATATTTTTCATCCTAGCTCATGATTCAAGCTACATTTATTGTGTAGTTCAGTTGCATCTGCTATTAACAATTTAGGTGCAGCAAAATTTTGCATCTCTGCTGTTCAGCGTATTTAAGACAGGAAGTCGTAGTTCTGAATAACAGATCACTATTACCACATCAGGGAGAGTGCAATGTGGGCAACTCTGGATTTTGAAGCATCTGGTCTTTCTGACCAATCTTACCCAATTGAAGTCGGTTATTCGTTGCCGGACGGCACAGGGCATAGTCTACTTATCAACCCTCTAACAGCGAGTGATGTTTGGCAACATTGGGATGATTACGCCGAGCAGGAAATTCACCAAATTTCACGTCAAGAACTGCACCATAATGGTATGCAGGTTGTCGAAGTGTGCCAACACCTGAATTCGATATTAGGGCAGTATGAACAGGTATTTTGCGATAGTCAGTGGGACTTATTCTGGCTGGGGCGGCTATATCACGCTGCACATATGCGACCATCGTTTACGCTCACCGAAGTAGGACTGTGGCTATTGCAAGAAAATGGTATTGCACGAGCGCATTTTCAACAAACAATGGCTGATCTTGGTCCTGCAAAACACCGAGCCGAATCAGATGCAAAGCAAATCAGAAAAGCGATTCGCCAATTAATGGAATAAATGTTTAAGCAATAAATGTGTCGTGATGAGTAGCTTCCCTTAGATTCTTACTTATCAGAGATGCTTACTAATCAAAAGTAGTTGCTCATTTCTTCCGTATTGGTGGCAAGGTATACTTTGCACATATACCTTGCTTAGGATACTTTTCTTGCAAACTCAGTCTATTACCACTCACAGTGCGACACCGTTACCGACATCATTCCGGGTTGCGGTGTTTAATGTTTCAATGTCATCCCCCCGCTCAGGAGAGATTCGGCAGCAGGTGGCGTCCCAATCTGATGCACGGTTTTCAAAGCTTGCTGCCATTATTCAGCACCAACAGCCTGATGTATTGATGTTGTGTGAGTTCGACCACCCTGGAGATGGTGGTGATGATGGTGCCTTGGCTGATTTTTGTCGTCATTACTTAGCGGTGTCTCAACATAACCAACAACCCATACATTACCCTTATCGTTATTGTCCGCCGACCAATACAGGGCTACGATCTGAGTATGATTTAGATGGTGATGGTGTAATAACCCTACCGAATGATGCGCAAGGTTTCGGTGAGCACCATGGTCATTTCGGATTTGTGATTTTGTCGCGTTACCCGATTGATGAAACCAATATTCGTAGTTGGCAGGCACTGTTGTGGCAAGATTTTCCTAATCATAAAATGCCACCAAATTATTACAGTACCGCGGCGTCACAGGCGCTTCGTTTGTCGTCTAAAAACCACCTCGTCATACCGATTATGATTGATGATCACTCCCTGAATTTGGTGTGTTGCCATCCAACGCCACCGGTATTTGATGGTGAAGAAAAGCGTAATGTTAGACGCAATCACGATGAGCTGATGTTGGTAAAAGCGATTCTTGATGATGCAGAGCATCTGGTTGATGACCGTGGACAAACTGGTGGTTTACCTCCAGATCAGCACTTTGTCATTGTTGGTGATTTAAATGCAGATCGTGTGGATGGCGATGGTATGAAGCCTGCGATTCAGCAGTTGCTTATGCACCCTCGTGTTAACCGTTCCGTCGCTTCCGGTCGAATGACACCAAAAAGTCTTGGCGGCCGTTTCTTACGCCCTTGGCTTCCACGCAAAGGGCGCGCGAGTGAATGGACACATATTTCAGGCTTAAGGCTTGATTATGTAATACCGTCAGCAAATTTAACGGTACTGCAGTCAAGCGTGTTTTGGCCGGATAAAAAAGATCCCTTACGATACCTCATTACCGATGATAAAGGTCGTGAACGACCGCAGGCGGGTAGCGATCATCGTATGGTGAGTGTCGATGTTAGCTTTTAGGTGAGATAAAACGCGTGTGGTAGCAGGATATTATAGCTGGTGACATGGTTGCTACAGACTTTCTAGCCTAAGCTTTTGATACAGAGAAGCAAAACAGGGAGTTTGAGATGTCAGATTCATTGAGGTCAGAGGGTAGCGACAAGTTGTGTGGTGAAGGGTTACGAGGCCAGACGGCGGGAGCTACGGCACTTTGTACGGTAGGGAAAACAGGCACAGGTTTAACCTATCGTGGTTATGATATTTCCGATCTTGCGGAACATGCAGAATTTGAAGAAGTCGCTTACTTGCTGTTAAAGGGGAAGTTGCCAACAAGAGCAGAATTAGCGGCTTATAAAACAACATTGATCTCATACCGTGGTTTACCGTTAGCGCTTAAAGTTGTATTAGAGCAAATTCCGGCAGACGCTCACCCAATGGATGTGATGCGGACAGGTTGTTCAATGTTAGGTAACCTAGAGCAAGAGCATGGCTTTTCAGAAGAATACGACAAAGCAGACCGATTGCTAGCATTGCTGCCTGCCATTATTTGTTATTGGTATCGCTATAGTCACCATGGGATTAAGATTGAAACCTATTGTGATCAAGACAGTCTCGGTGGCTATTTTCTGAAAATGCTGACGGGAGAGTCACCGTCAGAGTTACATAAGCAAGTGATGCATTGCTCATTAATTCTGTACGCAGAGCATGAATTTAACGCCTCGACGTTTGCAGCAAGAGTTTGTGCCTCGACACTCTCCGATATATATTCTTGCATCGGTGCGGCGATTGGAACACTGCGTGGGCCATTACATGGTGGCGCGAATGAAGCCGCGATGGAAATGATAGCGCAGTGGCAGACCCCAGATGAAGCTGAAACTGGCATCATGGAAATGTTGGCAAACAAAGATAAAATCATGGGGTTTGGTCATGCGATTTATCGAGAATCAGACCCACGTAATGCATTAATCAAAGTCTGGTCGGAAAAGCTGTCCCATCAAGCTGATGCGTCTTATCTATATGCTATCTCTGATCGTGTTGAATCTGTGATGAAGCGCGAGAAGAATTTGTTTTGTAATGCGGATTTTTTTCATGCCTCGGCTTATCACTTTATGGGGATCCCGACCAAGCTCTTTACGCCGATCTTTGTTATGAGCCGGGTTACTGGTTGGGCTGCTCATGTGTTTGAACAACGCGATCATAATCGTATTATTCGACCCAGTGCCGATTATGTTGGCCCCGATCATCAAGACTGGATGCCAATAGATGATCGCCACTAAGTGTAACCGTCAATAGGAGCGATATGCGGCAGTTAGAGTTGCTGGGAAATAATGAACCTGATCTGTTTCGTGAAACTGCAAACGATCAAGAAGGCTGGCAATCGGTACGTGATGGAAGGCTTTTTTGGTCGCGGCATTGGTTAACGCTGCAAGATGCAGACAGGTTATATCGTCGACTTGATAATACTCTGCAATGGCAACAAAAGCCTATTTCTATGTATGGTCGTAGCGTTATGCAGCCACGCTTACAAGCATGGTGTGGTGATGCGACATATCGTTATTCCGGCTTAACCATGCACCCAGATCCGTGGACGGCGGAGTTAGTCGAAATTCGGGATAAATTAAACCGTTTACTGAAGGTTCAATTTAACTCGGTGCTGGCAAATAAATACCGAGATGGTTGCGACTATATGGGGTGGCATCAAGATAATGAGCCCGAATTAGGTGAGAACCCACTTATTGCTTCAGTTAATTTAGGTGAAGAAAGACGATTTGTTTTGAAGCACACCACTACCAATGAAAAGCGAGAGTTTACACTATCACATGGTTCACTGCTGGTGATGGCTGGCTCACTACAAAGCCACTGGCAGCATTGTGTCCCCAAAACAAGGCGCCCTAAAGACAGCAGAATTAACTTAACATTCCGTACAATTATTTAACTATGCCCTGACTTTATATATCATATCTTTGCTAGCATAATTATGCACTTAAAGAATATAAGGATATCGGTGATGTGGTTGAAAAAAGAAACACGGAATATGTTGCTGTCATGTGGACTATTGCTGGCTGCAGTCTCGCCAGCAATCGCCGCAGGCGAAAACGAATCAGCCAGCGTTTTACCAAGTTATCAGCAAGATGCCGCATTGATTAGAAGTACGTTTGAGCCTCAGCTTTATACATTACCCGCATTTAAAATGGGGCACTATGGATTAAGAATGTATCGCCAAACTCAAGATAGTAAGTACCAAGCTGCTATTTGGGCTGATATGGCCAGAGTAGCTAGCCGACTGAACTATTTTACGACTGAAGTACATACGCCTGCACAAATTAGCACTTACTCAGCAAGTAGAATTGCGAATTATGATAAGAAAAAAGATGTAAGAAGTGACATGAGGTATGAAGCGACGATCGATAAGCCTGAGTACCTGTATCTAGGTGTCGATCTATTGGGCTCAATGGCGAGAGCTAATGAATATGAACTAAAGCATCGAGAAGATGAAAAGCTTCGCCAAATTATTCGCCGTTACGATTTCAAAGCCTATGCGACGGATCCCGATATGATCCGTGCTTGGGCGGCTCAATTAGCAAATCAAGTCTACTGGCTCAAACAATTGGGAGAGCAAAATGTCGTCTCTGAATTTATTGAAGCATTTAAATTAGCATACCCAGATGATCAAGATGCTCAATTAACCGATCAGCAATTCATGAATAAAATATATGGGATGACTCATATTATATTTGCGGCTGCTGAATATTACCAACACACGGTAAATGAAGCAGACTACCAATGGATTTATGATTATTACCGTAACAACGTTGATGCCATTCTTGCACGTTCAAAAGAAGATGTATTAGCCGAGGTTGGTATTAATTTTTTGCTCGCAGATTTAGAAAGTGATCCTGTTGTCGAGAAAATGCGAAAGGCCATTCAACAGTCAATTGATCGTAAGGCGGGTATGGTACCTGCGACAAACGGCAGTACAGACTTAGTCGACGGCGAACACCGAAATGTCTTGGCGATTATGTTATTGGATTGGAAAGGTGCGAAGGAAGTGCCAACCATTACACACCAGCCAGAAATGTTTACCAGTATTCCATATGGGCTGGTGAAAAAATAAAATAATTGCAATAAAGCCCTGCTGAGCAGGGCTTTATAATTTGAGAGAGTAAGTCATAACTGGTGATGTAAATACGTTGCTGACTTTTTATTAATAGTATCGACCGCTGATACTATTAACCTTAAAGGTTTTTACCTGCATCGTTGGCGACCAATATACCGTGTTCCATCCCGCTTTTATTTTTAGTTGGCGAATGAAATCTACTGGTTTTGGAAGGCTTTCCCATACTTGTGGTAAGAACAGAGCCTGCTGGTATTTATCCGATAAAATCACACCCACTTTATTCTTTTCGAGGTAATCAATCAGTTCTTGTTCTGATTGGATCGAGAGTGGCTGTGGTTGCGATAGTACAGAAATTTCAATATTTAAGTTATCAAGTTGCTCTTCGGTTAAAGGCATAAAGCGACGGTCTTGATAGGCACTAGCACGCGCTTTATTGTGTACTTCAAGGACTAAAGGAGAGTGAGCGGCTGTTGTACCTAAACAGCCTTGAAGCTGACCATCAACTTTTAGAGTGACGAAACAGGCACCCGGTTGCAATAGTTTTTTTCCATATAAATCAAGCTGCGGCAGTTTTGGTATACCCGTCGAAAAGTGACTGCGAATCGCTTCACGCGCAATATCCAATAATTGGGTTAATTCACCTTTATTCAGGCTCTGATATAAGATAGCTGACATATCCTACGACTCTCTCCTTATCTCCGGCAACGGTATCACCAGAGTTGATTAATGCTGTTCGAGTAAGCTGATACCCTCTTTTTTTAGCCATTAATAGCAGTGTATTGATCCCTGTTGAGCCACAGGCTTGTTCTGGCGTGAGTGATGGCTCGTAACGTTCAATCAGAGAGCACGTATGATTATCGATTGTTTGTGCTTCTGAGTAGGAATGAAAATGGCTAAGATCACTGCTTATTATCAGTAAACAGTTGTCACCTTGCCATAATGTATCGATTAGCGTTGCTACTTTCGCGGGTGACACATTACTGGTTATCAGTGGTATTAGAGTAAAATCATGCAAACATGCTTGGAGGAAAGGTAACTGTACTTCAAGACAATGCTCTAAAGCATGTACCTGTTCCGATACTTCAATATCTTCTATTTCGCGGAGTTTTTCAATAGATTGTGTGTCAATTCGTACTTTTCCTAACGGTGTCTCGAAATAATCCGCAGCCGGTAATGCACATCCTTTGAAATAATGGCGGTGGCTTGGACCAATCAAAATAACTTTATTAATTTTATTTGCCAGTTCACCAAGGTATTGGTAAGCCTTTGCTGCTACTTCACCCGAAAATGCATACCCAGCATGGGGGACAATTAAAGCGCGTATAGACTGCTCAAAGTGCGATTTTTCCGATAACCAGTTTGTTAATTGCTGTTGAAGTTGCACTTGAGACTGGCTATAAAATCGACCAGCTACAGCAGGGTGACGAATACGCATAAATTACCTACTTCGTTTAGACACTATCGTCTATTTCATTACCTATACTCAGTATAGAAAAGGAATACTCAATCAGGTGAATAAGATGCGAACTCCTCCAGCCTTTTATCCAACAAAGTACTGGCACCAACTTGATGATGGGCGAGTTGTTTGTGATCTTTGCCCTCGGCATTGTCGTTTACGAGATGGAAAGCGCGGCGCGTGTTTTGTAAGGCAAGCACATGACGGTGAAATTGCCTTGACGAGTTACGGGCGTTCTAGCGGGTTCTGCATTGATCCGATTGAGAAAAAACCATTGAATCATTTTTACCCCGGTAGTTCCGTCCTCTCTTTTGGTACTGCGGGGTGTAACCTTGGCTGTAAGTTCTGCCAAAACTGGAACATAAGTAAGTCTCGTCAAATCGATACTTTGGGCTCATCAGCAATGCCAGAACAATTGGCTGCAGCAGCAAAACGTTATAATTGTGACAGTATTGCTTTTACCTATAACGATCCGGTTATTTTTTTAGAGTATGCCGTTGATGCAGCCCAAGCTTGTCGTGAGCAGGGTATTAATAGCGTTGCGGTAAGTGCAGGTTATATTACGGATCAAGCTCGGCCTGATTTCTTTCGTTACATGGATGCGGCCAATATTGATTTGAAGGCATTTACTGAGCGTTTTTATCATAAAATTTGTAGCGGACACCTTGCACCTGTACTCGATACGCTTCTGTATTTACGTCATGAAACCGAGGTGTGGTTCGAAATTACGACACTGCTTATTCCCGATGAAAACGACAGTAGTCAAGAAATAGAAGCGCTCTGTAAGTGGGTATATGACCATCTTGGCGCTGATATTCCCATCCATTTCAGTGCGTTTCACCCTGACTTTAAAATGATGGATAAGACGAGGACACCGCCAGCAACGGTACAGCGAGCGCGTGAAATTGCCGTTAAAAATGGATTAAATTATGCCTATGTCGGTAATATTTACGATGAACAGGGCGACAGTACTTACTGCCCTAACTGTAAGGAAAAAGTACTTTCACGTAATTGGTATGAGCTGGGCGACTGTCACCTTACGGGGCAGGGAGAGTGCAAATATTGCGGTTTTCAGCTGGCTGGTCGGTTTGCCGCGCGCGAGAAAGCATTTGGCCGAAAGCGGATTCCCATCAAAATTGGCTGAAAACGCGAACGCTACCTTCCTTTCACTCGCGCAGCGATAAAGTCGACCGCGGCTTTAACTTTCGGTGTCGCGTAGCCAAGCTTTTGGTACAGCATATACACACCCAGATGTTGGTTTTGCGTAATGCTTAACGGCTCTTGAAATTTTAATTCAACGAGTTCATTTGAGTCAAAATAGGGCTGTAATACCCAGCGTGGCATCATCACAATACCAACGCCTTCAATGGCTTTTCTTGCCAACCATTTTCCATTATTTGTGGTTAAGGCACTTGGTGCCGATACGTCTTGCCATTGCCCTTGAATCTCACTTAACCAAGGCGTTGGTCCCATAGGCGTTTTGAAATATAGCCCTTTATGCTCCTTTAACTCGATTGTACTGCTTGGCACCCCATGGCTTTGTAAATACTTCTGTGAGGCGGCGGCAATAAAATGGTTATCCATGAGGTGAATTGCCACCACACGTTCATCTGGCGCAAACCCACCACGGATAGCGATATCGACATCATCACGATCTAATTTAGAAAGCTCATCACTTAGCACGACGTCTAATAGGATCTCGGGATAAAGCATCGAGAACTCATCCAAGATAGGGATCAATATTTGCTCGCCAAAACCAACCATGGCGCTAATTTTTAACCGTCCCTTGGGAGTCGCTTGATACTCTTTAACGGCTTTATCAGATTGCTCCAGTTGCTCCAAAATAGTATTTATTTGATGTAAATATTGTTGGCCAACCTCCGTTAATGCAACGGTACGGGTGGTACGAGTAAGCAATTGAGCGCCTAAGCTGGCTTCTAAATCAGCAATACGGCGTGAGATCGATGAGGCAGGGACATTAAACCGCTTTGCGGCACTGGTAAAGTTACCTGCTTCTGCTGTGGCAGAAAAATACTTTAAGGCTCTTAATTGGTCCATAAATCATTCATTGTTGTTATTAAGACAATAGAGTTTAGCATTTTAACCTCTATATATGACTTAAAACATGGGTAATACTAGATGCATCTCAGTTACCTATCGCGGCTGGAGTGTTCATCTAAAGCTAGTTGGGTAAATGCTAATAATAAAAATGAAGGAAGAAATAATGACCCAATATACTGAAATATTACTTGCTCACCGCCCTGACAATAGCCCAATTGGCCCACACTTGTTTGACGTTGTACGTAAAACGATCCCAACCGCTGGACCTGGTCAAGTGCTTGTTAAACAGACTCATATGTCGTTAGACCCTGCAATGATTGGTTGGATGAGCCCAGATACAAACAGCTACATCGCACCTGTTGAGTTAAATACGGTTATGCGCTCAAGCGGTTTTGGCGAGGTGCTAGAATCGAATCACCCTGATTTTGCTGTTGGCGATAAAGTGATGGGGATGACTGGGTGGACGGAATATTTTCTAAGTAATGGCCGTGGACTGAATAAAGTACAAGCGGGCATTGATGCTGAAATGGCATTATCGGTGTTTGCTTTACCTGGATTAACTGCCACACAAGGGCTGTTTAATGTCGGTAAGCCAAAAGCTGGTGAAACACTGGTTGTAACAGGTGCTGCGGGCTCTGTGGGCTCAATTGTTGGGCAATTAGCCAAAGCTGATGGTTTACGTGTTATTGGGGTTGTAGGAAGTGATGAAAAAGCGGATTGGATAGTTAATGATCTGGGTTTTGATGGTGCCATTAACTATAAGTCAGAGAATTTAGACCAACAATTGAGTGCATTGACCCCGAATGGCATTGATGTGTTTTTTGAAAATACCGGAGGGCCAATTCAGCAGCTTATTTTCAATCGTATGAATACCTTTGGTCGTATTGTTGTGTGTGGAATGATTGCTGATTACACCTCAGAAGTACCGGCACCAGGCCCAAACTGGATTCCTTTGATCAAAAAGCGGATTACCGTTCAAGGTTTTGCAATGCCAGATCATTTAGGTGATGCGCCAGCTTTACTGAGTAAACTTACGCCGTATGTCATGCAAGGTAGAATAAACTATCGTACTCACCTGTTGAACGGATTAGAAAGCGCAATGACAGGGTTAAATTTGTTTTTCACCGGTGCCAATAAGGGCAAGTTAATCGTTAAATTATAATTAGTTGTTCTTTGGCTTGGACTTTAAAGCTGAATTTGAATATAGACAAAATGATAGGAAATATAATGGATCAATTGGCAACCGAGAACCACGACAGAATTGAACTGGGTAGTTCACTCACCTTGAAAAGTGGCCAGACAATAAAAAACCGTTTATTCAAATCAGCAATGAGCGAACAGCTAGGGACACGAGAACATAGCCCAAAAGCAGGCCTAGCGACGTTATACTCACGCTGGGCGGAAGGTGGAATTGGTCTGTCGATAACCGGTAATATCATGGTTGATAGAACGGCGCTGGGTGAGCCTAAAAATGTTGTGCTTGATGAAGAGTCAGATTTAAGTTTATTTAAACGTTGGGCCGTGGCTGGTAAGAAAAATAACAGCCAAATTTGGACCCAATTAAACCATCCAGGTAAACAAATACCCAGTTTCATTTGTAAACAACCCGTTGCACCCTCAGCTATTACTTTAGAAAACGGTTTGGAAAAAGGATTTAATAAACCCCGAGCACTGACAGAAGCCGAAATATATTCGATTATTGAAAAGTTTGCGCTTAGTGCACAGTTATCCAAAGAGGCTGGCTTTACTGGGGTTCAAATCCACGCTGCCCATGGATATTTAGTGAGTCAATTCTTATCACCTCGCCATAACCAACGAACGGACAAGTGGGGTGGGTCGTTAGAAAACCGTATGCGATTTGTGTTAGCAATCTATGATGCTATACGCCTTAAAGTGGGTGAGCATTTCCCTATAGGTATCAAGCTGAACTCGGCAGACTTTATGCAAGGAAGTTTCAGTGAAGATGATTCGATGCTGGTGGTGAAAGCGCTAAGTAGGGCTGGAATTGATTTGATTGAAATTTCCGGTGGCACCTATGAAAGCCCAACGATGATGGGAGGCAAGCAGAAGGCGTCGACGCAAAATCGTGAAGCATATTTTCTTGATTATATTGAAAAAGTGCGCCATTTGGTGGATACGCCACTTGTCCTGACTGGGGGCTTTAGATCAGCATCTGCGATGCAGGCTGCATTAGATTCTGGGGCGACTGATTTTATTGGTTTGGCACGAACTACAGCGGTCGATCCTGATTTTCCACAAAAGCTAATCAACAATATTGAGCATAAGCAAGAACTACGCACATTAACTACTGGTATCAGAGCTATCGATAATATGGCGATGCTGAACATTACTTGGTATGAGCAACAACTCGCCCTAATGGCAAAAGGTACTTCACCAAAAGCGAATTTAAGTGAGTGGAAGGCCTTCATCAATGTACTGCTTAGTGCGGGTATGTATGCCTTTAGAAAGCGTAGGGCATAATAAAGTCGATAAAGATCTTACATCAAAATTGCGGTCGTGAAGGGTTTCGATTATCTTAACGGGCAAAGTTAACCTGAAGAAGTGAAGAACAATGTCTGAGATGACGATTGAACAACTTGCTGGCCACCAGAACCTTGTTGTTACCCAACCAAATTGCCCATTTTGTGTAAAAGCAAAAGCCTTGCTTGATGCACGTGGAACAGAATACACCACACTTGTACTAGGCCAAGATTTGCCAAAAACAATGATGGTTGACTTCATTGAGCAAACAACAGGTAACGTTGTACGCACCGTGCCTCAGATTATTCTTGATGGTCAATACATTGGTGGTCATGATGATCTTGTCGCTTTTCTTGAGCGCCAAGTAGACAGTGAAGCTTTCGGCGGTTTTGAGCTATAAGCTCAAATCACGAAATAAAAAAGGTAACGAATTCGTTACCTTTTTTTGTTTTTGATCTGCGTTAAACCTTTCTTTGATAAGCCAGTTATCTTCTTGAATTCTGTTAAAATGATATATCACATTGATGTTTTTTGAACATAGAATATCAGTGGTTTAATTTATGGTTACAGTATGATGGAGAGGGAACCTTGGGTTATCAAATACTATTATTTGGACTTTTATTGTTGGCTGCCGGTTTATTGCTTGCYGGCCATTCATACCGTCATAATCGAAAAGTAACACCACTCTTTATTGGTTTGTTTTCTCTAATATCGATGATATCTATTGGAGTTTATGCTTTTCTAGGCACAACCCAACCCGATCGCCAAGACGTCGTTCTTTTAGAGAAAGTAAGTGATGGCTCTGATCGTGATAATATTGCGTCGATGATGCCGACTGATCTCAATCAGCAACGCATTAATGAAATACAGAATGAGCTGCGTGACGATACTCAAAATGGTGAATTATGGTATGCCTTAGGGAATGCCTATATGTACAGCTCACAGTTTGAAGAGGCTGGTACTGCTTTTTTCTATGCGTCGAAACTGACAGAAGTACCTCAAGCCAACATTTATTCAGCAATGGCAACCGCGAGCTATTATGATAAAGGTCAGAACTTTACCCCTGAAAGCAAGCAATGGTTGAATAAGGCACTTGAGCTCGACGAAGATAATATTCCTGCTTTGATGCTACAGGCTACAGATTACTTTCTAACAGCGCGCTACCAAAGAGCGATTGATACTTGGCAGCAAGCCCTTGATACTGAAAGAACAGATTTAGATCGTGTGAAGCTAATTAATGCAATTAATCGGGCGAAAGGCTTAATTTAACTAAAAATTGTTCTATTAAATAAGAATAATCATTAGCCCCAGTTAATTACTGGGCTTTTTTATTTCTTATGCTGAACTTTTCGTCTTTGGTAGCCGATCGCTAAAAATAAGATTAAAAGGAATAAAGGAAACATGAGATCTGGTTCAGGGATCAAAATTACTTTAATATTATCGAGTAAGTTACCTCGTGTGCCATTATTATTTGAAGTGAAGCGCAATGTTGTTTCAGCACTGTCAGCAGTAAATGTGCCTGAATATTGTCGCCAGTTAAATCGAGTGTGATCATCAAGATCATAATCAAGAAGCACCGACTCGCCTAACACATTAATATTAAAGCYTTCATTGCGTTTTCTTCTTGCGGAGTAATCAAAACTCAGCTGATATAACCTGTTGTTAACGGTTGAAAACGATTGGAAAAATGAAAATTTATCACCTTGGTTTGGATGAGCATTAAGTTCTGCGTATTGGTCGCCATCGCTGGCCTCAAAGCCAAACAGTGAATCCCAAATCTCGATGTTATCGCCTTGCCATGCTAATCCAGTTGCTGCAGGGGTTCCTGGAGTGAAATAACGCCAGCGGCCATCTCTTACATCTGTGACTTCAAAGCTTCCATTCTCAATTAAATTTGCCTGCGCTCCTTGGCTGATGACAAGCATAAAAGCAATTAATACACGAAATGATGCCCCAATAATCTGCCTCATAGTCACTTCCCTGCTTAATACTAAACGTATTGCTTATGTCAGTATGGTCAACAGTGTGGAAAAATACGAATAGAGATAGGTAGTGTTTTAAATAAAAAAACCCAGCATCAGCTGGGTTTTTATTTATATCGAATAGTTTAATTACTTATCGTAAGACGCTTCGCGAGCTTCTGCTTCTTTATCCCATTGTGGTACCACGGTCTTCAAGAAGTCTTCTTTCTCTTCGTTCATAGCATCCATATCCATGCCAAGAGCTTGCTGTGCTTTTAGCTTGGTTGAGATATCTGGGATCTGAACTTCTTCAGTAATGCCTTTAGTTGCCAACAAGCGAATAACTTGAGCACGAGCGTCACTTGCTTTATCAACAGCTGTGCCTAATACGCGTAGGGCAACTTCTGGAGCATGCATATGAACGCCGTGTGAAGCAATTGCATAGTCCCAGCGCCATTGTGCGTGGCGAATATCCATAAGGATTGGCTTCATTTCCTCTTCGGTTGCACCTGCATCCCAAGCCGCTTTCGCTTCAAAGTGAGCAGCAACGATTTGCTTTTCAGCGCGTAGCTTCATATCAAGCACTTGTGCTTTACGTGTTGAAACGATGCCTTGCATTGTTGCTTTATCTTGCGTGTGGCATTGTGCACAAGTATCTTCGAAACGGTCGAATGGGTTGCCGATCTTATGATCTGTGAACACGACACCTTCTTCGTTTTGTACCTTAGGCATGTGACAGTCAATACATGTCACGTTATTCTTGCCATGGATACCATCACGCCATGTTTCATATTCTGGGTGCTGTGCTTTGATCATTGGTGCTTTAGATACGCCATGGGTCCAATCGCTGAACCCAATTTCATCGAAGTACACTTCCATTTCATCAACGCCAGTACCTTTATCCCAAGGGAATTTAACCGCGTTCTTATTTTGTTTTTGGAAGTAGTACTCAACGTGACACTGACCACAAACTTGTGCCTGCTGGTCAAGTCGCGAGCCATCTTCAAACTTCTTATCAATCGCTTCCATTGCACGCTCAGCGTATGGGCGTGACATTGCAAGGGCTGGCTTACCTTGTTTGAAGTCGTCGCTATTGGTGTTGTGGCAATCTGCACAACCAATAGCGTTATTGATTTCCGAGCCTAAGCGTGCCCATTTACCTTCGAAGTAGCCATCTTCACCACGCTCGTCGATTACACGAGCGACGTCAGGGCTTTTACAGCTCCAACATGCCATTGGCATTGGGCCTGAGTTTTCATCTTGTGGGCCGCCTGTACGAAGTGTTTCACGTACATCATCAACAGCATAAAAGTGACCACGTGCTTTGTTATAGTCTTTTGCGAAACCATATCCCGCCCACAAAATCACCATATTAGGGTCGCCTTCAAGGGCATCCTCAATGGTGTCACTTTCTTTGGTCGCTTCCCAGCTTGTGTATTGTTCAACATGCTCTAGCGCGTAGTTTTGGTTGCGTGCTTCTATTCTTTCTTTTTCTGCATCTTCAGAGGCAGCCTGCACATTAGTCGAAAGAAATATTGCAGACAACAAAGCTGCAACGGCGGCAGTGTTTCTCGTCCATTTATTACTCACAGTGTGTTACTCCATAATTCTAATTATAAATAGAGCCAAGCGTTGTGAGAGCGGCCGATTGATGATTAAGAACTGGAGATCTTGCTAAGAATAGCAAATATGATGTTGTGTGGAGGAAAAGGAAAATGTTTATTGTTTTGGATCAAAAGTGAAAAATTAATAATGGGAGTTGACCTAAATTTACATTCAAATACCCCTTTTTGGGTATTTAGGGGTAGCTAAATAACTGCTGGAGATTTATTTAAAAAATGAACTTTAAATCATCATCTTATGCGAAGAATGGAATTGATCTAGGTCACTAAACAGGCAGATTAAATCACCCCTAAGTAGTATTTGCAGCTTGACGCATGTTTTCACATATTGAAATATTGTTTAATATGTAACTGTTAAGCGTTGTGGCTTATGTTGATGAAAATAAGAATTGATATCAATTAAATATGTTTAGTGACATTTATATTAATTGTGCATCTTGATGCACTCAACTCTTTATATCAGCACCTGTTACTTTTAAATAAAAAGTAATTGGAAGATGAAAAGGTGAAAAATGGGCAATTATAAAGTAGCCCTAAATAGCATGATTACATTATTTGTAGGCATGTGTATTTGGGGTTTCTCAATCAATGTTGCCGCCGACTCTCAGCCAGCAGAAGCCACAGCAGCAACCCCTTCTGTTTCAACTCAAGAGTCAGGTCGACATGTTGTCGATTTCATCCGGGATCGCGACTACGCTTGTACGCAATGCCATAAAGATGAAAAAGACACGCTAAAAGGCGCACATAGTGATGTGCTTCATGCTGAAACAAATCGAAACATTACCTGTGTCGATTGCCACAGCACGATAGGAAAAGATCACCGCGATGGTGGTTCATCAGTGACGAAGTTTGCACCGTCGCAGTCTGTTGCTGGCAGTGAAAAGCCAGCGGCCGATATAACGTGGATCACGAAGCAAAATCAAACCTGTACTGATTGCCATGAGCCAAAAGATTTGCGTGAAGCAAACTGGACTCATGATGTGCATGCGTTAGATTTATCTTGTGCATCTTGCCATAACATCCACCCAGAAACAGATCCAATGAAGGGTATCGAAAGAAAGCCGAGAATTAAGCTTTGTGTCGATTGTCATTCAGATCTGAAAAAAGAAGAGTAGGGGCGATTATGACGTGTTCAAGACGTAATTTTTTGGCTGGTGCAGGTGCAGTAATTTTCACCACAGGCGTCGGTGCCAACTCGCTACTCGGTCGCCAATCACTGGCGGCAACAATGAAAGACGGCGTTAAGCTATACGGCATGGTACATGATGAAACGTTATGTATTGGCTGTACAGCATGTACTGATGCTTGTCGAGAGGTGAACAATGTACCTGAAGGGGTATCGCGATTAGAAATAGTACGCAGTGAGCCTCAAGGCGAATACCCGAATGTAGACTACAAGTTCACACGTATTTCTTGTCAGCATTGTGAAAACGCACCATGTGTTCATGTATGCCCAACAGGGGCCGCCTTTAAAGACGCAGAAACTGGCATTGTTGATGTTGATAACTTCAAATGTGTTGGTTGTGGCTATTGTTTGGCAGCATGCCCTTATCAAGTCCGCTTCTTTAACCCTGAAACAAAATCAGCTGATAAGTGTGATTTCTGTAAAAAAACAAACTTAAAAGCCGGTAAACAACCCGCTTGTGTTGAATCATGCCCAACAAAAGCACTGACATTTGGTGATCTTAATGATCCAAATAGTGAAGTTAGTCAGCTGATAAAAGAGAAGCCTGTTTATCGCCAGAAAGTGGAACTAGGGACGCAGCCGAAGCTGTATAAAGTACCTCATGGAAAAGGGGAGATAAAAGGATGAGTACAGCATTTGCAGATGCCTTTTATTTTGATTCGCTTGTGTGGGATTGGATCATTGCCGTTTACCTATTTTTAGCCGGTATGTCGGCGGGTGCGGTGATGATTTCAATTTACCTTAAACGTAAGGTGATTGAAGGTCACCCAAGTACAAATGGTATTATTAAAGCAACGGCGATCCTGGCACCATTCGGGATTATTGTTGGTCTATTAATCTTGGTATTCCACCTAACGAAGCCATTGTCGTTCTGGAAGATTATGATCTTCTATAACCCAAGTTCAGTGATGTCGATGGGGGTTATGTTATTCCAGATATACATGGTGGTACTGTTTGCTTGGATTGCCATTATCTATAAAGATGAGCTGCTGAAATTGCTTAACGGTCGCTTGCCAATTGTAGGTAAAGTGATGGCCGTCATTACGCGCTTTGAAAATAGCCTTGAGTTATTCTTGGGCTTCTTAGCGTTATTGCTAGCGGCGTATACCGGCTTCCTGTTATCAGCACTTCAAACCTATCCGTTGTTGAATAACCCAGTACTACCATTACTGTTTTTATTCTCCAGTTTATCATCGGGTGCGGCAGCTTGTATTTTGGTTGGGGTTCTTTTCTTCAAAGAATCTGCACATAGTGCAAGCGTAAAATGGGTGCACAAGTTCGAACGCCCAGTCGTAATGTTTGAATTATTTGTCATATTTGCTTTCTTTAGCGGTTTGTATTTCGGTGGCGGTCAAAGCGCTGCGGCTGCAATGGCTGCAATCGGTGGCGGTTTTTGGGCTACATGGTTCTGGTACGGTGTCATCGGCATGGGTATGTTGGTTCCACTTGGCCTGAATGCATTTAGTCCTGCGGGCATTCGTCACAACAAAGCCTTTATTATGTTGGTAACCACATTAAGTTTGATTGGAGTACTGATGTTACGTACTTTCATTCTGTATGCTGGCCAAATGACCACGGTATAATACCTAGTACTACGTTAATCGTCACGGTGTATGCCGTGGCGGTTATTGAAAGGATACACGATGCTTCCTGAAGTTGGACACTTTGCCCTGATCATAGGGTTTGTCTTGGCAATACTCGGCTCCACCATCCCTGTTGTTGGATTAATTAAAAAGGATTCATACCTTACTCGCTACGCTTGGCCGTTAAGTTATGGCGCTTTCCTGTTTGTTACTCTATCTATTGTTTTATTAGGCGTAGGTTTTGCGCTGGATGATTTTTCGGTTGCCTACATTGCCCATCATTCTAATACCCAGCTTCCTTTCTTCTTCAAACTTGCAGCGGTGTGGGGGGGGCATGAAGGGTCATTCCTATTTTGGTTGTTCTCGCTTGCTTTGTGGGCTGCAGCCGTTGCTTGGGTGTGTCGTCATCGAGATGAGGCGTTTATTGCCAGGGTTTTAGTGACTCTAGCGGTATTGATTGCGTTATTTAGTGCATTTATTTTATTTGCATCGAACCCGTTTGAACGATTATTTCCAGTTCCTCTTGAAGGGCGGGATTTGAATCCGATGTTGCAAGATGTTGGTCTGATCTTCCACCCGCCGATGCTCTACCTTGGTTATGTTGGCTTCGCGGTGAGTTTTGCCTTTGCCATGGCTGCGTTAACCTCGAAAGAGGCGCAGTTAGATTGGGCGAAATGGAGCCGTCCTTGGACGTTGGCTGCGTGGGTATTCTTGACTGGCGGTATCGCTCTTGGTTCTTGGTGGGCTTACTACGAACTAGGTTGGGGTGGCTGGTGGTTCTGGGATCCTGTTGAAAATGCGTCACTGATGCCTTGGCTAACTGGTACGGCATTACTGCACTCGTTGATGATCACACAACATCAACGTGCATTAATTGGCTGGAGTTTACTGCTGGCTATCTTCACTTTCTCGCTGAGCTTGCTTGGCACATTCATTGTGCGCTCTGGTTTGCTAACATCGGTACATGCGTTTGCGGTAGACCCAACGCGCGGCATTATATTGTTATCTATTCTCGCGCTGATATTGGTTGTTTCACTTAGTTTATTTGCGGTGAAGTCAGCCCAATATTTTGTACCCGCTAAATTTGGTTTTTTATCTAAAGAAGCCATGTTTATGATAGGTAATAGTTTATTTGCTGTTTCAACACTCACCGTTTTGCTTGGAACGTTTTACCCACTGGTTTTTCAAGCTTTAGGGCTCGGTAATATTTCAGTTGGTGCACCCTACTTTAATGCCATGTTTGTGCCAATGAGCTTTATATTGTTCATATTTATGGGTTTTGGTGTGCTGATCCGCTGGCACAGTGTGACGATGGATGATTTGATCACTCGAACGCTTGCACCCATGGCGGCATCAGTTGTATTGGGTGTTGCATTATCAGTGTTGTTTGAAAGAGGGGTTAACCTTGTTGTATGCGCATCATTTATCACTGCGCTTTGGATAGCACTCACAGCGTTACAAGCATTTGTTATGCGGGTTAATAAAAGGCGCTCAAAAGGCTTAAAAGGCATTGTTTGGCGACAAGCGGCAATGGTGGTTGCGCATATTGGTGTTGCAATCACTATTGTTGGCGCGGCTTTAGTGAGTCATTACGACACTGAAATTAGCGATAAAATGGGGCCGGGTGATGTGGTTGTTCTTGACGATTATACCTTTACATATAGCGATACAGAGTTGCTTATAGGGCCTAATTATACAGCTGAGCAGGCGAATATTGTGATGACTAAAGACAGTCAGTTTGAAGCGATGATCCAACCTCAACGTCGCCACTATGCTGTTCGTACCATGAACATGAGTGAACCGGGAATTAAGTGGTATTGGCATGGAGACATCTATATTACCTTGGGTGAAAAGCTTAATCGCACTGATTATGCGGTGAGAATTCAATATAAACCATATGTTCGTTGGTTATGGTTAGGCGGCCTGCTAATGATGATTGGTGGGTTTATGGCGGTACTTAGTTTACGTAACGAGAAAGCCACTCATAAACAAACTAAGCCAGTTGAAACAATCGTGGTATGGAAATGATCCTAATGATGGCAAATAGCAGGTGAAAATTGTGAATCGTTTTATACCACTGATATTAGTTGTAGGCCTGCTTGGTGTGATTGTGTATGCAATGAACAACAACACCCCGTCGTCATTAAGTCGACTAGAAAATACTCCAGTACCGTCATTTCAAATGGAAACACTTTCTTCTACAGCGGTACAGGTGAATGAGTCTGTCTTTAAAGGCAACTTGACGTTATTGAATGTTTGGGCCTCATGGTGTGGCGTGTGTCAGTCGGAACATCCTTTTTTGATGTCATTAGCTGAAAATAACACCATTGATTTAGTCGGTTTAAATTATCGCGATAATTTAGCTGATGCGCGTAATATTTTGCAGCGTACTGGGAGCCCATATCAGACAGTTATCTATGATCCAAGAGGCAAGTTATCACTTGATTTAGGTGTATATGGCACACCTGAAAGTTATCTGGTTGATCAGTATGGCATGATCCGCTTTCGATACTCTGGTGCGTTAGATACGCAAATATGGCAACAGGAATTTGAGCCCGTTATACAGTACATAAAGGAACAGCAAAATGACGAAATTAATGGCTAATGGTAAGTATTGGCAAGGAGCCGTTGGTTTTCTATTTACGATGCTATTCTTTAGCCTGCCCAGCTTTGCACAGGTCGAGCAGATCTTTGTTGGAGCTGATTCAGAGATCATTGAAACAGTAGAAACTTTTAAGTTTCGTTCACCTTCTGAGCAGAAGCGAGCGATTGATTTATCGCGACGCTTACGTTGCCCGCAATGCCAGAATCAGAATTTGATAGAGTCGAATTCACCTGTTGCCAAAGATCTGAGGTTACAGGTCTATCAGATGGTGAACAATGGCAAGACAAACGCGGAAGTTGTGGAATACATGACTTCTCGCTTTGGGGACTTTGTTTTATATAAGCCAAAGCTCTCTCCCAATACCTATTTATTATGGGGAGGGCCAATATTGCTGCTTGGTTTGTTCGGCGGGATTGTGTTTTTTACCCTTCGCAGGCAGCAACGCTCAATGAAGATATGACACTTAACCTGTGTTCTATATTAATGACTAACTATTTTAAGGGTGAATTTCTTCACCCTTTTTTATTGCCTGTTCTAGGCTGAGAGTACCTTTTGAGCAAAAAAGTATGCCTTTTGCTCTGAAATCTAAGTGGTTACTTGAAAATAAAGGAACAGTTGATGAATAGAAAGGGAATAATTACTCTTGTTGTTATCTTTGCTTTAAGTTGTACACAAGGCGTAGTATGGGCATCTGGGGGCGGTGGTGTTTTATCCGATCCCGGTGCAGCAGAAGGCAAGCATTTTGATCCAAAAGGGCAGCCCCCTTCGAAATATACTCAAGACATCCAACAGCAGCAGCGTGAATCTCTACCATTTGATGATAAACGTGATTTTGATGAGGCAAAAAAAGGCTTTATTGCTGCACCTGACTATAAACAAATAAAAGCTGAATCAGGCAATGTCGCATGGGATATGGCGAGTTACGAATGGCTACTGCAAGAAAAAGAATTCGACAGCATTCATCCCTCATTGCAGCGACAAGCCGTTCTCAATATGGCTTATGGGCTCTATGAAGTCGTCCCCGATAAAATCTATCAAGTTCGAGGCTTTGATTTAGCCAACATAAGCTTTATCAAGGGTGATACGGGCTGGATTATCTTTGATCCATTAACCGCGAAAGAAACCGCAGCAGCAGCGTTGAAGTTTGTTAATGAGCAACTTGGTGAGCGGCCTGTCGTCGCTGTTGTGTATTCTCACTCCCATGCTGATCACTTTGGTGGAGCTAGGGGGGTCATTAGTGATGAAGATATTGCCGCTGGTAAAGTAAAAATCATTGCTCCAGAAGGTTTTATGCTGCATGCGGTATCTGAAAATGTCTACGCCGGTAACGCAATGAACCGTAGACTTTTTTTCCAATATGGTGTGTTGTTACCAAGAAGCCCATTTGGACATGTTGATCAATCCATTGGTAAGAATACCGCGGCGGGAACAACTGGGCTTGTACCACCTACAATGTACATTAAAGATGATATTGAAGAGCACACAATTGATGGTGTGAAGATGGTATTCCAAAATACACCAGGTACAGAAGCGCCAGCGGAAATGAATACGTATTTCCCAGAGTTAAAAACATTTTGGGCTGCTGAAAATATTACGGGTACAGTACACAACATCTATACCTTACGTGGTGCATTGATACGTGATGCTCTTGAGTGGTCAAAGCAGATCAATAAAGCTTTATATATGTTTGGTCAAGATGCTGAAGTGATGTTTGCCTCTCACTCCTGGCCGCGTTGGGGGAATGATCGAATTCAAGAAATCATGCGTTCTCAGCGTGACATTTACGCCAACCTTAACAATGAAGTACTTCATTTAGCCAATCAAGGCGTCACAATCAATGAAGTACATAATCAATATAAACCACCAAAAAGCTTACAGCAGCAATGGTCAGCCCATAGTTATCATGGCTCAGAGGCACATAACAGCCGTGCAGTTATTAATCGTTACCTAGGTTACTGGGATGGAAATCCGGCTACATTGATACCAGTATCACCCAGTGAGTCAGGGCCTTTATATGTTGAAATGATGGGAGGCGCTGACAATATCATCAAGAAAGGCCAGGCGCTGTTTGATAACGGCGAATATCTGATGGCTTCAGAAATATTGAATAAGTTGGTTTACGGTGAACCCGATAACCAGAAAGCCAAAGATTTATTAGCCAACGTGTTTGAGCAAATAGGCTACCAGCAAGAAAGCCCTAGTGTACGTAATAGCTTCTTGGCTGCAGCGTATGAACTACGTAACGGTATTCCAACAGGGGCAACACCGAAAACATCGGGACCTGATGTTATTAGGGCAATGTCGACCAGTTTATGGTTAGACTTCTTAGCTGTTCGATTGAACAGTGAAAAAGCGGATGGTATTGAGTTTGTGATTAATCTGGTGACTCCCGACAATAATGAGGAGTATGCCGTTGAGTTAAGTAATTCAACACTCACAAACATAAAAGGCTATATTGCTGATAAGCCGGATCTAACGATCACTATTGATCGTGCAGATCTTGAGCCTGTAATGATGGGTTCGGTTACGCTTGATGAGCAGATTGAAAATGGTAAAGCAAAATTGGATGGTGATCGTAAGCCAATTGATCAGCTAAAAAGTATGTTAGCGAGTTTCACGCCTGATTTTGAACTGATGCCAGGAACAAAGAAAAAGCGACCTAATCAGCAACAAAGTAATGAAGAACAGACGTTTGCCCAACCTGAAATAGGTAATACCGAGGGCGGCTAACCGTGTTTAAGGTTAGTTGTAATGTACTTTAAATGGAGCGATATCGCTCCATTTTCTTGAGTGCTAGTATAGATGACTTGTGCGATTCAGGAAGGATATTGAGATGCTAAAAGCCATTCACCATGCTGCGATTATTTGTTCAGATTATGCGGTATCTAAACACTTTTATGTCGATATTCTCGGTTTGAAAGTGGTGGCAGAACATTACCGTGAAGCGCGAGATTCATTTAAGCTCGATTTAGCATTACCAGATGGCAGTCAAATAGAACTATTTTCTTTTTCTAATCCACCTGAAAGACCTAGCTTTCCTGAAGCAAAGGGGTTACGACACTTAGCGTTTGTCGTTGATTCGGTTGAACTGGTGGCAGATTATCTTGAAAGTCGAGGGGTCGGCATTGAGCCAATTAGAGTGGATGAGTACACAGGGCAAAAGTATACATTTTTTCAAGACCCTGATGGGTTACCACTCGAGCTTTATCAAGCAGGGGGAAGTGCTTAATAAAGCTCTCGGGTGTCTAGCTAAGAATACCCGCTAGTAAGGCGGCAAAAACCAAGCTAGCGACGCCGTAAAAGCCGAATTCAATGCGTGATTCAACCACGGTTTCAACTTCTGATTTCTTTACTGTGGCCATGGTAAAAAATGAACCACCAGATAAGCCGATTAGTAGGACGATTAAGCCAAAAAGCAATCCTTCGATTAAAAACGTTAATTCCATGTTAGTGTCCTTTGAAGCACGGGATAATACATTTGCAAGGGCATAATACACACCTGATTGCATTTATCAACGTGAAAAATAGGCAATTAAACTTATAAAAAACAGGGTCTTAAGTAGTTATGTAATCGCTTTGCATTTATACGCATATAGGGTAGGGAAGCGAATAACTTTATAAATAACAGCGAGCTGTGGGGTTTGTTGTAAAAGGTATGAGCCCTAGTCGATAGGGCTCAATATGTATCGTTAAATGGTATTTTTGTTCGGTATATCTACAGTTATGTGATTAAAAGCAGGTTTCAACAAACTGACTAACCGTGTATTTTTCATCAGAAATACAGATGTACTTCCATTTATCAAATGTGAGGCATGGGTGCGAGGTTGAAAAAGCGATAACATCACCGACAGCAAGATCACAGCCATCAGGTACAGTGACAAAGGTATGTTGATCCATGATGGCAGTTGCTTCTAGCTGAGCAACATCGATACTTTCTCCATTGCGGTAGCCGCGTTCTGGGATGGGTAAGCCGGCATCAAATGCGACATCACGCTTACCTAATCCAATCACCGCTTTATTCGCTTCAGGGCGAGAAAGCACATAAGCCCAAACTTCGAGTGCAGATTCAAGGTTCCCCCCTAAATCGCAGGCGTAGCCTTGGTTTTTTTCTGCGCGGTTCATTACCTTGTCTTGGGCGTCTTGATAGATCCCCGTATCGTGGATCAAATAGCAACCCGGTCTGATAATCGCGTTAAGGTGCTGACAGGCGGTAAAGCTTTCGGCCACAACATCATACCAAGCTGAACCAGCGCCAGTCACGATAGGGTGCTGATCTGTTATTAGCTTTTCTTCTGAAAGTCTTTCAACAGTAGCAATTGTTGTCGCCAGAAATTCACGAATATCGGCTTCTGCGTTTTCACCGTGGATCACACCTTCATAGACCTCGATACCGGAAAGGTTCAATCCATCCAGTTGGTTAATATGCTGAGCAAGCTTTATCACTTCTTCTGTATTTCGACAGCCACAGCGACCACCCTCTACACCAAACTCAATCAATATATTGAGTGTTACCCCTGTTTGGTTGAAGTATTGATGCAATTGGTCGGCATTCTCAACGGAATCCACACAGCAATAGAAGTTAACGTCATATTGTTCAATGACTTTCTTTATTAACGACATATTGGCTTTACCAACCAACTGGTTCGCCATCATGATGTTTTTTGCACCCGCTTCAGCAGCGACTTGAGTATGTGGTGCTGTTGCTACTGTCACGCCCCATGCTCCAGCAGCAAGCTGCTGCTCAAAAAAAGCAGGGGTCATGGTGGTTTTACCATGAGGGGATAACTTTACCTGGTGGTGGTTGGCAAACTGCTGCATCCAGCTAAGGTTATTTTCTAGTGCCTGCTGCTTAATAACGGCAGCAGGTAGGCTGATCTCTTCGTCAATTAGGCTGTATTTTCCTTCATTTTTTTCATCAACCCATACTCCCTTGGTACCCGCGGGAAATTTTTTGTGATGAGTGTCTTGGTATTTACTAACATGCTTTTTATTTGCTTGGTTCATTTATTATTCTCCTAACATAGCTTCTAGGCTACGTCGTTACAGGGTTTAAGCGTGATTATCATATTTGCGGTGTTAGAAAGTATCAAACATTGCTTGTGTTTTTGTGGTGCTTCTCACTGTTTTAACCCTGCTCTGAATTTATTATTTGTCTTGTCGAGAGAAAGGTGAAAGCCGTGACAATCGAAGTTGATATTGTTTCAAGAATTACTGAACGCTTTTCGCAATTACGAGAAGCAGAAAAGAAAGTTGCCCGATTAGTTATCGATGATTTGGCAGCAGCGTCAGGCTCAAGCATTAGCCAGTTAGCAGAAGAAGCTGGAGTGAGTGAGGCAACAATTACACGCTTTGCGAAAGCGGTTGGTTGTAAGAATGTACGTGATTTAAAGCTTAAACTGGCTCAGTCACTGGCTATAGGTCAACGCTTCATTCATGAAGCACCAGACCAATCAGGCATTCAAGGGGTTTATGAATCGATTAAAAACGCGATCAACATAAACCGCAAGATAGTGAATGAGCAGGATATTGCGACAGCGGTTGAAACCTTGCAAAACGCAAGACAAATACTCGCTGTTGGTATGGGGGGCGGTTCAACCATGCTATCTCAGGAACTTCAGTTCCGGTTATTTAGACTTGGTTACCCTGTCACAGCATACAACGATGGCCTGCTTGCACGAATGGTCGCTTCAACGGCAGATGCAAACGATGTGATGGTTGTGATTTCTGCAACGGGCTATACCCCTGAAGTGGTTGAGCCTGCATCAATAGCGAAACAATACGGTGTGAAAATCATTTCGATTACACCAAAAGAGTCACCATTGGCGGAAATTAGTGATTTAGTGCTGCCCATAGTGACAAAAGAAACAGATTTCATCTATAAGCCGTCAGCTTCGCGCTACGCCATGATGGCTTTAATAGATGTGTTGTCGACAGAGCTTGCCTTAAGCCATAAACGCCGAACCCGAGATAAATTACGACGGTTAAAGCTGGCTTTAGATAGCCACCGCGGTGGCGAAGATAGGCAACCTCTCGGCGACTAGCCGTAACCAGAAAGCATTCAAACTTTTGGGAGCGGTAATGAAGCAGCAGATATAAGAGGAAGAGTCATGCAGTTCGATACCGTTTTCCGAAATGTACAAGTTGTAGACGGCACAGGCGCCGAACCATACAACGCAGATGTAGCAATAACAGGGGATCGTATTGCAGCCATTGGTGATTTAGCAGGCAGTCAGGCACAGCAAATTATTGATGGAGAAGGGAAGGCACTTGCTCCCGGTTTTATTGATGTACATACCCATGATGATACAAATGTCATTCGCTTGCCTGAATGTTTACCCAAGATCAGCCAAGGTGTTACCACCGTTATCGTCGGCAATTGCGGGATCAGTGCTTCCCCTACGGTGTTAGCGAGTGATCCGCCAGATCCTATGAATCTATTAGGTAAGCGAGAAGATTTTAAATACCCAGATTTTAGCGCTTATGCAAACGCGGTAACACAAGCGCAACCTGCAGTGAATGTCGCTGCACTTGTTGGGCATACCACGCTACGTAACAACGAAATGGATGATTTACTTCGCGCAGCAACAAGTGAAGAAATATCGATGATGAAAAAGCAGCTTCACTTAGCTATGGAGCAAGGGGCATTAGGCTTGAGCTCTGGCCTTGCATATGCCTCGGCAAAGCAAGCGCCGGTTGAAGAAGTGATGGCGTTAGTTGAAGAGTTAGCGGAGTTTGACGGTATCTATACCACGCATATGCGCACCGAGTTTGAGCAGATCCTTGAAGCAATGGAGGAAGCGTTTAAAACAGGTAAGCACGGTAAAGTACCTGTTGTTATCTCCCATTTAAAATGTGCTGGTGCTGGTAATTGGGGACGTACGGTTGAAGTGCTTGATTTAATGGATAAGACAGCGCAGAAACAAGACGTGTCGTGTGACTGTTATCCGTACTCTGCTAGTTCATCAACGCTCGATTTGAACCAAGTAACCGATGAAATTGATATTTTTATTACTTGGTCTGAAAGTCTGCCAGAGCAGGCAGGAAAAATGCTGAAAGATATTGCTGCAGATATGGGCTTGCCATTAATCGAAGCGGCAAAACAGTTACAACCAGCAGGCGCGGTATATCACTGCATGGATGAAGCCGATGTTGAGCGAGTATTGAAGTACCGTTTAACCATGGTGGGATCAGATGGACTACCAAATGATCCACATCCACATCCAAGACTGTGGGGCTCATTTCCTCGCGTGCTGGGCTATTACAGCCGTGAACGACAGCTGTTCAGCTTAGGTCAGGCCATTCACAAAATGACCGGCATGTCTGCCAAGCGTTATTGCTTGAAAGATCGTGGTGAAATTAAACAAGGCGCGTATGCCGATATGGTGTTGTTTGACCCAAATACCATTATTGATGTCGCCAGCTTTGAAAATCCAATAGCTGCGGCGAAAGGCATCGATGCCGTTATGGTGAATGGCAGCATCAGTTATCAAAATGGTCAAGTAGACCAACAACGGCATGGCCGTTTCTTATACCGCCATCAAGCATAACGCTTGCTGGCCTACAAATTGGTGATGCAGCCCAAATGGTTTGGGGTGTCGCCATTACTAAAATCAGTAACAAGAAGTTGGAGAAAAAAATTATGACTATCACACGCTATGGCATCGAAGGCGGTACAGGCACCGGCGGTCAGCACCTTCCTTTTGCACGAGCAACTCAAGCGGGTGGTTTCCTGTATGTTTCAGGCCAGACACCAATGACAGATGGTGAAGTTGTTGAAGGCGGCATCATTGAGCAATCTCGTCTAGCGGTTCAAAACTGTGTCGATATTATGGAAGAAGCGGGCTACGGCCTAGAAGATGTTGTCCATGTTAAAGTGGTATTAACGGATTCACGTTACTTCCAGTCATTCAATAAAGTGTTTAAAGAGTTCTTTGGCGCAAACCCACCAGCACGTATCTGCATGGTATGTGACTTGGTTGTTGATGTGAAAGTTGAAGTTGATGTGACGTGCTACCGTGAAGATCGTCGCTAACAGCTGACTAAATATTTAGACAAGTCTTCGCCCTATATTATGTCGAAGAACATCAGAAGGCTTGTCACCACTGCTTGGTAAGGGGTATCAGGTAGTTATTAAGAAGTGGCTAAGGATTGGCCAAAAGAAAAAGGGTTGGCAAAGCACCAACCCAATATAAAAAAGCAAAACTGATGATATCAGTTAATCATGGGGTAGTGATTAAGAGCGCTATCCCCAAGCAAATAAAAGCAATAACGATTATAAGAGGGATGGAATGAACAGTACACTCTTTCTCACCGGGTTCGGTGCATATGTGGTTTTTTTAATCTGGTTGGGTTGGTTTGTTTCTCGAAACCAAAAATCAGGTGAAGATTTCTTACTAGGTGGTCGTGGCCTACCTTTGTTCTTGGTGCTTGGTACAACCGTTGCAACCATGGTTGGTACAGGTTCAAGTATGGGGGCTGTTGGCTTTGGTTATGCTAATGGCTGGGCTGGCGCACTATATGGCGTTGGTGGTGCTATCGGTATTTTGCTTCTAGCATACTGGTTTGCGCCAGTGCGTAAGCTGAACTTCATGACGATGAGTGAAGAGCTGTCTTACTATGTTGGTGCAAACAAAGTCGTTAAGAACGTTGTTGGTGTACTGATCTTTGTGGCATCAATAGGTTGGTTAGGTGCGCATATTCTGGGCGGTGGTATGTACCTCGCCTGGATTGCCGATATTGAAATCAATACAGCGAAACTGATTATTGCAGCAGCCTTTACTATTTACGTGGTGATTGGTGGTTATACCGCTGTAGTATGGACCGATACAATTCAAGCAGTCATTCTATTTACTGGCTTCATCTTAATGGCGGTACTTTCTGTTGAGCATATTGGTGGCCTTGATAACCTATATGCAGCGATGGATCCTGCATCGGTTAGTTTATTTGGTATCGATAAGCTTGGTCTAATTCCTGCGATATCTTTGGCAACCGTTGTTGGTGTCGGTATTTTAGCCACCCCATCTTTCCGTCAGCGCATTTATTCAGGTAAAGACGTAAAAACCATTCGCCGCTCATTTGTGTTGTCGGGTGTTCTGTACTTGTTCTTCTCTATCATTCCAGCGGTTATCGGTATGTCAGCACATGCGATTAACCCTGAATTGAATAATGCGAACTTTGCGTTCCCATACGTGGCAGCAACAGTACTACCAGTTGGTATTGGTATGATTGTTCTTATCGCAGGTCTTTCAGCAACCATGTCGAGCGCAAGCTCAGATGCTATTGCAGGTGTATCTATCTTGCTACGTGATATCTACATCATGTTCACGGGTAAAGTACCATCAAAAGATAAGATGGTTAGCTATTCACGCTTCGCACTGATTATCTGTATTGGCTTGGCACTGCTGTTTGCTCTAACGTCGAATGACATTATTAGCTACATCACCAAGATGATTTCAACTGTTATGTCTGGCATGTTTGTGTGCGGTATGTTGGGTCGCTTCTGGTCTCGCTATAACTGGCAAGGTGCAATTGCAACCTTAGCGGGTGCATCAGCCGCATCATTTACAATCATGATGAGTAGCGACTTTACCGCTTTCTGGGGTAACCCAGTGATCCCATCAGTATTAACGGCATTAACCGCAGGTGTAGTTGTGAGCATAGTTACACCAGCCAACGCCGTGACGAAAGAAGAAGCGTTAGCGATTCTTGATGCAGAGCGTGCTGGAATGGAACAGTCTGAAGAACCTGCTGTGAGTATCGAAACAGCAGCTGCAAAATAATCCTCTAAAACTCGTCAAAATGCAGGCCTTTGTGATGATGTAAGGCCTGCATCTTCAATTACGCTTTTAGTACAGATTTAAAAATTAAAGGTGACAGTGTGAAAATTGCATTTTTTGGTGAATGTATGGTTGAGCTAAGTGGCCAGCCATTACAACGCACTTTTGGTGGCGATACGCTAAATACTGCGCTGTACCTATCACGCCTTGGTGCTTCTCGTGATATCGCTGTCAGTTACGCAACAGCGTTGGGTGTCGATAAAATTAGTCAAGATATGCTTAGCTCATGGCAGGCTGAGAGTATTGATGTTTCGATGGTCAGAAAGCTTGAGAATAAATTGCCGGGCCTATACTTGGTTGAAACAGAGCCTAATGGCGAGCGACACTTTCATTACTGGCGTAATGATAGCGCGGCAAAATTCTATTTTTCAGTTGATATGACACCACTCGAACAAGCGATTGAGCAGCATGAATTTGATGCGTTGTACATCAGTGGTATCAGCTTAGCCATCTTAGCTGAAGATGCCAAAGCAACGTTGATAACGTTACTTGAAAAGCATAAAGCAAATGGTGGACGAGTATTATTTGATAATAACTTCCGCCCTCAATTATGGACAGCAAAACAAGCGCAATACTGGTATTCACAAGTTTTGCCATTCGTTGATATCGCCCTCATTACGGAAGATGATGATCATTTAGTTTGGGGACAAACCGATATTGTTGAACGTTGCCAACAGTTGGGTTGCAAAGAAGTCGTAATAAAACGTGGATGTGAGCCTTGTAAAGTTGTTTGTGGCTTACAAAATAATCAATGTGAAACATTCTATGTCGCTGCAAATAAAGTAGACAAGGTCGTTGATACTTGCGCGGCAGGTGACTCATTTGCTGCAGGTTATTTAGCCGGACGACTAAGTGGCAGCACGGAAACAGCATCAGCAGAATTAGGCCATCAATTGGCTTCTATAGTTATTCAATATCCTGGGGCGATTATTCCGCCTCAAGCGATGAAAGCGTTAATGTCAAAGGAATAGTGTAAAGATGTCTCAGCAACTAATTGAAAAACTGAAAGCCTTCAAAGTTATCCCTGTTATTCAGATCAACAGCGTTGAGCAGGCAGTACCATTAGCAAAAACATTAGTTGAAAATGGCCTGCCTGTCGCTGAAGTTACGTTTAGAACAGAAGCTGCTGCAGAGTGCATCCGGTTAATGCGAGAAGCATACCCTGAAATGTGCATTGGTGCAGGTACAGTATTAAATGCAGAGCAGGTTGATCGTGCTATTGAAGCAGGTGCCGAGTTTATGGTTGCACCGGGCTTGAATCCAACAACAGTGCGTTACTGCCAAGCGAAAAGTATTCCAATGGTGCCTGGTATTAATAACCCAAGTCAGGTTGAGCAGGCACTGGAATTAGGGCTAACTTTTTTGAAGTTCTTCCCTGCTGAAGCATCGGGTGGAATTAATATGATTAAGTCATTGCTTGCACCATATGTTGATCTCTCGCTGATGCCGACAGGTGGTATTGGCAAGGCGAATATACGTGATTACCTTGCTATAGATCGTGTTCTTTGTTGTGGTGGTACGTGGATGGTATCACCTCAGTTGATTGAAGCTGGAGATTGGGACGAAATTGGTCGTCTGATTCGAGAAGCTGTTGAGCTGGTTAACGACTAGTTACGTGCGTAATTTAATATAATAAAAGCCACTGAATAGTGGCTTTTTTGATTTTAGGACGAGGAAGATGCTTTCGTTAGGCTTGGTCTATCTTAAAGCGGGCGAGTTGCTTATTTTGTTCAGCTGAGAGGTGTGAAAGCTCTTCGCTTGCTGAAGTCGTTTGCGCTATTCCAGCTACATTTTGGTTTATAGTATCTAAAGTAACCGTTACATTCTCTGAAATAGAGTTCGTCACTTGTACTTGTTCTTGTGTTGCGCTGGCAACAAGGTTGTTAACATCATTCATAGCCTCAACGGATTGCTTAATATCATCAAAAGCATTGGCCAGTGAGCTTGAGAGCTGTTTCGATTCCTCAACTAATGAAGCGTTGCCCTCCATATGCTCAACGGCAAGTTGAGACTGAGCTTGTAGCTTATTAATAATTTCTCGAATACTCAGTGTTGATTGCTGGGTTTTAACAGCAAGCGCCCTGACTTCGTCTGCTACAACTGCAAAGCCTCTACCTTGCTCTCCAGCTCGTGCTGCTTCAATGGCTGCATTTAAAGCAAGCAGGTTGGTTTGATCGGAAATACTGTTTATTACTTCAATAACGTCATTAATTTCATTAGTAAATTCGTTGAGTTGACCGACTATATTTACCGAATCATCGACAGAATGCTGAATTTGGTCATTCAGTCTATTTGATGTCAGCAATGACTGTCCGCCGTGAGTAACATTTTCTGCTACTGATAACGTGATTGCCTGTGCTCTTTCAGCCTGTATGCTGACTTCGTTGGCCGCAACAGTGAGCTGATTAACAGCACTTGATACATTTTCAATCTGCTCAAGCTCGATATTGGCGTTGTCGTTTGCTTGAATCATGACGGTTGCCAATTCCTCTGAGGCAGAAGCCACGTTATCGGCAATGCTTGCTGACTGTCTGAAAGAGGTTTTGAGGTTGTCAGCAAGATTGAGCACGTCACGGTAAATACCTTGCTCATCCCCTTTCATCTGTAGGGTAAAATCACCTTGGCTAATGATTTTGATCTTTTCTGAAATCTCGTTTGGCTCGCCACCAACATGTTGTTCTATATATTTAAAAATTAGATAGTTGAGATAGAGTGTTGCGACTACACAGATAAAGATAATATACATAACAAGCTTACTCGCTGAAGAAGCATCAGCGAGGCTTTGCTCGTATAGTGTTTTAGCGATAGATTCTTGAATATGGGTAAGTTCAGCACCTATAGCAGATAGAATATCAACCTTTTGATACAGTTCTAGCACCATTGCATCAGTAACGGGTTGCTGTTTTATTGTAGCCAAATACTGATTGACTACGCGCTGCTGTTCAGCAAACCGTGAGGCTATAGCACTTTCTTCTGGAGTCAGGTAGGTACTCATGTATTCGCGCCAAACACTTTCAACATTTTGTAAACCCGAATCGATAGATTGATTCATTTGGTTATGTGTAAAGTCGCCAAGTAAGTGTTTGTTAAAAGCATCAATAATATTTACCGCAAACGTATCATTGATGATTTTAAGCTGTCCCATTGGGATAACTCTATCTTGATATAATTCACTGGAATTTTGGTTTACTCTATTAAACGAGTAAGTTAGAACAATGAAAATAATAACAAATGATATAAGGCTTAGAAGCAACTGTAATGTAAGTCTGAGTTTCATAAAATAACATCCATGCAAAGTGCGCTGATATTAAAACAATTACTTAACCAACATCCAGTGATATTTCGTTAAATAATAATTATTATTTAAAATGCCGTTTATGTAGGCTATTTTACACTGCATTAATTTGTGACTAATCGCATTGATTCATAGTTGTTTCGAGTTGAACGCCAATATAATGTCATGTTTAAGCTGAATATTTGACGCTCAGGGCAGTGCTTATGACTAATGGTGATATTTTGCTTTTACTATATTTAGAATTGTAGTGAAGGTATTAATACATGAAATCACATGATATAATTTTGCCGTTTATATCAAACTTTAAATATAAATCTTTCCAATCTCCCTTATCATCAAAATATGCAATACAGCTACCATTACTAAAGGTTGTATTATAGTTTTCACCAGTACTAACTATAACATCAAGCCCATTTATTTTGTTTGCTAAAGAACTTGAGTACATTCCAGAGTATTGACTTAATAAAATAATTTTATTAACACCTTGAACATATAGTCGATCAACTGAGTGAGCGATGATGTCTAAGTCTTGCTGCTCAGGCTTATCATCAAGTTGGTTGCTTTGGTTTATGAGTGAAAGGTAAGCAATCTTTTCATTATTAACTGATTGGATGTATGCATCGGCTCGAGATTTACCAGCGTTGTAAGCGTAAATTTTGGCGCCATATTGCTTGAGGCCAAAGTTTATGTTGCTGGCTATGATGGAGTGGTTCGGTTTTATATATTGACGAGCCATATCGGCATTTTGTTCATTAAGTACTAATGCAGTGACATAGGAGAAGGCTGGGGTTAGCAATGGCTTATTCAGATTTTGATCTGAATAGAAGGCGATATGTTTTGTATTATTTACTTGTGCCCGATCGAAGGCTTGTTGGAGGTTGCTTCTTAGCCACCGCTTTATCATGGGTTGCTGGTACTTATCATTAACCAGCATTGAGTCTGGTGCTTGAGTTATGAAGCTTACTGCAATATCAACAGGTTTATGTTGCTTTGGCGAACAAGCGGATAGTAATAAAGTTGCTAAAACGCTAGTAATGATAAGTTGAATGCGTGACATAATTAAAATGAACATAAAGTGTGATCTGGATCGGCATTTTCTAGCATCTGTAATTTAATTACAAGAAAGACTACGTCGAGTTCATGGGCACAGTTGACTTCAGTTTCCTGTTTTTGAGAGGTTTAATCGCTTGTTGGGCAGCTAAAATCGGCTAAAGTGGCTTTTTATTCGATCTTTTGTACATATATCAGTCAATTAAAAAGTTTTTCGATATTTTTTGTTGACTCAAACTCAGCATTCCGTAAAATGCAGCCCATACCAACGACGATGAGTCGATTGGTTGTGATGTAAGGGCGCGTTGGCAGAGTGGCTATGCAGCGGATTGCAAATCCGTGGACCTCGGTTCGACTCCGGGACGCGCCTCCATTCTCTTACTAGAGAATATAAAGCGACACTAGCTCAGCTGGTAGAGCGCAACCTTGCCAAGGTTGAGGTCACGAGTTCGAACCTCGTGTGTCGCTCCAAATTTTGTACTAACGGTCAAGTTACATGGCAGATCGTTATTAAGATGGTGTCTTACCCATCGCAATCCAGAATTGCGTGCCCTGGTGGTGGAATTGGTAGACACAAGGGATTTAAAATCCCTCGGCGTTCGCGCTGTGCCGGTTCAAGTCCGGCCCGGGGCACCATCTATAAAGACTGATATTTTCTGAAAAGAGAATGTTAGCATGCGACACTAGCTCAGCTGGTAGAGCGCAACCTTGCCAAGGTTGAGGTCACGAGTTCGAACCTCGTGTGTCGCTCCAAATAAGAAAGCCCTGATAGAAATATCGGGGCTTTTTTACGTTTAATCATTACTCAAAGCATATGTAGCACTGAAATAATAACTACCAAGAAAGATGTCGGTATCAACATCAATGAAGCTTCTATTGCTAACTGCAAATCCATCGCCTTCGTATGCGATACGTAAGGTGACATCATTAAACTGGGTTGGCATATATTCAATTCCGAAACCTAATCGTATGGCAATGCCTTTATCATCTTGAAGGATCGGCTGCGACTGACTCAGATCTAATGCCGATAAACCAATAATGCCAAAGGGTCGTATGGCGTTACTAAACGTATACCCCCCATTTGCTGCTAACGTAAACGCGTTCGGTTCAAATTTATAACGATCGATTTGTTCAATCGTGCCATAAGACGTGTAAGTGCCTTCTATATGCCACATTGAATTGATCCGATAACCAGCTATGATCTTCCAACTACTATCATTTGATCGAATGCCAGTTGCGTTACTTGTTGTCCAATCGTCTTCTTCATAAGTGGTTTTGCCAAAGCCAGCACCTAAATAAAGCCCTCTGTTATCTTGTTCGAATGCGACAGCGTGGTATGGCATAGCAAATAGAAACACAGAAAATAGTTTATTCATTTCGATGCCGACTTGTAGAGTGAACAGTGAGTATAGGGGATGACTGTATGCTGATGAGTCTTTAATGCAAGAGCGCCATGTTAAGCCTCGCTAGGAGCATTGATTAGACATGCTTTTCTTTATAGAGTGGATAAAAAGGGCAGGTTGTTGAATTTTATGTAGCAGGGATAGTGATGAAATTAAACTGTGATATGGGCGAAAGCTTTGGTTGTTGGCAAATAGGTAATGATAATGCTGTTATGCCATGGGTTGATATGGCAAATATTGCTTGTGGGTTTCATGCTTCAGATCCTAATCATATGTCAGAAACTGTTCGCTTAGCCAAAAAACATGGAGTTGAAGTTGGCGCACATCCTGGCTACGACGATAAACAAGGTTTCGGACGCCGCTCTATTCCACACACATCGGCAGCTATTTCACATTTAATTGCTTATCAAATAGGGGCGCTTAACGCTATCTGCCAATTTCATGATGTTGCGATGACCTATGTTAAACCTCATGGGGCACTGTATAACGATATGATGGCTGAGGAAGGGATATTCATTGCGGTGCTTGAATCCATTTCAAGGTTGAATCCGTCACTTGAAAAGCCGTTAAAGCTGATGGTGTTAGCAAGAGCAGACAATACAACGTATCGCGATTTGGCCGCTAAATATAATGTTGAGCTATTATTCGAAGCGTTCGCTGACCGTGCATATGATGATACGGGATTATTGGTACCCAGAAGTAAATCAGGTGCAGTGCACCATGATAGCAAAAGGATCCGACGGCAAGTCGCCGAACTTTCAGCAGGGTTCATCACGACAGCGTCGGGCACTAAATTATTGCTCCAAGCTGATACTGTATGTGTGCATGGTGACAATGAACAATCTATTGCGGTTGTAAAATCCTTATATGAGGATCTCCAGCAATGATGAAGATCGAACATGTTTCTGAAAACAATGCGATAGTTTACCTCGGCAACCAAATCGACGTTGCATTAACACCGAAAATTAGCCTGTTAGTTGATTATTTATGGACGTTGAAGGCTAATGCCATTGTTGAAGTCATACCTTCATACACTTCCGTACTGATTCAATTCCGGCCACAACAGATTTCATTTGGGCAACTACAAGCTGCGGTATTGCAATATGAGCAGATTCTTCGCGAAAATCAGCCGTTAAACCTACCACAGTCAAATCACTCAAAAGTGATTGAGTTACCTGTTTATTATTCAACAGAGGTTGGCCCAGATCTAAAGGCGATCGCGAAAGAGAAGCAGTTAAGTCTCGACCAAGTTATTGCATTCCATAGCGAACAACTTTATACGGTGTGCGCTATTGGCTTTGCACCTGGTTTTGCTTTTTTAGCATCGGTTAATGAGGAGATTGCTACTCCTCGGCACCATGCTCCAAGAAAGAAAATACCTGCAGGCAGTGTTGGAATTGCTAATTCGCAAACGGCGGTATATCCCGCAGATTCGCCTGGAGGATGGCAGATTATTGGAAATTGCCCATCGGAACTGTTTAACCCCAATCAAACGCCCATGTCACCTTTTATGGTTGGCGACCAAGTACGCTTTACTCAAATATCGCGTAAAGAGTTTTTGGATCAAGGAGGTGAGATATGGCCACATTGGAAGTGATCCATGCAGGTATGCTGAGTCTGGTACAAGATCTTGGGCGATTTGGCGTTGGCTCGCAAGGGTTAAGTCAGGGAGGGCCTGTCGATTTACATGCTTATTGCTGGGCCAATCACCTTGTCGGTAATGATGCAAATACTCCACTCATCGAAATCACGTTGGGCAAGGCGTCATTTAAAGCGACATCGCGGTGCTGCGTAGTGATTACAGGTGCTGATATGTCAGCAATTGTTGATGGAACTGCGGTTAACAATTGGCAACGTTTTATTCTAAATAAAGGGCAGGTGCTATCTTTTGGTTTTGCGCGCGAAGGACTAAGAGCGTATTTAGCAGTCAGTGGCGGCTTTAACATCCCTGCAGTGTTAGGCAGCTGTACGACGGTGTCGCGTAATCAGCTCGGTGGGTTGAAAAAAGGTCGGCCGTTAATGAAAGGGGATAGCTTACCGTTAAATCCAATGGCTGATTTTAAGGAGCTTGGACGTATTGAAGGGCAGCAGGCTGCTTCTCGTTTTGTGCCAGATTACGGTAAACCCATCACACTTAGAGTTGTAGAGTCTTATCAGCATGCAGCCTTTGCTGACAGCGAAAAAGAGGCCTTTTATCAAAGTACCTATACTGTTAGTCAAGAAACTGATCGTATGGGGTGTCGATTAGATGGGAGAGCAATAACGGCGGATATGAATAATGGTATTGTTTCAGAGGGAATAGCGCTTGGAGCCATTCAGATCCCGCCTAATGGCCAGCCAATTGTTTTACTGAATGACCGACAGACGCTCGGCGGTTATCCAAAATTAGGGTGTGTCGCCCGTGTTGATATTCCAAAGTTGGCTCAAGCAAGGCCTTACACTGAGGTTCACTTTAAACCAATGCCATTGGCTGAAGCGACAGAAGAGTGGTTGGTATTCTCAAGATTTTTTGGTTTGCAGTTTTAGCTGCTTATTACTTTTTGATGCAAAGGAGCACTATGTACATATTCGGATACGGCAGCTTAATTAACCATTATTCGAGAACACGGACAGGGCAAACAAGTGAGGCGGTTGCCGTAACGGTAAAGGGGATTGAACGTTATTGGGGAAAAATAGACAGTCGTTATAGTATTTCACCATTAGTTGCTATGGTGGGGGCTGGTGAGTGTAATGGGGTATTGGTGAGGGTGGATGATGAGGCGTTGCAATGTTTTGATCAACGCGAGCTAGGCTATCAACGTATTGAGCTTGAACCCAATCAGATTATTACATCAAATGAAATCGATAAACATCAACCGATTTGGGTGTATGTCAGGCCGCAGCATGAACCTCCATGTGAAGTGCAGCCGATCATGCAAACCTATGTAGATACCGTGTTGGCTGGATGTTTGTCTATCTCAGAGACCTTCGCAAAAACATTTGTTCAAACAACTCAAGGGTGGCATTATCCTCTGGAAAATGACCGCCATCAGCCTAAATATGGTAATCATGCAGGTGTAGAAGAAAGGCACCTTGATAAAATCGATCAACTGCTAGCAACTGTTAGGACAAAATAAGAGAACAATGGCAAAACCGAATAAGAAAGGGCCAACCAAAACGGTTGATGTCTATTGTGCGGGTTGTAAAACACCACTCTACAAATACCGAAAGGGCGGGAAGGGCGCATTGGTAAAGTGCTTTAAAGAACGCATAGTGAAGGATTTTACGACTGATGCAGGAACCTGCCCGCAATGTCAGAAGGTATTTGCTCGCGATACGTTAGTGCGTGGTGCCCCTGCATTCAAAATGATCGGCGGTAAGGTGACAATGAAGTAATAGTCGCCTTTATTCATGACGGACTTTAAAGAAGCATGTGTTATTGCTGAGGGCATTGGACTTTTTTGCTAAACAAAACGGCTTTTAAATTAAGTATTTTACGCTTATAGGTTGCCCTGACCAGCTGATAGTCAATGTCTGGCGAAAACCACATGACCAATTTTCGGTCACTTTTCCGTACTTGTTCGACTCTAATTGTATTAATTTTACCAAAGTTGCTGTTGATTTTTTCAGTGCCCATAACCTGAAAATAGTAGTGATTGACGTCATCAGTATCTTGCAGTTTGTAGTTGAATTCTTTTTTACCTTCAATGAGTGCGAGCCGCATTTGGCTGCCAACGGCATCGGTGTCGAGTAGAGGGAGATCCTGACTTGTAAATGTTGCCGTTTCACCGTTGCTACTTATAGATGATGCTTTCCCGTCAGAGGAAAAGCTTGCTTGGGTTTTACCGGCGAGTAACCCTGATACTTCACGCTTGAAGCCTTTTGATAAAAAAGAATTATGTCGCTCAGACCAGTATAATTGACTGCTCTGTTTAAACTTTGTCTTTGTCATTAAAACTTCGATATTACTGTATGAGAGAATCGTGGCGTTTGTATCCTGCCATTTTAATGTACGACTGAGTTGCCCGACTTTTAGGTTGTTAAAAAAGAGATCGTAGGAAAATGTTTTTGAGCATTGATGAAAAGCAAGGGAAGGCGCAGTACTAGCGGTCGCTGAGTAGAAGCTCGTGATGAGAAGAACTAAAGCGATAAAACATGGATATAGAAAGGAATAAGCCTGCACTCTACCTCCGATTCAAAATACTTCTCAACTTTGATCAAAAATAGCAGGGCAGGCTTTATTGTGCCAATTTAGAACGACTATTTTAGTAGGCGTTTTAGTATTTTACCTGTAGCTGTCATTGGTAACTCAGTCATTAATTCAATGTGGCGAGGGTATTTGTAATCAGCTAAGCGCTCTTTACCCCAGTGAACCAATGTTTTAGCAGATACCGTCGAACCTTCTTTTAGAATGATGAACGCTTTTGCTTCTTCGCCATACGTTTTATGCTCGATACCGATGACTGCAATCATCTGAACATCAGGGTGACTCATGAAGGTTTCTTCGATATCTCGAGGGTAGATATTGAACCCACCACGAATAATAACTTCTTTAAGTCGGTCGACAACATAAACATAGCCTTGCTCATCCATACGCACAATATCACCAGTATGGAGCCAACCATCAACGACGGTTTGCGCGGTTTCTTCAGGCTTTTTGTAATAGCCTTTCATCACGTTATGGCCACGAATAAGCAGCTCGCCTTCCTTACCTGAGGCAACCTCGTTACCTTGGTCGTCGACAACTTTCATGGCGACACCAGGTAATGGTTGGCCGATACTGCCTGGCTTACGTTCATATTCTAAATGATTAAATGCAGCAACGGGTGATGACTCAGAAAGACCGTAACCTTCTATAACGGGTACATTTAATTTTGCTTCAAACTGCTTAAGGACCTCGACAGGCATAGATGCACCACCTGAAATGGCGACCTTGAGCGTACTGGCAATGTCAGCAACGTAATCGTCGCCATGTTTTTCGACAAAGGCCAGTAAGCCCATAAACATGGTGGGTACACCCGCAATATGGGTGACTTTATGGGCTTGCATTAACTGCATAACCGTTTTGGGCACAAAGCGAGGTACAAGTACTAACGTACTACCCGCGAGGATAGAGGTATTCATGATCAGTGACTGCCCGAAAGTATGGAAGAGTGGCAAAATCGCCATACTGACGTCAGTACCCTTTTGGTTGGTGAGTGCTTGACAGGCTTGGGCATTACACAACATGTTACTTTGGCTGAGCTCGGCCCCTTTCGCTCGGCCTGTTGTCCCCGATGTATATAAAATAACGCAGGTGTCTTCGGCACGTCGGTATTGCGCATCAAACTCGGTAAGATCCGATTGTAACCATTGATTGAAACGGTGTGCGCCATCTGGGAGCACTTGCTCCGTATTCGCTTCAATCGTTATAAAGTGTTTACAGCTTGGTGTTTGTTGGAAACCTTCAAAGCAATACTGTCCACAAGGTAGGGCGCTACTACCTTCAAAGCTGATCAGCGCTACAGCATCAGAATCATCGAGGTGATAAGCAACCTCTGAGCCTTTTAGCATAACATTCAGCGGTACTGTTACTGCACCGACTTTTTGAATCGCGTAATAACCAATCACGAAGTCCGGTGTATTTGGGCAAGAAATTGCAACCTTATCATCAGGCTTAATACCGAGCTGAACTAAATGGTTGGCGACTTGGTTAACCATTGTGTTCAGTGCTTGGTAGCTTATATGTTGTTCCCCAAAAATCAGGGCGATATCGTTAGATCGAAAAGCGGCATTACGTTCAAGGTTCGTTGCTAAATTATACATAGAGTATTGATAAGACGGTGAATGGCCCGGATATTCTAATATAGCTAGGCTGTTGATGTGAAAAAATCACTCAGATTTATTCTATAACTTGCGAAGAGACTTGTTTTTGTAAGAAAAGACGAATTTTTTATTACAATGAAAGTATAGTCAATTCAACTGGTTACGTAATTAATGAATGCGTTTACCGGTTGCGTGTCTCGACTGTGTTTTCTAACTAACTGAATTGAATACTTTATTTACACTTAGCGCTTACACCAGAGTGATGAAGGTTTGATGTCGTTTATTTGACGATTTTAATGTCCACTTCTATTTTTAGTTGGGTTTAACTGACAGAGGTGTGGAAAATGAAAAAAATGAATTCGACCTATCGTTTACAAGTCATCAAAGAGGTTGCGGTACGTAAGCAGTTACAATCGCAAGGTGATCCGATGGCTTGCCACATATCTGATTTATTAAATTCAAGCCAGCAGAATACTGAAGTTGTTGAAAAGCATTATAGTGGTTGTCATTATGATGATAGTGTCGGTGGATGGGTGAGTAACCTATGGGACGCGAAGAAATAGCACCACAGTAAAAAATGTCATTACTAGCATAGCAGTATTTTGATAGTGAATGTCACCTGTGACAGCATACGTTTTATCGCAGTTTCCACTCTGAGAGACTGCCTGAATTGTTCTGTTATAGGTGATCTTACGAGGATTACGTTGCATAAGCCGCTGGATAAATGTGATCGACTCAGGTACATTCCTCTCGTCTGTAACTTTTAGGTCGACGCATGAATTACGTAGAGTTAGATAGCTATTCCCGCAAGTGGATTTTTACCCACGCTTCAATGCCTGTAGAAGCCACTGATTTAGCCTTGATCAAACCTTTTACCCAAGCCCGTTCTGCACAGATCTGGCGTGATCATATCAGTGCTCACAGCCCTGACGCAGATCATTTTGAAAAGGGTGACTGGGCGTTTGATAGCAAAATTTGGTCAGCGGCTCATGATTGGCAAGATGCATGGGATAGCGATGAACCGGAGCTACCTGAAGAGCTACTTGAATTTCTTGAGTGGGAAGATAACACCACCGTTTTCTTCTGCTATGAAAAATACAATGTGATTGAGACAAAGTGGAACGTATTCAAGCGCAATTGGAAGAACTTCCTGTTTTTTGATGATGGCCCAATACTCCTTGGACGTAAGAAAAAACAAGCCGTTTGGTTTAGTTCTAAAGGCACATTCAAATGTGCACTACGTGGTGACTAATACATCGCGAATTATGTGATAATGAATACCAGTCAGCGGTTTCTGGCTGGTACTTATACCAACCTACATAAGTACTTGATCAGTCTTACTGGTTAAAACCGTTGCTCTCTACGTTAGAGATTTGGTAATTAGAACCACTAGTTACTGCAATCTCTGCCTTGATAACAACAATTTTTCCTGCGTAATACTTAGATTAATTACTTATCCAGATTGGTATTAATACTTCTTACTTATCTTGTTATATTCAATAACTTGACCCTTTCCCATTAATTTTGCTTCATACATTGCTTTGTCTGCTCGGCGTAAAATATCGTCTTCATTTTGTTCATCTTGTGGTTGTACGTAATAGCAGCCAATACTTGCACTGATCGATAAGCTGACTTTATCCAAATGAATCTCTTCAGCAATACGATTAAATAGCCTAGTACAGGTTTTTTGCACAGCCTCTTCACTTTCAATGGGGTTGAGTAAGATGACAAATTCATCACCAGCCAAGCGCGAAACAAAGTCTGATTTCTTTACTGTACGCTTTAGTTTTTCAGCAATGATGGTCAGTACTTGGTCGCCAGCTTCATGCCCATAAGTGTCATTGACGTTTTTAAAACCATCTAAATCGATAAACAGCACTGCAGAGATTTGCGGGGCTACTTTTTGTTGAATTAAGTACTGGTGTAGAGTTTGATGCAATTTAGCGCGATTTGGTAAGTTGGTCAGTGAATCATGAGTCGCTAGGTGCTCTAAGCGTTGCATTTCTTTTAACGAGCGCAGATCTGAGGCAATAACAACAGTTTGTTGCTCTTGGCTGTGTGAGTCTTGTATTCGGTTCACTCGGACGAATAAAGGGAGGATCTCATTATTGATGGTTCGAGTGTTGACTTCACCTTGCCATTGATTGGCGCTTTTCAAGCTTAGGCTAATGGCTTGTTCAGCTTGTTGATACTCATCGTTAACCAGTACCTTGAAGTGCTGACCGAGGATGTCAGTCTCTTTATATCCTGTAAGTGTTTGAAATGTGGCGTTGACCATTGAAATATAACCATCTTTATCAAAAAGTAAAATGGCATCTTGACTGTTGTCGAATATTTTAGCGGCTAACTTTTGCTGCTTTTCAGCTTGATCCCGAATTGTAATATCTTCTATAGCAAAGAGGGTTTGATGTCGTTGCTTTAATGGACGGCTAAACACATTGTAGACTTTGGTTTCACCCGTGCTGGTTAAACTTTTAATGGTTAGATGATCAATACTAGACCCTGAAGAAAGCGCATCTTTCAGTATCGATGTACTGGCACTATTATCGGTTGGTGTAATGATATCGATGAAGAGCTGCCCCGATAGCTGGTGTAGTGGGATATCAAAGACATTGCGACAAGCTTGATTGACCAGCGTTATATAGCCCCGGTGGTTTACGACAACGAGTGCATGGCGTACTGTTTCAATGACTTCATCGGCAAACGCTTTTTCCTCGGCAAGATCAGCCATCGCTTCACGTATTTTACAATCTCGATAGCTAATTTTATCAACCATTTGGTTGAAGCCTCGTACCAACGAGCTCAGCTCGTCATTGGTATAGTGGCTTTGTGGCAAAGGCTGATGTTCATCACCAACGATTAGGCGTTTAATTGCCTTATTTATTTGGGTGATCGGGTTAACCACCCAGAGTTGAAGGCGATTGATAATATAGGTCGCGACACCGAAAAGCAGCAGCAATAAAAAGAGACTGACTTTGAGATGAGAGATACGAAGCGATTGTAGTTCATGTAGCGAAACGGCGATGTGCATATGAGCAATGTTCTCACCTTCTAGCAGTATGGGCACAATGATGTAGAGCATCTCGGTACCAAAATGGTATCCATTTTGGATGCTAAGCTGCTGTTGACTGGCGGTTGGAGGAATGAATTTAATCGATGCATTCTCATATTGCGCAAACAGACTATCATCGGGTCTTTCTAGGCGTACTTGTGCAATGAGGCGGTCGGCTTTGAAAGCGGATAAAATCTCATGTGCTGAGACAATATCGTTAAAGAGCACAGGCGCTGTTAGGTTTATGCCCACCCCACTTGCTAATATATTGGTACGGCTGACTAAGTTATCTTGCTCGACTTCTAAGTAACGTTGGTAGCTGAGAATTTGAAACGTGAAAAACACGACCAGAATAAAACTCATGATAGGGATAGATAATCGTTGATTTAAACTGAGTTTTTCAATCCACCTATTCATGGTTTCCTCCCCTGGCATTATCAGGCTTTTGTGGCCTGTGAATAATGGCAATACGAAGTAATTGAGAACTTACCGAGAGGTTAGAACGCTCAAGATGCGTAAGTGCTAGGACTGGCTTTATTTGGCTGCTATATGTGCGAAGCTCTATCATACCACCGCGCTCCAAAAACTGAGGGCTATCACTAATGGTCAGTAGGTTAGGGTATTGCGGTATAGCTTGAAGGATATTGAGTTTTTGCTCTGTAATATAAAGTACGTCGCATTGTTGGCTGGCTGCAGTGAGATCAGTCATGTGCACGAGTGGGGAACTGATTTCTACATTGGAAAAAAAAGTATCGAGCGTAACCGTAATACTATTACGTCCTAAAACGCAGTAGCGTAAAGGCTGTGGTTGAGGAGATGGCCAGCGGATAAAATTGGCAAGGCGGTAGACGTATACCGTTTTTATCTTATGTGCAGAATAGCTTTGTGACGTATTGGCACTGGCTTTGGCGGCAATACTCAGTGCTAGCAATGTAAAGCACATTGCTAGATTGACTAAGTGCCGTGAGGTGATAGCCATTTTTATCATTATTACCAGTTCCATGATGCTCGTAAAAAGGCGCTTTCTTCAATTTTGGCCTTATAAGGTAAATCTTCATAGGCTGATTTACCTAATGCATCAACCACTAACTCGACCCTTGGCCATGTTGGGTATTCTTGCCAAGCAAGGCGAATATCCAGAGTGCTAATAGAAGGCGCTTGGTAAGTGACATGGTTTGAAGAAACCGCGCTTTTGTGTTTGTACCATAAATCAAGTTGCCAAGCTGTTGTTATGTCCCATAATGTTTGAATTGAAACGAAGTGGGCTGGCTGGTGGTTATATTTTACCTTGTAGCCGCTTTCTGCATTGTCATTACACTGGATCGCGCCGTCGCAAGATGCCTTCGTTTGGATATAGCTATAACTAGTATTGATTTCTAGCGATGAAAAAGGTGTCCAACGAATGGCTGTTTCGAAACCATAACTATTAGCTTCAAGGTTATCGGAGTATGTTTCAGTTAAAATAAACATCTCATAAGGTAGGCTGTCTCCATTGCTACATTCTCCAAAGACACAATGCCACCGGCTTTGGTCTTCCATACGTAAGTTTCTATATTCACTGTAGAATAACGTACTATCAATATCGAGCGCATGATTCATCGTAAAACGGTGCCCTACATCTAGGGTGATGACCGACTCATTATCTAAATCTTCATTAGCGGAAGTATATATAATAAGTGGGCGGGTATTATTACATTGGTCATCTAAACAAACTGAGCCCGAAAAATAGCCATCTGTTTTTGTTGCAACAAATGAGGGCGTTACTACCGCACGCCCAACACCAGCCCAGAAACGGTGACTATTGTTGTGCTTATAAAGTACCCTCGCCTGAGGTTGAACTTCAGTCGTGTCGTTTAATGAAAAGTGTTCAACTTTGGTGCCCAGAGTGACGATGACTTGCTCAGTTAATCGTGATTCTAATTGTGCATAGATGTTGAGTATTGTATCGGTGCCTTTGGGGTCTAGGCTGTATCGTCCCCAGGGCTCAACATGTTGGTAAGTACTGTCAGGATAGGGCTCTGTGCGACGATGTATTGTACGAATGCCACCACCAAGAGTGAATTCATGGTTATTCGCTATTCGGCGGTGAGTGAGTAAATCAAGATCAAAGGTATAAAACTCACCTTTTGCCGACGGTTCATTAGTCGAGTTTGCATCGACCCACGTATGTAGCTCGTAATTGGCATCTTCACGTTGCTCATACCAATCTAGACTGATAAACCCCCCACGAGAATAGACATTCAGTTCCGTTTCAGTAATGACTTGGCTGGGGGCATTATTATAATTAGCATAATACCAATCATGAGTTGATTTTGTTTGAAAACCACCCGTTTGGATGGTGATTTGACGGTTATTGACGTCATAGTCGGCACGTATTCCACCAGAAAGGTTACGCCAAGTATCATCATTTTCGAGATAATAATCGCCTTTAGTGCCTTTGGCATAGAAACGAGCGGTTAAATTATCATTAAAAGCGGCGCCGTAGCGGTAATTTATATTTTGATAATGGCGTTCGCCAGCGGATATTTCCCCGTAATGGCCAAGGGTGTCCTGACTGTTTTTAGTGATGATATTTACAATGCCATTAGCAGCGTTTCCGCCCCACATTGTGCCAGCTGTACCGCGAATGACTTCGATGCGCTCAATGTCTTCGAAAACCGTATCAATGGTATGCCAAAAAGTACCTGACATGAGTGGGCTATATACACTACGTCCATCAATCATAATTAAAAGCTTGTTATACAAGACTTCATTAAGACCTCGTAATGATACCTGCCAATTGAATTCTGAAATTTTTGTCACTTGTACACCGGGTGCAAGTGCAAGTGCTTCTGCAACAGAGCGGACACCACTGCGTTTTATTTGTGTATGGCTAATGACATAAACAGCAGCGGGCGTTTCATCAATGCTTTGGTTCTTTTTAGCCGCAGAGGTTACTTTTATCTCTGCCGTTGCTAGCTCCTCTAAACTCATTGCCATTAGCATATCCAGTTCACTGGCATTAACGGGCATTGTTAATACAGGGAGAAAGCATATAAATGCAAATCGTGATGGTTTGAATAAATATGTTTTCTGGTGATATAGAGAGAATGCCATAGCCAATACAAACCAATAGGGAACCAATGGTTTATATAATATCAAAAATATGAAAAAGCATTTATATTCAGTTTATTAGCGTGGGTTTTTTAATATTCTGATTTATGCCATTTAGCGATACTTGTGGCGTATAACACATATATATTCATATATACCTTTGTTCTTGATAAGCAAAAAAACGACACTAAGAATCAATTTGTTTTAAAAGCAGATTCTCCATTGCTCAAATGGGTCGGTAATGACGCAAAAATGCTTTATTGGTGTATTTTAGTGTCAAAAAAATGGATTGTTTAAAGTGTGAGAAGTATCACATTGATTTTGAAGCTGGAACCAATATCACTTTAATTCGGCGAGTAGTGTACCTATATTTTGTGTCGCTTTTGACAAATTATCGGGTGAGGAATGTACCGATTGGGTTGAAGAGTAGAAAGGTTGTTCGAGCGGTTTGCCTAAGATAACAAATAAGCGTGCAGCTATTTTTCCAGTACGAATTTCGATAGGAAGAGTCGATTTATGTAATGTCGCCATTTGGTGATGATGTAACTGATTGCCACTGATATACACGCTACCTGAACGCAAATAGATAAAGCCGACTGTTTGCTGCTCTTCTGGCACAAAATGCCATACCCCGTAAGGTGAAATCATAATGTCGAGGTATGTGATAGGAATACTGTAGTTTGCAGGGCTGGAGATCCCTTTATAGTGGCCGATAATCACTTTGGTGGTGGAGTCTGCTTCTTCCACAAGTGGCAAATGCTGCGAGAGAATATTATGGCTGGAAGCATTTGCCATTTCTGGCTCTCCAGCAGGGAGAGCGGTCCAGAGGCTGAATGACTCTACTCTGCCATCCCGCGGTGTCATCGTATCTTTATGAATAACGCCATTACCCGACGTCATGATATTTACATCACCACTTGATAATGTCGTGTGGCTACCTGCAGAGTCATGATGACTGAGTGAGCCGGTAACAGGGTAGCTAATGGCATCGATCCCGGAATGGCCATGATAATCAAGCCCCGTAGACGTTACGACTGCCTTGGCTTCAAAATGATCCCATAAGACAAAGGGGTCGAGTGACTCACGTTCAGTATTATTAATGAATGCTGTTAGCAGGCCGTTTTTTTTCCCAAACCGAATTTTATGAACTGTTCTTGTTTTTCTCATGACGAGCCACCGACAATCATGATAAATATAAAGGCAAGAGTGACTATTAAGTTAGTCAAAATATTTTCTAATACTTGAATTAAATCTTAGACCTAAGAGTGGCGTTTCACCAATGCGAATAAAGAGAAAGGGCTATGAAAGAGTAATTAGTTAATAAAAAAGCAGAAGCCTTTAAGTGAATAATGGACTTCTGCTTTTCGCTAGGCTTTAAATCGCCTTATCGTAACCGTATAGGTCCGACTTAGAATGTACGGCTGTATTGTAAGCCAACAAGAATCGCATCGGCACGAGTGGTAGCTGACACACTAGTGCCGATGTCGCCAATTGGTGTATCTTCAATCCCCATGAACTCATCAACTTGGGTATCTTTACCAACTAGGTACGTGGCACCAAAGTCGATATTCGAACGCGAGTCAATATGATAAGTAAAGCCTGCAGATAGCCATTGGCGATCTGAATCTGGAATTGAAATAGACTTAACTTCATCGGTCGCTGCTACGTCATACATGTAACCAGCGCGTAATGTCCAGTCGTTATTTAGGTAATAGGTACCACCGACAGAAATATGCCCAGCATCTTTCCATGCGTATTCTTTTTCAATGCCAGCGATTTGTAGTGAATCGAAGGCGCTCCATTGAACCCACTGCACACTATAGTGAGCTGCAAACTTGTCGGCTAGGCGGTGGTAACCTGAAAACTCAGCCATGTCTGGCAGTGGCATATCCATTTTGTCGGTATTGCCAGCAATGGTATCTACATCGCCTTTAGCAGTTACGGTTGGGCTGTAACGGTAAGACAGGCCAAAACGGTGGTTTTCGTTTACTTCATAAACAACACCGACATTACCGCCAACGGCGAAACCTGATGCGTCAACGTCAAGGGCATTGAATTTTTGATCGCCACACTGGTAGTCAGGTATCCAGCCATCACTAACGTTTTCACAGTATTCTAAATCAATATCGCGTTTTAGCTTACCCATGCCGTAGATCAGATCTAAGCCGGCACCAAAGCTCCATTGCTCGTTAAGGCGGTAAGATACACTTGCGCCTAAGTTCATGCTTTTAATGTCGGTAGTACCACCAAAAACAGACGCTGCAAAGTCATCTTTAAACTCAGTACCTGTACCAAAGTTCGAATATGCAGAAACACCCCATGCCCATTGGTCGTTAACAGGTACAACTAAATAGAAATTAGGAACAACAGCAGAGCTACCCAGACCGTTAGTACCCGAAATATCAAATTCATTGTTACCCACGGGAGGAAATCCACCGAGCTTTAATTGCTGGTAGGTACCATCTTTGATACGCACATCGGTATCAATAACGGTGAAACCCAATGACATGCTGGTTTCTTTAAACATTGCCATAGTGGCAGGGTTACGTGCCATGGCTGATGCGTTATCAGCAATAACGGCATCACCAGCAAAAGCACGGCCAAGGCCTGTAGCGGATTGTGCGTTTAGCTGAAAACCAGCGGCTATTGTGGAGGTAGATGAAAGAGCCATAGCCGAAACTACAGCACAAGATAAAAGACGCTTCTTGAACATAATTATACTTATATTGTTTGTGATTATTAATTGAGGCAGTCATAGCTGCTAATTTTTCGGGGGATTCTATTGTTAATATATATACAAACAAATTAGACCAGTTGAAACGTTTCTTATTTGTATAGAGGTGAATGCTTTTGGTTATTATTATGTTCTAACTTTGGTGCTTTACAATAAATATTGTAATTCCATATTAATATATTTATTTTTATATTGTATGTTTCAAGATTGTTTGGTGGGCTTTATTAGAGTTTATATTCTAATTTGGGTATTTTATTCTATCTTCATGAAAAGTAAAGGTTATATTGTGAGTGCTAATGTGTTTATTATTATGCTTGCGCTTAATCCCTTGTTTTTAAAGTGCTTTGTTTTTTTATGTTGTAGGGGTTTAGTTGCCAAAATAGCCTTGGTATAAAACTCCTGAATCTGTTGATTTATAAATATAGGTTAAATTTTACATTGCGTAATAATGCGCATATGGTTGAGTTGACATAGTTAATATTAAACATCATAAATATAACGCATGTGTATATATTAAGCTAGTGGCGTACTGGTGAATTATTGCTTTTGATTTAGACTGTGAATAAAGGCTGTAACGTTCTTTATTAGTAAAATGTCAGAATAATACAGCTGGTGAATATAGCCGATATAAATGATTCACTGAGCCTCTGACCACTCAACATATACTACTTCAGCTGGCAGCTCTAACTCTTCGAATACGTTTAGCCAGCGGATTTGGTTGCTCTGCAATTTATCGCCGGGGCCTTTTACCTCTATCCAGCGAAAAGTGTGCTCATTAAATGCGATGAGATCAGGAAAACCGCTGCGGTTACTTTTCGGGTCAAACAAAATACGCTTGAATAGGGTGCACAGTGCTTCTATCGGGAAATGAGCAATCGCATGATTAATAATGTTAGGTGTTAATAATGTCCAATTAACCCAATCATTGGTAATACCTTGTTTTTCTTGAAATACATCAAGCCAATGCTGCCAATGACCGGATTGAAGCTCTTCAAGGCGCTTGTCGAGAGCTGCTTTTCTTTGCTGGTAAAATTCCGGAGTGAACATGCCTTTCGGTGAGCGTTGAAAAGGGTTCAGAAAAGCCCCCTTCACATCACTAAAAATAATGTCCCAGAAGGTTAGTCCAAATAAACCACATATAAAGGTGTTTTCGAGGAAGTAACATTGCCAGCCTTGTTGCGAGTAGTGCTCAGCGACAACAAGCTCAACGCTTGTATCAGTATTGTTTAGTGTGAGGAAGCTATTCGTGAATCTAGGCTTTTTACGAGGGGGAGCTGAAAGGGATAACTTACGGGCGAGTTTCCCCACAAGTGTCGCAGCTATATCTGCTTCTTCTTCTGATTTTGGCGCTAATTGCATCTCACAGGCAAGTTGATAGGCATCAGCATAATTGTGTTGTTTATCGAGAATGCGCACCTGTCGTTCTCGTGATGGTGGCAGTTCGCTTTGCGAAAACAATAAACGGGCGCTTTCAAGCTTAGTGGAGCTATTTTTTGCAAACCGTTCTAGATCCCGTGCTATGTGGTTAATTAACTTTTGCCTTTTACGCTCAAGTGGTAACCACTCAATCGGTTGTGGCAGTTGATTGGCCATCACTTCAATCGCAGTAAAATCTTTTTCTTCTTTGGCTTGCCAGTACAGTTCATTGAGTGCTGAGAGTGCAAGCCATTGCTCGATATTTTCACGTGCGTTAAAAAAGCGATACTGTCGATCTATATTATAGTTTTCATAATGTTGAATGCCTAAATCACTAAGTACAAAGTCAGTCAGGCTTTGGTGGCTATTACCGAAGAAAAGTAACAAGAATACATTCAAATGCTCTGTTTGACGTAGTTCGATAATGTCTTGTTGAAAGGCACTAATATCCGGGGATAATTGGCATAACGCATCAACGAGTTTATCTTTTTTATAGGATTTCCAAGCGGATAACTCATCAAATAATCGGAGTAATTCTGGCTTTGTAAAAAGTGCACTAACGGCGGCTAAATTAACAGGCCATGTCGGTGTATTTTCTTTTTCCTGTTGGAATATAAATGCAAACTGGCCGTTAGCTAATTCGATAGCTGCCAGTTCGATATTGTCAATTTCGCTGTAGGCTAACTTATCAAAACGAAACAATGCGCCTTTTCTGGATAATAGGCGTATGTATAGTTTTTTAGCATCATCACTAAGCTGGCCGAATGTGTGTAGCCATGTCAGTTCGCTTGTCGACATTAGATCGCTATATTGGCTTGTGACCACTTCTATAAGGGTTAAGACGTTACTTAAGTAATAGTCATTGCGAAGAGGTTGTGGGGGATTCATGGCATAACCTAAGTAAAATAAAAATCCTGTCACCTATAGTGTCATTTTATGAAACAGATCCAAGTAACATAAGTGTAAGCGTAAAATATCTTCATTTGTTAATGTACTCAATAGCTTACCTTAATTTGTACTGCTATCATCATACGTGCCACCAATTTTATAAAAAGGTTTATAGTGTCTGTTAGTGTAACTGGAATGACCCGCTGGCTGTTTATTTTTTTACTCTGTTTAGTTAGCCCTTTTTTATCGGCGCAAGAAGCAAGTATCAAAGCAAGCGAGACACCGGAAGAAATTGTTGGTGCTGTTTGCGTCATTCGTCATGATAACAAAATGGTGATGTTATCAGAGGTTATCACGCGAAAATTATCCTTGCCGGGTGGGTACATTGACAAGGGAGATACGCCACAGCAAGCTGCCGTAAGAGAAGCCTTAGAAGAAACGGGGATTCATGTCACGGTTGCTGATCTTATTCAATATCGTGGTCGTGCCGCTATTTATAGTTGCGTTGCACAATCGCCGATTCTTGTGTATTCATTTCGTGACTATACGGGGCACCTGACAGTTGCATCATGGTTTTCTAAGCACTTTGCGACCGAAGTAGAGCGGGTTTATCTCATAGACCCAAAAGATGTGTCTGCTAAGGAATACCGTTATGCAGAAGATGCCCAACTATTATCTACTTGGTTAGATAAAACCCCTAACAGTGAGATATTGAAATATACCGATCTTAGCGATAGCGTTAATGTCTTACATCAATTTGAGTTGAGAGTGATTAAGAACCTCCAACACGTTGTTAGTGAATGGCCGAGTATTTTGGGTGATATCTTTAATGCATTGATGTTTGTATTGAATTTATCGGGTGAGCCATGGTTTGTGGTTGCGCTATTACTTGTTGTTGCGGGATTTTGGGGGTCTAAGGCATTACTTGAATTGTTGTTTGTCTTGTTTCTGGCAACGTTTACGTCGTCTTTATTGAAATACGGTTTAGCTTCGCCTCGGCCTTCTGTGATTATTCCTGAATTACAGAAAATAAATGCGTATGGTTTTGGTTTCCCTAGCGGTCATACATTGTTAGCGACATTGCTCTGGGGAATATTGTGGCATGTATTATCAAAAGTAGTAGCTAATAAATATAAGTACTTACTGACAGCGGTGGTCACCTTTATGATCGCTGGACAGGCCTTGGCGCGAGTTTGGTATGGTGTTCATTTCATTAGCGATACGGTTATGAGTATCATGCTAGGGCTTGTAATTGTCTCCGTAATCATTGTCTGGCGTTCAGATATAAAGTCTTCGTATTATGTCTATTTATTAAATAAATGGTTCTGGCTATCTATTACCATCTTTGTAGGCATTGTTGCTAGCTTTACGCTGGTGCCTGCTCATGCTTATTTGTTTACTGCGGGGCTAGGTATCTTCTTAACGGTTGATCATATTGCCAAACAATCGTCGAAAACCGTAAGGTTGCCTTGGCTACAGGGTTTGATCAGCTTTGTCGTTATTACTGTTGGCATTGTTGTACTGTTTTGGCTTATACCGTACGCCGCTTCATTTTCAACTGTAAGCTTGGTGGTTTTAGCCATTAAAGGAGTTGGTTCAATGCTAGTGGCAGTATGGCTAGTCAGTAGCACTGCTTATTTGCATCGTAAATATGGCCATTTAAAGCATGGGAGAGACAAGGCATGACATTAGAGTCTCGTGTATAGAAGCCACCCTCAAGATACTTTCCTTTGTGCTAAAGGTAACTTGGTATAGCAACATGCTTTTTTTAATTTTAGCGGTAAGGTAAAGTGGAGAAAGGCAAATTATATAGAGAGGCCAGTAGTCGTAGGATACGACGGTATACTGGACAAGGAGAGCAATGTTACCTGCACTGACACATCAAGACAGTATCGAGTCTTCTGTACTGTCTTATCTTCAAGAGTTAGAACAAGCTGGCTTTCGTGGAGATATCGAACACAGTTATGCCAGTCGCCTTGCAGTCGCAACTGATAATAGCGTTTATCAACAACTTCCACAGGCGGTCGTTTTTCCTCGTAATAATGCTGATCTGATTGTGTTGGGGCAAGTTGCCCAATCAGAAGCATTTACGACTATTGCATTTTCTGCCCGAGGAGGCGGTACTGGCACGAATGGTCAATCATTAACGCCGGGAGTTGTGGTTGATATCTCCCGCCATATGAATGAAATTCTCGAAGTTAACCCTGAAGAAGGTTGGGTTCGTGTTCAAACCGGCGTTATTAAAGATCAACTAAACGATGCACTTCGGCCACATGGGTTTTTCTTTTCGCCTGACTTATCGACCAGTAACCGCGCTACCGTCGGTGGAATGATCAATACAGATGCTTCTGGGCAGGGCTCATTAAAGTACGGTAAAACCTCTGATCATGTTTTATCACTCAAGGCTATTTTGGTTGATGGTTCAGTACTCGATACTGAAACACTGTCTTCGACCGAAATTCAAGCCTTAGCTCAGAGCGATGATCTTGCTACTAAGGCACTTAAAGTTGCCGAGCAGGTTTGTCGTGAAAACAGGCAGCAGATTGTTGATAAATTCCCGCCACTGAACCGGTTTTTAACAGGTTATGATTTAAAAAATGGCTTCGATGAAACGGTAACTCAATTCGATATTGCCCGCCTCTTGTGTGGTGCTGAAGGGTCACTTGCGTTTATTTCAGAAGCGAAACTGAATATTACGCCAATTCCAAAGTCTCGTACGCTCGTTAATATTAAGTACGATAGTTTTGATTCTGCACTTCGTAACGCGTCAATGATGGTCGAAGCTAAAGCGCTTTCGGTTGAAACGGTCGACTCCCGCGTGTTGAATTTAGCTAAACAAGATATTGTTTGGCATACCGTGAGTGACCTTATCGAAGATGTACCTGGCAAAGAAATGCTGGGTATCAACATTGTTGAGTATGCCAGTAACGACCTGCAAGAAAATGAGCAATTAGTCACAGCGCTTTGTCATCAATTAGATGCCTTGATGGAGAGACAACAGAGCGGCATTATTGGCTATCAGGTGTGTAATGAGTTAGCGAGTATCCAAAAAATCTACGGTATGCGAAAGAAAGCTGTTGGATTATTGGGGGCGGCTAAAGGGCGCAAAAAACCTGTTCCTTTTGCTGAAGATACGTGTGTACCACCGGAAAACCTTGCTGACTTTATTGCTGAGTTCCGTCAGTTGCTCGATGATAATTATTTGGATTACGGCATGTTTGGCCATGTCGATGCTGGCGTTTTACATGTACGTCCAGCATTAGACTTATGCGATCCTGAGCAAGAGCGCCTGATGAAGTCGATTTCCGATCAGGTTGTTGCGTTGGTGGCAAAGTACGGTGGTTTGATGTGGGGCGAACACGGTAAGGGTTACCGTTCTGAATACGGCCCAGAATTTTTTGGTGAAGCGCTTTTCACTGAATTAAGACGCGTAAAAGCGGCATTTGATCCCAATAACCGCATGAATCCAGGAAAGATTTGTACGCCATTAGACAGCCAAGCTGAATTAGTGAAAGTAAATGGTGTCAAGCGTGGGTTTTATGATCGTCAAATTCCAGTAAAGGTACGTGATAGCTTCAAGCAAGCGATGGAATGTAACGGTAATGGTTTGTGTTTCAACTATGACACAAGCTCACCAATGTGCCCATCGATGAAGATCACAGCGGATCGTCGTCATTCACCAAAAGGTCGAGCTGGCCTGGTTCGTGAATGGTTGAGGTTGCTGGCCGATCAAGGTGTTGATCCGGTGGCAATAGAAAACGATCTTATGGCATGTTCGCCCACTGTTAAGCAGATCATTGATCGTTGGCGAAATACCTTTGGATCGAAACGTAAAGACTATGACTTCTCGCATGAAGTTATGGAAGCGATGAATGGCTGTTTGGCTTGCAAGGCATGTGCGAGCCAATGCCCGATAAAAGTCGATGTACCAAGTTTCCGCTCTCGGTTTATGAACGTATATTACAGTCGTTATCAAAGACCGGCGAAAGACTATCTGGTTGCTTATGTTGAAAACTATTTGCCATTAATGGCAAAAGCCCCTGTGGCATTTAATGCCATGATGCGGCCTGCCTGGTCGAAAAAGCTGACCGAGAAGTCGATAGGTTATGTTGATATGCCTGCACTTTCAGTACCTACATTAATGGAAGGGCTTGATGGTCACCATGCTACACGGTTTGATTTACAGTGGCTGCAAGCGTTATCAAAGCAAGAGCGTGAGCAGTATGTATTGATCATCCAAGACCCGTTTACCAGTTTCTATGATGCCGATGTGGTGAAAGACTTCGTTGAGTTGTGTGACAAGATTGGTAAAAAGCCGATGATTGTGCCATTTAAGCCCAATGGTAAAGCACAGCATGTAAAAGGTTTTTTGCGTCAGTTTGCCAAAACAGCAGCGAACACTGCGGAGTTTTTAAATCAACTGGCAGAACTTGAGATCCCAATGGTAGGTGTCGATCCTGCCTTGGTACTTTGTTACCGAGATGAATATAACGAAGTGCTAGCCGATAATCGTGGCGATTTTCAGGTGCTGACAGCGCATGAATGGTTGCTGCCATTGTTACCCTCATTACCGGTTTACCCTAATCGCAATGGAGACAGTTGGTATCTATTCGCCCACTGTACCGAGAAAACCATGTTGCCTAATGCTGAAAAAGAGTGGGGGGCAATATTTGACCACTTTGGTACAAGCCTTAAATCGATAGCCGTTGGCTGTTGTGGCATGGCGGGTACATTCGGGCATGAGAAAGACAAACTTGAAACATCACGCGGCGTATATGACTTGAGTTGGCAACCAAACCTTGAGCAACTTGACCCAGAACGCTGCATGGCAACGGGCTATTCGTGTCGAAGCCAAGTTAAACGTTTTGAGCACATTAAAATGAAGCACCCTGTACAGGTATTATTGCAAGTGACTAAAGCCATTTAGCATTATATTTAGCTTGCGTGTATAGCGGGAGGAGCTTGTGCTTCTCCCGCTTTTTTTCGGTATTATTCTTCGTTAGGGCTCAGCCAGCGGTAAACAATCCCTGCGACAAACGCCCCAAGTATTGGCGCAAGCCAGAATAGCCATAACTGAGCGAGTGCCCAATCGCCAACGAGTAGGGCGGGGCCAGTACTACGGGCTGGATTTACCGAAGTATTTGTAACCGGGATACTAATAAGGTGAATGAGTACGAGGGCTAAACCAATCGCAAGGCCTGCCATGGCGGGTGTTGCTAATTTGTGGGTAGCACCAAGAATGACGATGAGAAACATAAACGTCATGACAAACTCTGTAATAAACCCAGACACCATTGTGTAGCCACCGGGTGAATGATCACCATAGCCATTTGACGCGAGGCCGCCAGCTAGATCAAACCCAGCTTGGCCGCTGGCTATGGTATAAAGAATGTAAGCGCCTGCTATCGCCCCAAGTACTTGCGATAATATGTAAGGGACAACTTCGCTTACAGGAAAGCGCCCACCAGAGCATAAACCAACAGTAACTGCCGGGTTTAGGTGGCACCCTGAAATATGCCCAATGGCATACGCCATGGTGACAACAGTTAAACCGAAGGCAAGTGAAACACCCAGCAGGCCAATTCCGACATCAGGAAATGCCGCAGCCAGTACTGCACTACCACAGCCACCAAGCACTAACCAAAATGTGCCGATAAATTCTGCGACCAGTTTTTTCATCATAACTATGATTCCCTTACTATTCCCTAATAAATAAGAAATTATTTTTATACTGGTGAGAGTATAGGAAGCATTTCGGCTTTTTTGATGGTTCATTAATGAAACAGTCTTATGAGAATGAAGGTGCAGTAGCACCTCAAGGTTACCCCTTTGAGCAATTAGCAATTAGCAATATCAAGGCATGTCTAGGGGGAGGGTTTACTTGGGCATATGGTCAGTTAGGTAGTGTTCAATCTTTTCGGATAGCCAATACGTTAATGCGCCTTGTTGGCTGTTGCTTGTGTGTATGACGCCGTAGGGCTGCAGCCGCATTGATTGATAATGATTGAGCACCTTGACCGTGCCGTCACGTAATGATGTATTAATTAACACTGAAGGGACGATTGACCAACCATTTCCATCTAATACCGCATCCCTTAAATGTTCATAGAACGGTAAGGCAATATAATTATTTGACGCTGGTGAAACGGCTTTTAGCCCTTCATCATCAAAAGCGGATAACGCAAACTCCGTGTACCGCTCTAAATCAGAACTAACAACGTTGCTGAGCTGACATAAAGGGTGATTCGCGTGAGCGACAGACATCATCCGTATCTGTCCTAATTTTAAATAATGGTTCTTTGATAGGCTTTCTGCTTGGGGTAACAAACAAAATGCCACGTCTACTTTGTTTTCTTCAACCATGCCGTCAAGCTCAGGCGGTGGCGCAACATAAACAGAGACGCTGGTATTGGGAAATTCTGAACTCATTTTATGAACAAGTTGACGCCAGAATGATTCTGGCAGGGCATCATCACGAGCGATCCTTAAAGCGGATTCTACCCCCCCCAAATGTTGCTGGCATTTTGCATTGATATCGCCAGCAATCATCATCATACGTTCACAGTCATTTTTAATCGCTTCGCCGATAGGCGTTAGTTCAACATGGTTGCCAGATCGCTTAAAGAGTTCAACGCCTAACGTATCTTCAAGAGAGTTAATGGTAGAGCTAACTGTTGTCCGGCTTTTACCTAACTTTCTACTTGCTTCTGATATTGAGTTTGAAACACTTGCTTCCAGGAACATCTCAATCTGGGTTATTTTCATATTTAGACCTCAAACGTTATTGTGATACCAGTTATACCCGTTATTTATGTCGTAAAAGCAGTAGCTAGATTGAGCGACGAAAATTACGTCGCTGAGTGATTTTAATCATGCGGTAATACCCAGTAGTATGCAATATAAAGTAATTAAGAAAGAGGCGGCAGACGAACAACCTGTCGGTTTAAAATGACAAAGCATACCGTTGTATCTTTAGAGCGGAAATTATTACAGTTCTCTACCGTGTCTGCGTTTATTTTTGCCTTACTTGGGATCGGGTTGGGTTTATGGATGAATTCACTTGTTATTGTATTTGATGGCGCATACTCATTTATTAGTTTGTCATTGACCATTATTTCGTTGATAGCAGCGTCTTATATACACTCTCCTGTACGTAAAAATGCCAAACGTGACGCTGCATTTATCGAACCCGCCGTAATCGCATTTAAGGGGTTAGTCATAACACTCATGTGTGTCGTGTCATTTTATTCTGCGGTACTGGCTATTATGAGTGGTGGCCGTGAGGTGAATACAGGCTTGGCTTTACTGTTTGGTGTCATCAATGTCATTGGGTGCTGTGCATCATACTGGGTATTAAAGAAGTACGGCAAACGTGCAAACTCTGCGCTGGTGGATGCGGAATCAAAGCAGTGGCTGATGGACACTGTGATTAGTGGGGCAGTGATGGTTGGCTTTGTTGTCGCGTCGTTATTAGTGGTTGTAGGACATGCACAGTATGCAGCATATGCTGATCCTGCGATGGTCGTTATCGCTTCTATCTATTTTGTGATAGTCCCGATTAAAATGATGTTTGGTGCATTGAAAGAGTTAAAGCTCGAGCTAACAGAGTGATGAATAAAAAAGGAATCAGCCAAATGGCTAATTCCTTTTTTATTATTGAATATAGGAGACCACTATTTACGGATTTGTCCGAGCAATAGGGTTTCTTCAATCTCACGGAAGAAACGTGCTGTATTAATGAGTGACGTTGCGGTTAGTCCCGGTACGCCATAGATTTCTACATCTTTACCGTATTTAGATTGTACTTTGTCGACCAGTAAATCAAAGTCACCATCACCTGAAAGTAGGATCACACGATCGGCATCTTGTGCATGCTCAATAACATCAAGTGTAATGCCTACATCCCAGTCACCTTTTGCCGAGCCATCACTACGTTGAATAAAGGGTTTGAGTTTTACGTCAAAGCCGATACCACGGAGTATATTTTGAAATTGACGCTGTTTTTCATCACCACGATGAATTGCGTAAGCGTAGGCAGCAACGACTTCCCGCCCTTGGGTAGCTTCAGCCCAGAATGCATTGTAATCAAAGTTACAACCGTAGGTGTCTTTAACGGTGTAATAGATGTTTTGAACATCAACAAAAATAGCGACTTTTTCCACAGCTAACCTAACTTGATGAATGACAACGGTAGTATATACCCAAATTACCACAAGGCGTGTTTCAATGGTATTTACTTAGTATTTGAACTGGAGTTTATATTATTCATCGACGGCGATAAACCGGTATTAGAGCCGCCTTGCCGTATAGGAGAGTCTGCCACTTAAACGTGTCGGAACGGTCGTTTTTTACTCAAATCAACGTAAAAGAGAGTTCAGTAGCATTATTATCAACATTAAATATTCATCGTTAATATTTTGACACATCAAAGTACCTATTTAATGGCAAATGACTTCTCTAACAGAGAGGCTGAAGCTTGTTGTTGAACACAAAAAATGTGAAAGTATGGCAATAAAAATCATCAATAAAGAGATTGGCTATGAGAATCATTGTAATTGCGATTCCTTTACTGGTTACTTCCTTTGGACTCGCAGCTAAAACGTGCCCAGTGGCGGTACCGAATGATATTCACATTAGCAGCGAACAGGTATCTGTCTATCAAGATGGCGTGCCAAAGATGATGATTGATGAACAATATCAACTGTTTATTAATGGTGAGAAAATTGAACTATCGGAACTCCAGCAGCAAGCCTTGGAAGTCTATAGTAAAAATGTTCAGCATTACTTACCTCAGATGGCTGATATTGCAGATGATGGTGCCGATGTGGCAAATGGTATTTTACAGGAAATTTCGGCGAGCTTTGATTCACAAGCATCGTTTGAAAATGTCGAAAGCCTAATACAAGAATACAGTGATAAAGCACGGCAAAAGTTCTATCAGGACGATGAGTTTGTTATGCCAGCACATATTTTTGAAGTGTCTGACAGTGACTGGAAACAAGAGTTTGAACAAGCACTCCAACACATAAGCCTTGAGTCGATAAGCAGTTTATTTGCGGCGTTGTCTGAAGAAATGAAAAACGGGGAAATTAACTTTTCAGAACTTCAGACCAAATTTTCGGAGCTAAAAAGCCGACTGCAAGACCAAATTCATGAGCAGTCAGGTGCTGTAGCAGATAAAGCTAATGAACTTTGTGATTCAATTAAAGACTTAGCTGAAGACGAAAAAGAATTACAAATGATAGTGCCAGAGTTAGCACCATATCCAATGTTTGAAATTTAATGTTATTAACCCTTTTAGTTAAACAAAGGAAGTTGGAACAAAAGTGTATCTAGAAGAGCATTACTATTCTTTTTCAATAGTGACGGAGTTTATTCAGGATATAGGCTTAACGATTATAGAAAAAAAACAGGGTGAAACAAGTACTGAAAGCCATTGCTGGATTAAGGCTGGGCGTATTTATTTCCAACATCAGCCTAATAGGGAAGTAAAAACTGGCGAGATCTTGTTCATGGCTGCTTTGATTGCAATTACACCTGAAGAAGAACGTTTTCGGCTAAGTTGCGCCAAATGCAATGATAACCATGACAATATGATGGCACTAGCTTGGTGTTGGGCGGCAATACACCATTTAGAATTGAGTATTGATATATTATTGTATTCATTTTCCAATGCACCTTGCTACCAAGTACTCGAGCGCTGGAGTGAGTGCCGGTTTTTGGGAGTGCCATTATTGCAAAATGTTGGTATGACCGTAGAGCCTACATGTCGGAATGTCGATAGCAACACCACATTCCCCAAAATGTTGCGCTGGGTACGTGGATGAGGTCTTTCAGGTAACATAAATACAATCGGTTACCATTTGGTTGATATTGATAACGATATGCCATCAATAGCTATGTTATTGTTTTACTATTGCAGTCAATATTGTTGGTATTACTATGTTAAAGCTAAGCGTAATCATTGTTTTGTTATTGCTAGGGGCATTAGCAACCAAATACCTTGATGAAAATGCTCAAAAGAAAGTGCTGATTGGATTTGGTGTACTGGTTCTTGCTGCAATTGTGTTTTTTATGGGATCGGAACTAATACGCTGAGAATAACGGCTTAAATGTTTTGATTAGCAATATCGATAATTTAATTGATATTGATAGTAATAGGCTCGCATGATGCGAGCCTATTGGGTTTTAACGCTTAACGCGCCCGTGAGCGGTTAGGTTTACTGCCTTGCGAGCCATTGCGATTTGGACGAGAGCCGCCATTGGGTGACTTGCGTTGCCCTTGCGATTGCTCGCCTTGTCGCTGCGATGGACGACCATTACCACCTGATTGGCTTTGGTTGCCACCATTTCCGTTTTTAGCATTTTGGCCACCACGTTTACTACCATTTGCGTTGCCGTTGCCGTTGCCGTTGCCGTTGCCGTTACGTGATTGATTACCACGTTTACCGTCCTTACGGATGTCTGGCTGGTTAGGGTGTTTGGTTGCAAATCGTTTCGCACCATGGCGACCCGATTGACGGCGTTGTGCTGGCGTCAACTGATCCTCTTGCTCTGAACCTTCTTCTGGCACTAAGCAATTATCGCGATTACCAATAAGGTGTTTTTTACCCATATTGATCAGTGTTTCGCGGATCAATGGCCAGTTTAATGGATCGTGGTAGCGTAATAACGCCTTATGTACACGGCGTTGACGTTCACCTTTTGCAACAAATAACTCTTCGCGTTTTTTGTACTTAACACGCTTAAGTGGGTTTGTTTCTGAGTGATACATTGATGTTGCATTACACATTGGAGATGGATAGAAATTCTGAACTTGATCACACTCAAAGTCATTCTTCTTCAGCCACAATGCTAAGTTAAGCATGTCATCATTGGTTGAGCCTGGGTGAGCTGAAATAAAGTAAGGGATCAGATATTGTTTTTTACCTGCTTCTTTACTGTATTTTTCAAATAGGTTTTTAAAGCGATCGTACGAGCCCATACCCGGCTTCATCATTAGATCAAGCGTGCCTTTTTCAGTATGTTCAGGTGCAATTTTAAGGTAGCCACCTACGTGGTGAGTAACCAACTCTTTAACGTATTCCGGTGACTCAATTGCTAAATCGTAACGAACACCAGAAGCGATCATTACTTTTTTGACACCTTTTACTTGGCGCGCTCTGCGGTATAAGTCAATGGTATGTTTGTGGTCAGTATTTAGCTTTTCACAAATTTTTGGAAATACGCACGATGGGCGACGGCAGTTTATTTCAGCTTTAGGATCAGAACATCCTAAGCGATACATGTTCGCAGTTGGGCCACCTAAATCAGAAATTGTACCCGTAAAACCTGGGACTTTATCGCGAATGTCTTCCATTTCGCTGATTATCGAGTCTTCAGAGCGGTTTTGAATGATACGGCCTTCATGCTCTGTGATTGAACAGAAGCTACACCCGCCAAAACAACCCCGCATGATATTGATCGACGTTTTGATCATATCGTAAGCAGGAATTTTTGCTTTACCATAAGAAGGGTGTGGTACACGCGCAAAAGGTAAACCAAACACGAAATCCATTTCTTCCGTGGTTAGCGGGATTGGCGGCGTATTTACCCATAATTCACGATCACCGTGTTTTTGTACTAATGCACGAGCCGAGTATGGATTAGCTTCAAGGTGCATAACACGGCTAGCATGTGCGTAAAGAATACGATCGTTACGCAGCTTTTCGTATGATGGTAAGCGAACAACTGAGTTCTTCGGATCATGACGAGAAGCCGTTACTATGATTGGCTTAGCTGCTGGCTCAGCCTTTGCATCGCCACTTTGCTTGGTTTTGCACTCTTCTTCTGTTGCGTATGGGTTCGGCATTGGCATTGCACGGCCCGGTTTTTCGATACGTGAAGAGTCAATCTCGCGAAAACGCTCAGGGATTTCTTTTAACATTACAGCGGTGCCGGCAATGTTTTTCATTTCATCAACTGAATCGCCTTTAGCGAGGCGATGCGCAACTTCGACTAATGCACGTTCAGCATTACCAAAAAGTAGAATATCTGCCTTGGCATCAACAATAACAGAGCGACGCACTTTGTCTGACCAGTAGTCATAGTGTGTTAAGCGACGTAGGCTCGCCTCGATACCACCAAGCACAATAGGTGTTTCTTTATAAGCTTCGCGGCAACGTTGCGAATACACTAATACGGCACGATCTGGGCGTTTTCCGCCTTCATTATTTGGCGTGTAAGCATCATCATGGCGAAGCTTTCTGTCCGCGGTATAGCGGTTGATCATGGAGTCCATGTTACCAGCGGTAATACCAAAGAATAGGTTTGGCTGGCCTAGGGCCATGAAAGCGTCTTTGTTATTCCATTCTGGTTGAGCGATGATACCGACACGGAAGCCTTGAGACTCTAGCAAGCGGCCAATAACCGCCATACCAAAGCTTGGGTGGTCAACATAGGCATCACCAGTCACGATAATAATATCGCAACTGTCCCAGCCGAGCGCATCCATCTCCGCACGAGATGTTGGCAAAAATGGTGCTACACCGTAGCATTCTGCCCAGTACTTTGGATATTCGTTAATTTTGTTTGTAATCATCTTCTTACATTAAACTAATTTAAATTAGGGGCATATAGGGACATTTATCTATATGCAAACGGTCTTATTCTTTAATAAGGAGCGAATTACAACAGGCTCAGTATTGGTCATATTCAATGGGCTTGTCTTGCATTCGAATGCCCCATTTAGTAGCTGTAAATGTACTTAAACCCTGCCAGCAATTGGTTCTATTGGCACTTATCGTCGTAACGCTAAATGTAGTATAGGGCTTTAAAAGGGAAGGAAGTTTAACATGTTCACGCGGTATTACATCAATTTCTGTTTTTTGATGATTTTCTTAAGACTGGTTGGACGAAATTAGACTATAAGTTATTGATACTTGGTTTTAATCCATGCTTTCTGTATGGATAACGTGCGATTAAGTAGCCGCGCGGTATTGAAGTTAACCCGCAAATGTTAGTTCTGATTGATGTTGTGTCTATATGGGTGAAGCTGGTTTGTCTTGAATTGGTTTTCATAAGGCAAAAAAAACCGTCGTACAAAAAGGGTACGACGGTAAACGTAGATTTCTTGATAAGTATTAAACATCAAGAAGGACTGCATTATGTCATAGATGATGCAGTGGTATCAATAAAAATGATATGGTTATTGCCATGTTTAAATTTTACTGATTTTGAGGGGAGTGTTAGGACCGGCTAGTAACGCCGTTATGTTAACCAGTAAGGGCGAACAAATGCTTGTTATTACAGATGTAATATTCTTATTTCCTTATTAATATTCTGTATAAATGTTTATCGCCTTGAGTGATAGCGGTATATTGCTTTACAATGTGTTCACCTTCATGGATGAACATTCCTCTAAAGCAGTAAGAGTCGTATGAAAAATCACGCAGGTTTTACATTAATAGAGTTGGTGATTGTTGTGGTGCTCGTTGGGATATTGGCTGTTACAGCTGCACCACGATTTTTAGATTTGGATGATGATGCACATGAGTCGGCTCTTCATGGTATGAAAAGTGCGTTTGAAAGTTCGCTAGCGATAATATATGGCAAACACAAGCTAGAGGGAGAGCCGAGTACTTTAACTATTAATGGCAGTACCTTACAGTTTGTTCATAAGAAAAATCGATACGATTATCCGTTTGCGAAAAATAAACGTGAGTGCGTTAACATTTGGAATACATTGATAGAGGGTACTGAAGCAGTTAGGCGTAACGCGGATAATAACGAGTTGCTTACTAAATATAAACGAAGAAGCAAAACATGTACTTATTCTTACTTCGGTGAAAAAGGCGAGATAGCTTATAGCTCAGGGGACGGTAACGTTGAGCTAAATTTGAATACGAATGGATAGTCATAACTTTTAAATTTGAGTGAGAGTCATGTACACAATTTTTTCGTTACTCAAATGGGTTGTCTTGATTTACTTAGTTAAGACAGGCCGTATTCCAGAGTCTACATACATAAAATTTAAGCAGTTTACGCTTAGTGCTATTGCGATGGTTTTACTGCACTCAACGCTAGTGATTCATGTTATTGAGTCTGTTGATTTAGTGAGCCGTGGTACTGGTGATGGCTATTACCTCAGAGAAACAATGTCTACATACAAAAAAGAGGCTTAAGCCTCTTTTTTTACATCTTAATTATTTACTTTCCTAACAATGGGTTACTGCATATTTATTTTTAAAAGTATAAAAAATAAATATTGAATTAGCTAAGATGCAGCCCATTCGCGACTATTCATTTCAAGATTCGTACCACTCATATCAATGCTGATTTGCTGATAAGCAATTATGCATTGTGGGTGTTATTTAAAGTGAAGGTAGGTAGTGGCGAATATGAATAAAAAAGTGCATTGGGCTGTAGGCCTTGTTTCTGCGTTATGTTTTTCACCGGTGTCATACGCTGATATAGAAGAGTGGCATGAAGAGCGTGTAGAAGAACGTCGTGAAGACCGAAGGGAAGATCGCAGAGACGACCGACAAGATGAACGGAAAGAGGAACGTCGTGAAGACCGCCGTGAGGAGCGTCGAGAGGATTTCGTAGAAGAAGTGTTTGATTAATGCTTTAAACAAAGATGATAACGGCTGATATAGAGACAGCCGTTATCAATAGAAACGAGGAAAGACGTATGTTAACTCATTACTGCACAGGTTTTAGTCGGTAGACTTTGAGCTGGTGGCCATTATAGAAGCTGGCAATGAGTACATCGTCTTCAATCAGTAACCGAATTGAACTGATCACATTGGTGTTTAAATCGAGTTTGGCTTTTAACTCAGGATCGTCAGCATTTGCATCAATCTGGCGAATAATAATACGCCCATCAACATCCTTTTGGTAATGACTTAAATATTGCACATCGAACTTTTGCGCATCTTTATCTTGCCCATAAACAGCTAAATGGTTGCCATCGAAATCAATATAAAAACGCACACTATTTTCTGTTTCGGTATACCACATTCCTTGATAGTTGGAAAATGTCGGCATAATGCGATCTTTAATGTAAAAAAGTGCGCCAGTAAACAATAATACGGCAATAAAAAAGGTTAAAACTACGGTGCGATCTTTATGCATGTCTCGTCCTCCTTACAGCCATACAACGTCTCTTTGACTTTATCAATGTAATGATAGTTTTCTGATTCAATGGCTTTCTCAATGAAAGGAAGCTCTTCGTCTGTAGGTATAAACAAGACCGTTGTTCGGTCAATATAGCTAGCAGGCGTTTCAGGAATAATCCAATGAGCAAGAGTGACAATAAATACACTGACTACAAACGCTGTAACATATAGCCATGGTGAGCGAATTAGGTTGGCTGTGGGTTGGCTGGTGTTTTGGGCAGCACCAGTATCAACTGACTCAGAATTTGAGTGCAACAAAATTCCGGGCTTTTGTTTGTTATCGTCAGCCGCAAGGGGAATAACAGGGCTATCTGTTTCACCATACTGTGGTTCGGTGGTGAGTTTATAACCGCGTTTAGGCACGGTAATAATTAAGCTTTTACCCAAATCAAAGAGCTTCGAACGAAGGCCATTAACGGTTTGGTTTATAGTGAAATCAGAAACATACGTTCCAGCCCAAATGCTTTCAGCAAGGTCTTTTCGTAATGCGACATGCGGATACTTCTGACAAAGTAGTTTTAATAGCTCCGCTTCTTTTACTCGCAGCTGGCTTTTAGCACCATTGATGGTGTTTATAACCGCTAAGTCAGACCCAGAAAAACGCAAGGTTTGCAATGAGATAGTTTGCGGTTCACTTTTTTCAGTGTGGGGCATAGGCGTCATTTTTTTGTTATATAAGCTAATAGGCGAATATAGACGATAAATTCTGCTTCTAGGTTAAATTCATGTAAAAACAAGGTTCCGCCCCTTGTTTTATACGAATTTTTTTCATTTTTTGCCAAATGACTTATTTAGTCCTTCTAACATCGTAATTTTGGTTTCAACGAATTGGCAGCTTGCTCCATGGCTTCTATCTGATCTAAGTGCTGGCTAAATGAAAAAGAAATCTGGTGTACATTATTACTGATTTCAACCGATACCGTCCCTAGATCCTCTGTTGCTGTTGCAATTTGAGTGGCAATCTCTGCTATCTCATCAACCATTGAAACCACGGCATGAATTTTTTCTGCTGTAATGTTTGTGTTTTTAGTGAGTAAGTAAAATTTACCCTATTACCCTATTACCCTATTACCCTATTACCCTACACCTTCAAGTATCGTCGTGAATACTAACGCCTTTGCAGTTACAGAATGCTTGTCTGTAACTGCGGTATGGCGTACCATTAATCCGTCTAAACAAAAAATGATAGGCAGTGATTATGCTAGATAAAGCATTGTAAGCAATCGACTGTTAGATAAGTCGCAAGATATTCCATGTGTTGAAATAGGCTTTGATGGTGATTACGCATTAGAGATAAAGCTAATACTTGAATTAGCCATTTATCAAAAAAGAGTATAAATAATGAAAAATAAAGGTTTCACTCTAATTGAGCTTGTAGTTGTTATTGTCGTACTGAGCATACTTGCAGTAACAGCAGCACCTAAGTTTTTAAATATCCAATCAGAAGCAAGGGTTGCTACATTAAGTGGTGCTAAAGGTGCGTTGCAAGGTGCTAATGCTATTATCTTTGGAAAGGCTGCTATTGAAGGTATCGAGAAAGGGCACGCTGAAATTAATATTGAAGGGGAGTCAGTTAATCTTATTGATGGCTTACCAATAGCAAGGCTGAGTTCGCTTGATGCGGTATGGAATTCTGATTTATATGGCTATGACTCGGAGGATGGAATATCAGTTGTTTATGGCCTAAAAGAAAATAATTACCAAGAAACAATAGATGGTGGTTGTTATCTACTTGCAGAGAACGAGGCTTACAGTTCAGTACCTGAAGACGATGAGCCATTATATACAAGTATGAAGCTGTTTTTAGCAATAGACGGTTGCTAACTAATAATCAAGTAATTAACAAAGCCCGCATAAGCTGCGGGCTTTGTTGTATGATTTTGCCTCTTAATGTGTATCTAAATGGCACTGCGGTAACGTAAGCTTGTGTTATGCGTACATTGGTACCAGCACAACAGTACCAATAATAACGGTGATCAGGCCACAGATTACCGGTACAGAAGTACGCTTAACCACTTCAAACGGGTTAACGTTACCCATACCAGAGGTCGCAACGATAACGCCAGAAACTGGAGAAATTGTACGGCCTAAGTTGGAAGCCTGAAGCATTGGTATAATAAGGAAAGCAGGGCTTAGGCCCATCTTACCTGCTAGTGCAGGGGCAAGTTCTACGAAAGCGTAGAAAGGTGCGTTACCAGAACCTGTTGCGATAGCAGCAGCAACGGTTAGGCCTGTTAACAGTAGCATAAGGGCGAAACCACCAGCACCAGCAGCTTCAGCAAGGCCGATTAGGTTGTCGATTGCACCGATAGACATAAGGCCCTGTGCAAACACACCCGCAGCAACAAGAAGCATTACAACGCCTTTGAATGCTTCTGCCATGCCTTGGTAACATGCTTCTAGATCTTCTAGTGTTTCTTTACCCTTGAATCGCTTAGTAACGAAATCAACGAGAGCACCAATGGTGATAGAGAGTACTACGATGGTATAGATGTCTAGCGTTAGCCCCTCAATGGTGCTGCCGTTAAATAGGAATACACCAAAGATAGGCATGAATGGCAGAATTGCGTAGTAGGCTGGTGCTTTTACTTCGATTTCAGAAATATCAACTTTTTCCATTTTGATATTTTCTTTCTTATCAAGGTATTTATTCCAGAAGAATGCCGCCGCTGCCATTACGATGATTGCACAGATTGAAACAGGCAATACGGTTTCTACTGCAAAGACATGAAGTGGTAAGCCTGACTTTTCTGCTGCAACAATCACGTCACCCGATGTTGGTGACAGAATGATTGCTGCAGGTGATGCACAGATTGCAACCGCAGCAGGGCGAGAGATACCCATTGCTGTCATCATTGGGAACAGGGTTGCCATCAAAAGTACACCAAGGCCTGTTGCTGAACTAACCGCTAGCGACATTAAACATGCCACGATATAAGCCGCAACAAGTAGAACATAGGGTGATTTGATGAAAGAAAGTGGTTTAGAGAATTGCTTAACGACCACATTGTTGGCGCCGATGTGCGTCATGTAAGAGGCAAAACCACAAAGTAGCATGATTTGTAGACCTAGGCCGCCCCCACGGTACTGAAGCATGTACTTCACATATTCCAGTGAGTCTGTAACAAAGTTACCAGTCGAGTTGATGCTGTCAGGCAGTACTTTCATACCCATCACACCAGTGATCAATAGCAATAGGATACCTGCTGTTAGCAATACCCCTGCAGCTTTGTACCCTTTGATAATGAAGTAGCCAACAGCAACAGTTACTGCTAAGCCAATTAATAGTTCCAACATGGAAAAAATCCTCTTAAACCACAAGTAAAATAAAAAGAAAAAATATGTAACTTTGAAAACTATTCTTACATATTAATTGGGTTTAAATTTACCTAAAAAGAGGCAGTAGAACGATAGAAATGGTACCACTTTATGATCTGAAACAGCATTTAAAGTAGTGTGTTGTATTTGCGCTACAAGAATGAAAAGTAATGAATAAACAGGTGTTTGTATTTGGTTAAATGTTATTATTTGCATGTATTTTATACAAACTAAAGCTAACACGTAGTAAACAGTGGGTTAATAAGCGTTAGCTTGCTATTTTCTTGTATCTGAATGTAAATATTATTTATATTTGGTGGTGTTTTTTAACAAACTCCATAAAAGCACGATCTGCAACAGATAAATAGCCATCTTTCCGCCATGCAATGGCAATGTTTAGGTAAACGGGGTGCTCAAAGGGGATAGGAACTAATCCGGTTTCGTGCTCGGTCACCATCTCTAAAAGCGCGGCAATGGCAAAATCATTACGCACTATTTTTAATATCATCGGCAATAAGTTAGTTTCGAAAGCGATTTTGGGGCTGTAGTTATATTCATTACAGATTTGGTCGATATATTCACGATGAAAATAGCCAGCTTTGAACATGACGAGCTCTTGCTCAAAGAAAGTATCAAAGTTGATGCTTTTATACTGCGCTAATGGGTTGTCTGGGCTGACAGCTGCAACCATCTGTGTGGTAATTAAATGCTCCGTTGAAAGGCTTTCGGGTACATGGCTACAATGTATGACTCCAAGATCCAATTCTTTACTGAGTAACATTTGTCTTATCGTTTCAGTTCCAGCTTCGACAATGGTTAGTTTTAGTTCTGGGTACTGGCTCTTAAACCCCATGAGAATTTCAGGCAGATAGTAAGACCCAAGTGAACTCGGTACCCCGAGTTTTACTTCACCTTTGGTGAGCCCTTTTAGCTCTTCCATTGCGGTGGTTGCATCCTGAACGTTTTGTAATATCAAGCGAGCATGGCGAAGTAATACCTCACCTTCTGGAGTGAGGGTGACCCGGCGGTCATTACGATCAAACAAAATGATGCCGAGCTGAGCTTCAAATTTTTTGATCGCGATACTGAGTGCCGGTTGTGCAATATTCAGTGCTTGTGCTGCTCGGGTAAAGTTACCCGTATGTGCAAGCGTCGTGAAATAGGTGAGCTGGCGAATATCCATGGCTATATCTTTTATTTATCATCCTTATAGTTATTATATATTTTCATTATTAAGCTTAAATTGCTACTTTTTGGATAGGATTACTGAAGAGCAATGGAACATGATAGATATAAAAACACCTGAGTATCGGCGAGCTAGCTTGGCTTTGTGCTTAGGATCTTTTTTAATATTTTGTAATTTATATCTCTTTCAACCAATGCTTCCCTTAATGGCTGAAGCCTTTTCGGCCTCGGCGACGCAGGTTAATTGGCTAGTGGCTGCTGGCACGCTTGCGCTTGCGGTGATGCTGGTTCCTTGGGCTGTGTTATCAGAGCGAATAGGGCGTAGAGAAGTTATGCTACTCAGCTTAGCATTACTCCCTGTTATTGGTTTCATGATGGTGTTCTTCAATTCGTTATGGGCGCTGAGTTTGGGGAGAGCCATAATGGGGGCGGCTTTAGCGGGTTTTGCTGCTGTAGCTGTTGCCTATATGGCTGAAGAGTTTACGCCTAGAGCCTTAATGCTAGCGGTCGGTGGGTATATTAGTGCCAATTCATTAGGTGGCATTTTCGGTCGCATCAGTGGCGGATTAATTGCCGATAGTTTTGGGTGGCAAGTTGCCGTTATTACAATGTCGCTATTTAGCCTATTCATTGCGATTTTGGTATACCGCTTATTACCCAAGCAGCAGCACTTTAAACCTGCCAAAGGGCAACTTCGTAACCAAACATACAGCGTGATCCATCATTTACGTAATCGTGAGCTGTGGTTTGCAATGATGATTGGCGGGGTGAATTTTGCGTTGTTCGTGAACCTTTATTCGGTAATGGGCTTTAGGTTAGTTGCTGAACCTTATAGCGTACCAGTGAGCTGGGCGTCGATGATATTTTTGTGCTACTTAAGTGGCACGGTTACAGCAAAACTGAGTGGCCGCTGGACGCAACGTTTTAGTGCTATATCGGGTATGGTTATGGGGACGACTGTTAGCGGCTTCGGCATGTGGCTTGCCTTAATAGAATCAATACCAACGATGCTTATAGGCCTGGTCCTGATCAGTTCAGGCGCTTTTTTTACACACTCTTTAGCATATGGGTGGGTGAGTCAACGCGCCCAAATATCTAAAGCGACCGCAACAGCACTGTATTTGGTGCACTATTATGTCGGCGGAAGTTTAGGTGGCTTCTTCCTGATTGCTTGCTGGGAACACTATGGTTGGGATGGTGTGATTAGCGGGGGATCGGCACTCTACGTTATTATCTATTGGTTATGTTTTCGTTTACAACGTATCACTAAAGATGAGAGCCATTACCATGACGTTGGTACTGATAAAAAGGGCGTTAGTTAACGCCCTAGGACCAAGCCTCTGGTAACAAGACCTTGGTATCAAGGCTCAGGTATCAAGGCTCAGGTATCAAGTTCTCAGAGCTAAAATTTGAATTGCCCCACGACATGATCGAGCTCTTTGGCCATTTCGGTCACTTGCTTGCTGGCTACAGATGACTGATCTACAGCACTTGCCGTGTTTGTTGCCAGTTCAGCAATACGGATGATATTTTGGTCTATTTCTGAGGAAACCACAGCTTGTTGCTCAGAAGCGGATGCAATTTGCAGGCTCTTATCTGAGATACCAGTGATGGCTTCCGTAATACGATTGACGGCATCGGTGGCTTCTTTTGTTTGTTCAACAGTCGATATTGCCAACGTTTGGCTGTCTTTCATAAGTGAAACACTTTGGCCAACACCAATGTGAAGTCGTTCAATCGTTTGCTCTATTTCTTCTGTTGAGCTATGAGTCCGTTGGGCGAGTGAACGTACTTCATCAGCAACAACGGCAAAGCCTCGACCATACTCACCAGCTCGAGCCGCTTCAATGGCAGCATTTAAAGCCAGTAAATTAGTTTGGTCGGTAATATCACGGATCACCGATATCACTTTGTTGATATTATTACTTTCAGCTTCTAAAGTTTGAATTTGTTGTTGTGCGGTATGAATTTTCTCTGCCAACGATTGAATGCCTTCTCCAGCTCGTTGGCTAATAGCCAAGCTTTGTTGTGCATTTTTCTTTCCCTGCTCGGCGGAATCGGCAGCGTCGGTTATATTGCTAGCAATTTCATTGCTGGTGGCTAGCAGTTCATTAATAGAGGTCGCCACATTGGCAGATTCGTTTTGTTGCTGCTGGGCATTGTTGAGGCTATTAGCGGCCGAGGCGCTTGATTCGTTGGCACTGGTGTTTAACTGCTGGGATATAGACGCTACATTTTGAATGATAGACTGTAGTTTCTCTGCAAATTGGTCGAACGATTGGCTTAGTACGGCAAGTTCATCTTTGCCTTTGTCATTCATTCTTACGGTTAAATCCCCGTTGCCATTGGCAATGTCTTTCATGACTTGGTTGACGGTGTGTAAGCGGCGGGTGATCTTCCGGCTAATTGTGCCGAGAGCGATCACCATTAATAGCGTTAATAAGACACCTCCAACCAGCAAGGCGACTTTTTCAGACTGTTGCTCCTCCTGAATGCTGTTAATGATAGATTTTTCAAGTTGTTCTATATCACGCTCGACTGCCTGAACATTACTGCGTAATTCACCATAAAGACCCACATTGTAAGTCAGTCCGATAGTGGTAAAACCTTCGGCGAGTTCATCAAACATCATTTGGTACATGATGATACTGCGGCGGATTGTTTTTTGTTCTCGTACCGTGAGTTCACTGTTACTTAGTGCGGAGGTTAAGCTTTCGATATTATTGTTGAACGAAGCAATATGATCGCTGTTTTTGGTGATGAGGAAATCTTTTTCATTTCGGCGTAATGTTAATAACATGCGGTAGAGGAGTTCATTGCCAGTGATTAATATTTTTTCCTCTGCGTCATTTGCTGCATTACGAATGTTCCCCCGTAAACCTTCTTGAGGTGTTAACCCTAACAGAATTGTTTGATCGGCAATGATGTTGAACTGTGTGGAATATTTATCAAGAGAAAGCAGAAGGCTATCAAATTTTGCGTTATTTGAGTCATTATATTGAGCGAGAAGCGCCTTAATATTTTTTAGCCTTAGGCTAAGCTGTATCTGCTGTTGGTTAAACTGCTCGATATATTTTGGATCGAGCCGAGCAAGGAAGTCTTTTTCATGGCGGCGAAGAGTGAGTAGGTCGGAATTACTATGTACAGTTTCTTGAACCGCAGATTGTAGTTGTTCGAGTTTTTTAAATGATAAGGCTTCAAAGGCGCCAAAAGCAATCATGGTACTGACAAGCAGAACGGTGGTAAGTAATAATTTTGCTTTAATTGTGTGCAATGATGGCACCCGCATAGTTTTCTCCTGTTATTTGCTTTTTAGGGCTCGACAGGCTGGTAGGGCTTTAGCCTAGCTTCATGTATACCCAAGACAAACTTTCCATACTTTATAACTATAGGATCAGACGGGAGGGAAATGTAAAAAATCCCAGAAATAGCAGCAAAATGAGGGGAACTGCTGCTAAACCTGAGATTTTTGTCAGTAGGGTGTTACTTTGGTGAAAACGGGTATTACATTAATTAATCGCCATTGCTAATAAAGAAACGGGGTGAATAGTTTCTAGATCTGCATTTTCTTCAATTTGCCATTTGCAGGTTTCGCAATCAGTAATGGCAAAGTCAGCTTTTGAGCGTTTGATTTGGTTAAACAGATTATCGCCGATAGCCATTGAAGTGTCATAGTTCTCGGTTTTAAACCCATAGGTACCAGCCAGACCACAACATTGGCTGTCTAGCACTTCGACCTCTAAACCGGGGATCATCTTCAACAGCTCAATGGTGTAAAGGCTACCGCCTGTACGCTCTAAGTGGCAAGGCGTGTGGTAAACGACCTTTTTATTAATCGGTTTCATTTTCGGCACTTTACCGTTCATGAACTGCTTCAATAAAAACCGAGTGACGTACTCAATTTTGTCAGCAACTTTATGGTTATCAACCTTAAGAACATTTGGATATTCTTCTTTTAACGTGAACGAACAAGTCGATGACGTTGAAACAATTTGTGAGTCATACTTTTCAACCGCAGCGGTGAAATTTTTGACATTTAGCCGTGCATTCTTCTTCGCTTTATCAAAAAAGCCGTTAGCAATTAGCGGTACACCGCAGCATTTCTCTTTATCCAGTAGCTGTACACCAATACTCATGGCGTTCATTACTTTAACGAAGTCTTTGCCAAGCTGAGGGTGGTTATAATTCACATAGCAGCCATGAAAGTAGTGTACTTGCTGCGGATATAGCGCCTGACTGGTACAGTTCTGTTTGTACCAGCGACGGAATGTACCGTGTGAATATTTTGGCAAGCTTTTATGGTCATGCACTCCAATGGTTTTATGCATGATTTTTTTAACAGGTTTTAAGCTCGTTATGGTATTAACGATAGGGGCAAAGGGGGTGGCCGCTGAGCCCATCAAATCAGTGTGGCTTAACACATAATCACGAATTGTTTTGATATTGAGGGGGAGCTTTGCATGATTATCGCGGGCAACTGCGATCATATCACCAATTTTAACACCTGAAGGACAAGCGGTTTCACAGCGCTTGCAGTTTGTGCATAGCTTCAAGGTTTCATCATAAAACTCCGGACTTTTAATGCGTAACCGTTCGCCATCTGGACCACATTGTTTCGGCCCTGGGTATTCTGGGTTTGCTTTGGCGACAGGGCAATAAACGGTACAGACGGTACACTTTATGCACTGATCAAAACTGGTGTCTTTTTGAAGAAGGCTCATGCTGTTGTCCTTTCTTGTTTTACGATTGTGTCTGAATGTGGCATTGCGTGATGGCAAGATTGAGCGATCATTCTTTCGGCGACATAATGGCCTGTAGAAATCGCGACGCCAGAACCGGAGCCCTCTTGTACCGGATCGTAGTGTGCTAAAATGGCACCAGCACAATACAAATTACTGATTGTTTTACCAGCGATAGAAGGGTTAAGTTGTTGGTTACAGCTGACACCCATTTTCATAAAAGGGTGGCTTTTTTTGGCAAAAAATTGGCTTTGATACCAGTGATCGCGGTGAGAGTTTTTAGCAATATCTAAACCGAAAATAGGTTCTTCAATACTTTCACGATGAGCCGCTAATCCTTTACTGAAGAAACTACCACTTGCTATCAAAAAGTTATCTGCACTTAACGCAATATCATGATGATTGCGTGTATAAACTCTGGTTAGTTTATTATCTTCGACATCGCCTTTTAGCACTTCATCACCAGCCAGTAGTAAGCCACCTAACTTTTTAAAATGTGATTTCATGGCTTCTTCTAGGCGAATACCAAGAAGTGATGGTGGCATGGTTGGTAGCTCGCAAATTTTAAATCCGGTTAGTCCTTCAAGAAGCTTGATGGTGGCAGCACCATCGCCATTGCCAAAAATTGCTGGCAAAATCACAAGGTCGGCTTTGCCTACCTGTTGGATCATGGATTTGGCAAAGGCGTGCAATTTAACTTCATCTCGAAGTACACGAGAAATATCAATAGAACGGAACTCACACGGGTTACGCTGCATATTGTCAAAATCAGGTAACTCAACAGCAGCTGTTTTGATATTTACATGAGCGAACTGTGGCAATTTAGCAAGGTTATCGGCTGCAAGTTGAGGCTGGAAATCGCGGAAACCATCGACAGTGACGAGTGCAACATTTGTTAATCCTTGGCAAAGTTCATTAAGTGGAAACTGATGAACGGTCTGTTGAGAAAGCCAAGTTGAACGAAATGTTCCCATAGGCGTGACACGGTAGTGGTTATCTTCATTTGCTTGAGCACTAAGGTATACACCACATTGCTCCATCATGCCCTGATACCAATTAATCGCCTCGCGGCTAGCGATAGACCCAAGCTTACTATATGGGTGCTCGGGGCTTTGCTCTGCCAGTAAGTCAAAAGCCTTGAATGGTGATGCAACCGCTTTGCCATTAGGTAGGTGGCTTAATATATCGACAGAGCCGGATGAGAAGTGTAGCGCACTTTGACCTGCTGCAATTACAGCGGTTTTTAAGCCAGCTTCAGCACAACGTATCGCACAGCTGAGCCCAGCAACGCCACCACCAATTACGATGCTATCAAATTTCATTGTGCTACCTCTTCTTCGGTATTTTCGTGCGCAGTTTCTAATGTCTGTTGTTCTGGTAAATCACTAACACCGAATAAGCCTTCATAGATCCAATAAGTGAATTCACCTTCGCGAAGGGCATCCCCCCAGAAAACAGGTTTGATCCCTTTCCAGCGTTCTTCTAAAAAGTCTTCTAGTAAATGGCTGGCTTCATTGCCCGATGTTTTGCCAAATTCAGAAAATAAACCTGCAGCACGGTATGAGCAGAGCTCACCTTGGCATGGCCCCATCCCAATACGTGTACGACGGCGAAGATCGATTAAGTTATGCACATCTAAATCTTTAATGGCATATTCCACTTCACCGCAGGTCACCATTTCACATTCGCAAATGACAGCCTGACTTTTCTTATCGTTATTGAGGAACTTTTCAGCGCGTTCGCCATGACGGTAAAAGGCCGATTGGTAAACAGGCTTTGCTAAACTGGCTGTTGGTTTTTTCTTTGGTTTTGCTTGCTCAGAGCCTGGTAATGGCTTCTCGTGGGTAATGCAAGGTGCGGTATTACCCAATTTTTTCGCGACAAGATCGGTTGTCCATTCGGCCATCATGCGGTAAGTCATCAGCTTGCCGCCAGTAATAGTAATGAAGCCATCAAGACCATCTCGCTCAGCATGATCTAGCAGTACAATGCCGCGGCTTATGTTTCGACCACTGGTATCACCATCAACAGCAACCAGAGGGCGTACGCCTGCATAAGCACGTAATACACGAGTATTGGCCATAATTGGCGCAAGTTTGGTGCCTTCTTCCAGCAAGATGTCAATTTCTTTGCTGGTTACATGCAGGTCATCAATTTGGTCGTAGTCAATGCGTTCGGAGGTGGTACCAATTAATGAGATGGTATCTCCTGGTACAAGGATGTCGGCATCCGATGGCTTACGGCAGCGGTTAATGACAAGGTTGTTGATGCGGTAATCGAGGATCAGTAACGATCCTTTAGCTGGGAACATCTTAATGGAGAGATCACCGTACTCACAGATTTGCTGTCCCCAGATCCCGGCTGCATTTACCACCTGTTTAGCGTGGATGTCGAAGTGCTCGCCCGTTTTCATGTTCAAGCATTTCACGCCACGCACTGTAGCTCCATCACGAATGAGCCCAGTAACGTGGGTGTGGTTGAATAATTTTCCGCCATGCTCAACGGCATCAATCACATTAGATGCCGCAAGCCGGAATGGGTCGAGCGTGCCGTCGGGTACTTTGACTGCGCCAATCATATTTGGGTTGCAGTTTGGTTCTAAGCGCAGTGCATCTTGTGGTGATAGTTGTTCAACGTTTATATCGGCTTGCTGACACGATGAAATAAAGTGCTTTTGAAAGTCGAGATCATCATCAGGTAAAGAGATAAACAAGCCTTGTGTATCTTCAACACAATGGCGGGCAATGTTCTTAAGAATTCGGTTTTCTTGAATGCATTCCTTTGCCGATTCCTGATCAGTTACGGCATATCGGGCGCCAGAGTGGAGTAGGCCGTGGTTACGCCCAGTTGTACCAGAAGCGAGATCATCCTTCTCAACGAGAATACAAGACAGCCCACGCAAGGCACAATCTCGCATAATACCAGTGCCTGTCGCGCCCCCGCCGATAATAACAACATCTGTTTCAAACCAACTATTCATGTTCGTTTTCGCTTATTGTTTGGTCCATGAATCAGGAAAATGGTGGTTTCCTTCGTTTTTATGCTGCTAAATATGCCACTTTTCTTAGGGTTATTATTTGATCAAGCACACATTAATGAGCGAACGAGCATTCGTTCGCGCTTTGATGTGATTGTTTGATGAAAAAGTATTCGATGGTAAGTGAATAAAGCGAATTGATTCTAAATATTCGCCTTAGCCATTTGTCGGTTAACAAAATGAAACATTTCATTTTTTGATGATCTGATTGTTATGTTATAACGTATCGCCACAAAAGAGATGTTATAACATAACAATTAGGATGTAACTTGTGAAAAAGAAAATACTCTCGCTTATTATCGGTACTATGGTCGCAGTACCTGCTGCTGCAAATACACTTTCTAATCCACAGATTGGCGTGGTGTTGGATGGTTATTATCAAGATGGGCAGCGTAATAACTCTGAAAGAGAGGAAGGCTTTGGCTTGGGTCATACCGAGCTTAATATGTCTGCGAACATCGATGATAAGTTTTATGGCTCGCTAACAACGGTGCTTGAGAGTCATGGTGATCACAGCGATTTACTGATTGAAGAAGCATTTATTGAAACCTTAGCAATGCCAAATGGGGTGAATATTCGAGCTGGTCGTTTCCTATCAGATTTTGGTTATTTGAATAACCAGCATATGCATGAAGATAATTTTGCTGAGCGCCCGGCAGCTTACCGAACCTTCCTTGGTTCACACTATTATGATGATGGCGTACGTGCGAGCGTCGTACTACCCACGGATCTGTATGTACGTTTTGGTGTTGAGGCATTAAGCGGTGACAAGATGTCTGCAATCGAAGACGGCTCAACAATTGGTGTGTACGGTGCCACCATGAAAATGGGAGGAGATTTATCGGCAGAGTCAAGTTGGCAGTTTGGTTTAAGTTATTTACGTAATGAAAATGGCAAGGCGAATAGTTTCGATGATGATCATGCCCATGGGCACAGTGGACATGACCACGATCATGACCATAGCCATAGTGCAGCAATGACGGGGGAAAATTTATACGGTGCAGATTTTGTATGGAAATGGGCACCAGATGGTAACTACAAGTACCGCAATTTTACCTTTGCAGCTGAATACATGATGCTCGATAACCTAGCGGATAAAAAATTCCATTCTGCACCGGATAATTTACACGCTTACTATGCTTCTGGTGTCTACCGCTTTAACCCAAGCTGGTCGGCGGGTATTCGTTATGGTGAGGCTGAAAACTACTATGGTCATTCGCATGGTGACCACACAGGCTTCCATGACCAAAAAGATAAAGAATTCGATGCGATGGTTGCATGGAATTCATCTCACTTCGGTACTATTCGTGCTCAATACTCACGTGTAGAAAGTGAAAAAGACGGCAGTAAAGAAAATACTGATAATGTGTTCACCTTACAATACGTGATGACATTCGGCGCACACGGTGCTCATGCTTTCTAAGCAAGGGCTAAGAATGATGGCTGCGGGGGCAGCCATTTTTTCAGCCCCAACATTAGCCCTTAATATTTTTGTTTGCGAACCGGAATGGCAAGCGCTTATCCATGAGCATGCACCTGAAGCCGATATTTTTTCGGCAACCACTGCGAAGCAAGACCCGCATTATGTTCAGGCTCGACCATCATTGATCGCAAAAATGCGCCAAGCAGATATGGTGATGTGTTCGGGGGCCGAATTAGAAATTGGTTGGCTGCCGATGCTACAGAACCGGAGTGGTAATCCAGCGGTTCAAGAGAATGGTAAAGGCCTGCTGTATGCTTCTGATTTTGTCAGGATGCTTGATACCCATAACCATGTTGACCGTGCAATGGGAGATGTTCATGCTCATGGCAATCCACATGTTCAATTTGCAGCGCAAGATATGATTGCGATTTCTCGTGCTGTTACCCGTAAGCTTCAGGCACTAGATCCAGAGCAACATGGCCAGTATCAACTAAACGGTATGCGCTTTCGTGCTAATTGGGTGAAAAAGTTAAATGATTGGCAAGACAAAGCTGAGCCATTAAAAGGTCAAAAAGTGGTGGGGTACCATGCGACTTATCGATACTTATATGACTGGCTAGGTGTCGAGCAAGTTGCCGATCTCGAACCAAAGCCGGGGATATCGCCAACAACCTCACACTTGCAATCACTGAGCCAGCTAAATCACGATGATATTGATGCGATAATTTATTCCACTCATCAAGATAAACGGCCAGCAAGCTGGTTACATCGACAGACGAAAAAGCCAATGATTGAACTACCACTTTCTGTTTCAGAAGGCCAATCGCTGTCAGAGCTGTACGATGAAGTGATCGATAAGTTATTAGTGATGTTAGATAAATGATTACGAACTATTCATGGTTATTACCTGCCATTGCTTGTGGGGTTATCGCCTTAATCGGCAACGTTGTATTAGGGCAGCAGGTGTTGAAGCGCCAAATTATTTTCATTGATCTAGCGGTTGCCCAAGTTGCAGCACTTGGTGCTGTAGTCAGTCATTATTGGTTAAATACATCAGCATTATTTTCTGGCAGCTGGCTAGGCAGCATGGCGGGTTCTTGGGGGTTATCTCTACTTTTTTGCTCTTTTATTGCGTTTATCGAAACGCGTTATAAGCAGCACCTTGAGCCGTTAATTGGTAGTTTGTTCGCGGTATCGGCTTCGTTAGCGATTATTTTGGTTAGCAAGGATCCTCATGGTGCGGACTTCATTCAAAACATCTTGAATGGGCAGCTATTATGGGCGACGTGGGATGATTTTTGGCCACTGGCAACAATAACAGCGCTAATGCTAATTGTGATTTTGCGCTGGCCACAATTTATGGAAGGGAAGGGGTTCTACATTATTTTTGCGCTGCTTATGCCCATTACGGTGAAGCTGACAGGGATTTATCTTGAGTTTGCTTTACTTGTGATCCCTGCTCTTTGTGCTTCCTCTATAAAAGGTCGCCAGTTTTTTATCGCGAGTATTGGTATTGGTTGTGTGGGGATCATTACAGGGGTTGCTGCATCGGCGTATTATGATTTGCCCAGTGGGGCTAGCATTGTTATTACGTTATTCATTACTGGCATGCTATTCGGCTGGACTCATAAAAAAGTCTTTCCCACTCTGAGTATATGCTGACTTTTCATATTGAGACTGTCTAGCGTAAAACTTAGCCAGTCTCAGTTTGTAGAATCCATCATGAATGCCTTTCCGTAATTATTAAACCGTGACAGTATGGCACTGATCTTTTGTGTGGAACCGCTTTGCCAAAAATAACCTTGAGCAGTCGCGACCTGCATCTTTACATGTATAGAGTGCTTGATCAGCTCGTTCTAGCATCGTGCTGATGTTATCACCTTCACAATAGCTTGTTATCCCAATGCTTGCAGTAACAGAGAACCGATTGTTTTCCTCGATGGTAGGAAACTTGAGTTGGCGAATATTGGTTAACATTTGCTCGGCAATATATTGTGCAATATGTGAAGGAGTATTCGGTAAGAATAGGACGAATTCTTCTCCACCATAGCGGCCAAATAAATCGGTTGATTTAACCTGACGTTGTATTAAATCGGTAAAATCACGCAGAACATGGTCGCCTGTATTGTGGCCCCATGTGTCGTTAATACGTTTAAATTTATCAATATCAATAAGTAATACTGAGAAAGGCTGCTTTTTACTTTTACAGAGTGTTAAATTTTTTTGCGCAAGTTGGAGTAACATTCGGCGATTATAAATCCCCGTCAGTGGATCGAGTGTTGCTTGTCGGTATAGCCGCATTAACATATACAACTTCGACAGCTGAGACCAAATAACGATAAAAGCTAACGTTGTCTGTAACCAGTAATTCGCAATGTTTTCAGGGCTAATAAAGGGGGTAGATTGGTAGTCAGCCGTCAGTTGGCTCATTGCTGTTATAGTGAGTAAACTCAGGCTCTCTTTCAGGGTGACCGGCAGCACGGTCAACATGGCAACATGAATGATAGGGAGTAGCGTGTAACCATAAAGATAGCCGCTGTAAACCGTTGGAAAATCAAGCACCCACATACTGTAAAGGTAAAAAGCATTCATTAAGATGACCATTAGAACTATGGAAGACCTAGAATGCTTTAGCGAGGTGACTTGATGATTATATTTAGCAAGGATAAGAAGTGATATACCAAGTAGTGTCCGTACTAAAATAATAGGGTAACTGTGATGCTCGGGGAGAAAAGCCAAGTCAAAAGGTAGCCAAGCGAGTACAAGTATTCCCCATACAGAACCCAGCATACTCACTCTGCTACAAAGGTAACCACTGCGGGTATTGCGAAAGCTGTTTGAATGAGCATCCGCACTCCATAAATCAGGGATGTATAGCTTTATAGAACGTATTATCTGGTTCGGTGTTTCGTGCATTATTCTCGCTTATATCGATTCCATCGATATTAGTACAAAAATCCCATTCACTGCCGTAATTAATGGGATGTGTAAACTATGACTCATCATTATCCTATAGAGTACAACTTATTTCAGTGATACTGATCCAGTAAGTTAATATGCACAGAGGATAATGCTAAAAAAGCATAGCCAGTATGGTGCTGCCTTTTGGGTGTACTTGATTTGGTATCGTAAGCGGGACTTGCTATTATCAGCACCATATTAATTGGCCGACAAATAGTAAAGAACCCGTTTTATGAACACAGGTGTTATGTTTCTTATTCCTGCGCTGCTTGGCGCTCAGCTTATATTGACTCTCGTTCTTACTAAGGGCGATATCTGTCCAGGGCAACGTGGTCGAGTACACAAAACGCTACCAGTACTGATTATTGGTTGGCTTATTGCGTCTATATCTCAGCCACTTGCAGTTTTACCTATGGTAGCGCTTGGTTATTTCACATTGAAAGTTAAAACCGGCAAAACCCGTGATGCTGGCCCTCTAAAGGTTTTCTATGCGGCCGATGCGCTAGCGTTTATTGCTTGGTTAGGTTTATTATCAGTATTAACGCTGCAAGGTGCAGCATTGAGCCTTTGTGCCATTGTATTGTTTGGCTCACTGACTGCGCATTTACTATTAACGCAAGCTCGTACTCGCCTACAGGCATTTCATCGATTACTGCCTTTCGCCGGGTTTGCCAGCGCGATGTTAAGCGTGTTGTGTATTTTATGGTTGTCTTCTTCATTGAGTGAAGCAGCATTAAGCGAATTAACCAGCAATGTAATAGGCTCATTACTCTTAATGGTATGTGCTTTACTGGTGTGGGCGATGCACTTACTAACAGGTAAAGTCGTGAATAAGTGGCAACTTGTTGTTGCAGCTTGTTTTATGGCTGTTTCAGCGAGCCTACAAATCGCGCTTGTCTAACCTTACCTCGGCTTCTTACATTGCAGAGGAAAAGTAAGATATGTGACGCGGATTTTTTCAATCAGCTTAACTCTGACTATGCTTATATTGATTATCAATATTTGGTTAATTGGTATCAAGGAGGTAGGTATGGAGATCAATAACTTGTTGAGCATGGATGGAAACATTGTGCTGGGCATCGTTAATGAAAGGCTGCGTCTTGAATGCTCGACGGTTGAAGAGCTCGTGAGTCGATACGAACTCGACTTCAACGAGTTAAATGAAAAAATGGAATCGCTGGGTTACCACTACGATCCCATCAATAATCAATTTAAATAGTCTCATCTCTTTAATATAAATAGTCGCAATTAGTAATTAATTGCGACTATGCAGGCTTTATCCCTTCTAAATGCGTTTGGCATTGCTGTTTTGCTGTAGCAAAAAATGCCGCTAAGTAATGCCTTTCTCGCTCTGAGGCTCGAACTCCTGCAAACAAACGACGCCATAGTCCATCACCAAGTGGCTTACTCACAATGAGTCCCTGACGGGCATAATCATAAACGGCCCAATTGGGTAATGCGGCCACACCAAGCCCTGCCGAGACCATTTGAATGAGCATTAGGGTGTTGTCAGCTTGTTTCCAATGATTCGGTTCAATACCAGCAGGTTGTAAAAAGTGTTTAACCACATCTAAGCGGTTTTTCTGTACGGGGTAGGTCAGCATGGTTTGATCAAGTAGATCTTCAGGGCTTATATATTCTTTATCGACAAGATGTGACTGTGGTGAAACGATGAGTCGCATTTCAAAATCAAATAAGGGTTCGAAATGTATTTCATTACGTGGTTGTATATCTGACGTAATAACAAGATCTAATTCACCTGCGGATAAGGCAGGTATCGGCTCAAAACCAAATCCAGATGAGAAATCGAGCGTCACACTAGGCCAGTGTATTTGGTATTCTTTTAACGCAGGCATGAGCCACTGAAAACAAGAATGGCATTCAATGGCCATATGTAAACGTCCATTAGTATCTTCTTTTAAGCTGGCTAATTCATGTTCTGCTTTGGTTATTCTTGGGATCAGGTCATCAGCAAGGCGCAGGAGTATTTGTCCTTCTGCCGTAAATTTCACTGGGCGGGTTTTCCGTAAGAATAGCTGGCCGCCAAGGCGTTGTTCCAGATCTTTTAACTGATGTGAAAGCGCTGACTGGGTTAAGCACAACGTATTTGCGGTTGCCGTTAGTGAGCCCGTGTCGCGTAACACTGATAACGTTCTAAGGTGTTTTATTTCAATCATCGTTGCAAATTCATCCTTGTTGTTGATTGAAAGAGGCAGCTGAAGATCCGCTTCAATGTCTGTCTACAGGTTGAGTATGCAACCTATCTTTGTGCCAATGTACTGTGTATTGCTGGATGTGTAAACATCTAGACGGCTAAAGTGTTATTGTTTTTTCGATTCTAATAATTATGAATATATTTCATGCTAATCATTAAGTATTAGAAATTGCTCATGATTCGGCTGTAGGTCATTGTTTATACATCAACGCGGAATACCGCTGACATGGATGAGAGAAATCACGATGACGATAATAGAACAAAAAGACACTGCAGAAACCGCGGGTACGACCACACACATTCTTGGCTACCCACGCGTTGGTAGCCAACGAGAATTAAAATTTGCACAAGAGAAATACTGGCGTGGAGAAATCAGCCAATCTGAATTAAAAGAAGTGGGTAGCTTGTTACGTCACCGTCATTGGGGTGATCAATCTGGTGCCGGTTTGGAGTATGTTTCGGTGGGTGACTTCGCATGGTATGACCACGTGCTTGGAACAAGCCTACTGTTAGGACATGTACCTAAAAGGCACCGGACTGGTTTTCCTGATCTCGATACGCTATTTCGTGTTGCTCGTGGCAAGGCACCAACAGGTTGTGCGTGTGCAGCATCTGATATGACGAAGTGGTTTAACACTAATTATCATTATATTGTGCCGGAATTCAGTGCGGATGATGAGTTTAAGGTAAGCTGGCAGCAATTGTTTGAAGAAGTTGCTGAAGCACAAAAAGCCGGTCACAAAGTAAAACCTGTACTGCTTGGCCCCGTGTCTTACTTATGGCTAGGTAAAGAAAAAGAACAGGGTTTCGATCGTCTCTCGTTGTTACCAAGGTTACTAACAGCCTACCAACAAATACTGAGTAAACTGGCTAACTTGGGTGTTGAGTGGGTTCAGATTGATGAGCCGATATTGGCGTTAGAGTTGCCTAAAGCGTGGGCTGACTCGTTTAAGATTGCTTATCAAGTACTACACGGAAGCACCAAGCTGTTATTGACGACTTACTTCGATAACGTTACCCACCATCTAGACCGTATAACATCATTAAAGGTTGATGGTTTACATCTCGATATAGCCTCAGCACCAAGACAGCTTCAAACGGTGGCAGATGCTTTACCTGATAACTGGGTATTTTCAGCGGGTGTGATTAATGGGCGAAATGTATGGCGTGCAGATGTTAGTGCATTACTTGAAGCACTCACCCCAATAAAAGCACAGTTAGGTGAACGATTGTGGGTGGCAACATCTTGTTCATTACTTCATACCCCGATTGATTTAGACTTAGAAACAGGACTCGATCCAGAAGTTCGTCAGTGGTTAGCGTTTGCGAAGCAAAAATGCCGTGAAGTTACGCTGCTAGCTCAAGCATTGGATGGAAACCAAATCGCCATTGATGATTGTGTACGCTACAGTGCGCCAATTAAGGCGAGGGCAATCAGTGAACGTGTTAATAACAAAGCAGTAAGCCTACGAACTCAAGCAATAAGCGATGCCTTAGCTGACCGTAAGTTGCCATATAATGAACGAGCAAGAAAACAACGTCAGTCATTAAATTTACCATTACTGCCTACCACGACGATTGGTTCATTTCCTCAAACAACGGAAATTCGTACTCAGCGACGTGATTTCAAAGCGGGACGACTATCAGAGCAAGATTACACCATGGCAATGAAAAGCCATATTGCAGATGCCATCGAACGCCAACAGCGTCTTGATTTAGATGTGTTGGTCCATGGTGAAGCTGAACGTAATGACATGGTTGAGTATTTCGCAGAGCAGTTAGAAGGTTTTGCCGTCACGCGTTTTGGTTGGGTTCAAAGCTACGGTTCTCGCTGTGTTAAGCCTGCAGTAATTGTCTCGGATATCTATCGTGCAAAGCCGATGACTGTTGAGTGGACAAGCTATGCGCAATCATTATCTGATAAACCAGTAAAAGGCATGCTGACTGGTCCTGTAACTATTCTGGGCTGGACATTCCCACGTGAAGATTTAAGCCGTGAAGCGATAGCAAACCAAATTGCATTGGCGCTAAGGGATGAAGTGGCGGATCTGCAACATAAAGGCATCAAAGTCATTCAGATTGATGAACCTGCAATTCGTGAGGGCTTACCACTGAAAGCCAGTGAGTGGCAAGAATACTTAAAGTGGGCAGTGAAAGCATTTAAGATTTCAGCAGCAAGTGCAGAGCCAGAAACGCAGATCCATACTCATATGTGCTACAGCGAATTTAACGATATCATTAAAGCCGTTGCTGCTTTAGATGCTGATGTGATCACGATTGAAACGTCACGCTCAGATATGGAATTACTGAAAGCGTTTGAAGAATTTGATTACCCGAATGAAATTGGGCCAGGTGTTTATGATATTCATTCACCAAATATTCCAGAGGTTGAGCAAATTGTTGATTTAGTAGAAAAAGCAGAGACTTTGATTCCAGCCGCGCGCTTGTGGATCAACCCAGACTGCGGATTAAAAACCCGCAATTGGGAAGAAACAGAAAATGCATTAACCAATATGGTCAAAGCCGCAAAAGTGTTACGCAAACAATGGCAAGCTAAAGCGGTTTAGTTTGAAAGTAGTCAGTCAATACTAGTGTTGGCGAATGGAATAAATAAAAAGAGCGCTTAGCGCTCTTTTTATTTGGTATTATTCATTCGAATAGACATAAATCGATCAATTTATAAAATAGAATCGTTAAGAGCGCCCTTTAATATCATCAAATGATGGCTTGTAATTTGAAGGTGTGTATTTGGGGTCTAGCTTTGGAAAATCGGTTGTTTCTCTTTGCCCCTGAATATCATTAAATGACGGTTTATAATCAGATTTTATATATTTCACGTTCTGCTCAGAAATATGATAATTATCTTCCCTTCCTTGTAATTCAAATGCTTGTGAAGAAAAAGAAAACACAACAGCTGATAATAATATTAACTTGTTCATAACGGCTTACCTTAGCAAATGGTGGAAGTGTGTTGCATACAATTCAATTGTAGCTAGGTAGCAAAAAAAAGTATTATTAACGAGAATAATTTAACCAATGTCTCAGTTTTGCGTCGAACAATGTGATAGTGAGTTCTAGGTATTTGAAAATTAAAAAATATTGTCTTTAATTAAACGATAAAGATAGACAATTAAGGTCATCATGGATCGTAGGCTTTTTTTTATCACTACATGCACGATACTCACTGGGGTGATCTTGCTGTGTGTGCTTTTTAAACTTTTTTATCAAGTTGAAACCTCAAATATTCAGCGACAGTTTGAGTCTGATACTCAAGAAAAAGTTGATGCGTTATCGCAGGAAATCGCATTACATTTAGAAGTATTACACAGTATTAAAGTGGCATTTGATAACTCTGGGGTCCTTGAGCCAAGTGCATTTTCAAGCATCGCACAATCCTCAATTTTACGGCATCAGAATATTCAAGCATTAGAGTGGATTCCAAGAGTAACGGAAGAACAACGGCAAACCTTTGAACAACAAGCTGGCGTAAGAGTACCGAATTTTAAATTTACCGAGCGTGTTGCCTCTGGTGAAATGGTCACAGCTTCCGTTCGTAATGAATATTACCCGGTTTATTATGTTGAGCCAGTAAATGGCAATGAAGCAGCTATTGGGTTTGACTTGGGATCAAATGCGATTCGTCTTAATGCTATCGTGAGTGCAACAGATAGTGGCAAAATACAAATATCAGAAGGCGTAAAATTGGTTCAATCCGGTACTGAATCAGCAAGCTTTGGTTTACTGATCTTGTTGCCAGTGTATGAGACTGTCTCTCCTCAAACAGTGAAAAAGCGCCGAGAATCGTTACTTGGATTTGTGCTGGGCGTTTATAATCTTACTGATATTCTAGCGAATACATTGCAAGATGCAGAGACGAAAGGCATGGCTTTTAAGCTAATTGATGTGGGAGCAAGTGATGCAAATAAAGTGCTTTTTAATAATAAATTGACAGATTCTGAACACCTGATGCCAGAGAATCAATTTATTGTTTCAAAGTCAGTGCTTGAAGATGGTGGGCGAAGGTGGGTATTTGAAGCTATCCCAACTAAACTGTACTTCACATCAAAACGAACCAAGCTGCCATTGATGGTGTTTGCGGTTGGGGTATTAGTGTTCGGCTTATCGATGTTTTATGGCTTTATTATAATGAAGCGAAATCATCAAATACTCTTGTCACTTGATGTAAAGAATAAAGCACTTGATGAAGCCAATAAAAAATTGGAAAGGCTGACCAAAACCGATGTACTGGTCGGTATTGCGAATCGACGATACTTTGATGAAAGTTTAGAAAGAGAATTTATGCGCGCAAGCCGTGATGGTCGACCATTAGCATTAATGGTAATTGATATTGATTACTTTAAAGCGTTTAACGATACCTATGGTCATCAGGCTGGTGATCGTTGTTTGCGCATCGTTGCTGGTGAGCTGGAGCGAGTATTAAAGCGTCCTGCAGATATGCTTGCAAGGATCGGTGGTGAGGAGTTTGGCATTATTTTACCAAATACAACAAATGGTGAGGTTGTCGCCAAGCAGTGCCGCCAGGTGATAGAGCGTCTTGCAATTGCACACTCAGGTTCAAAAGTATCTGACGTGGTAACCGTTTCTATTGGGGTTGTAACGTTATACACCCTTACTGATCAAACCATAGACTCAATGTTTAATCATGCCGATGTGGCTCTTTATCAAGCCAAAAATTCAGGACGAAACTGCGTAAGAGCGATGAAGGTTGCGAAACCTCTGCCGGAAACAGTTGCTGGTCTGTGCTAGTTATAGAAGGTTTTATTTTTGTATTATCTGCAGGGATAATAAAAGAAGAAAACGCCTGCAATGCAGGCGTTTATCAAAATAGGGGGGAGCTGTGCTTACTCTGCTGCAGAGCGAGTAAACGTCAATGAGTGCTCAGCACCAGTTAGCGTTAATTGATTACCTGCAACGTCTGCGGTGCTCCAATCCATTAATGTCGCGCTCATCAGGCGCTCCATTTCCATCGCTGGTTCAGGACAAGCCATCATAGTCATTCCCATTTTTTCAATGCGCAGCTTACCGTCTTGTAGCTCGGCTTGGCCGAAATAACGGTTGCAGCCAGAGTGACCATTCGCATTCAGATCTGCAGTTAGCTGTAGGTTTGGCGCTTTAAATGGCTCAGGAAGCTCGACTGCTTTATTATCTACTTTAGTAAGTACCCAGTTATGAGTTGCAATATCAGCGTCAGTTGTCATATTGTTTACCGGTGTATCGTTAGATGCACAAGCTGCAAGGATAACGGGCATTGCTAATGCAGCAAGATAACGTTTCTTTATCATAATTGATTCCCAATGATAATGCTTAGATTACCAGTTAAACATGCTTTTCCTGAATGTAAACTGGTCAATATATAACTTTAATTGAACGGTGTTTTTATTTTTCATTGTTACTATATATCAAGGTGTAGTACATGTGAACATAAAATAATGACAACCGATTGAGTATTCAGGTCATATAAAATGTTGTACAACCTTAAAGATAGTATCTTACTGATACCGTCTCAACTGATTGTTAAGCCTACGTCATTTTTATTTTATCGCATAGCGGTGCTTGCTTTATTTGGTTTAAACATTGAAGCCTAACCGATAATTAGTCGGTCGCTTTTTTATCAACCATGTGCAGGTGAACATCTTGCTGTGGAAAGGGGATAGAAATACCTTCTCGATCGAAACGCATTTTAACCTCACGCGTAATGTCCCAGTACACGTCCCAATAGTCTTCCGTTTTAACCCAAGGGCGAACGATAAAGTCCACCGATGAAGTATTGAGAGTATGAAGTTTTATCGTGGGTTCTGGTGAGCGAAGTACCATTGAATGTGCTGTGATGACCTCAAGTAATACTTGTTCGGTACGTTCAATATCATCGCTATAGCCAATACCAAATACCATATCAACACGGCGTACACGCTCGTGGGTGATGTTTTTTATCGTATCTCCCCAAATCTTACTGTTCGGGACGATTAATATTTGGTTATCAAATGTTTTAATTGTCGTGCTGACTAAGCTCATATGACTTACTTTCCCTGAGGTACCACCCGCCTCGACAAAGTCGTCCACATCGAAGGGACGATAAATCAGTAACATCATACCGGAGGCAAAGTTCGATAAAGTATCTTGTAAGGCAAAGCCGATAATCACGCCAGCAACCCCAAAGCCGGTCAATATTGGTGTGAGGTCGAGTCCTACCTGTGAAAGGGCAATCAGTAAACCAATAATAAAAACGATATTCCCCGACATTGATATAAAGAAGTCTTTCATCAATTGTGACAAATGGAGAGTGGGGGAGGATACTGCTCTAGTCACCATACGACGAGTGATCTTTTTCAAAACACGAAAGATGGAGATGATGACTAAAAAGACAAAGAGTTTGAACATTAATTGCGGTGTATTGTCAATTAACCAGCTTTTGATGTCACCAAACCAGCTAGTGAATATCGACCAGATGACTTTTATATCAAGCAACTCATTGGTGAGGTTACCCGTTGTCTCGAACAGTTGTTTGGTATAGCTAGTTGTATCTAGCTTCATTTTGTTACCGAGGTCGACTAAAAATTGTAGTCCCTCAATATCACTGGCGACTTTTCTTTGAGCAAGAATATGCTGTAGTTGTAATGATGGTTTTTCAGCCTCAGTGGCATTTTTTAATTGGTTTTGAAGAGCTGATTCTTGTTGATTGTCAAAAGTGAGCATGGCTGACATAAAGTCTAGGCGTTGCTCAATATCGTCAATAAGGGCCTCTGACTCTTCAGGGTGAGGGACGTCTAACAATTTGAGCCATTGATAATTTATCCACTGATCACCTAATAAACGGTGGTAAAAGCGTGTCGCATCCTGAATGTTTTTTTGAATGATAAGTTTTTGTTCTTCTTCTGCCTCGTCGAGTTCTTTTTGTTTTGAGCTAATTTGTTCGGAAAGAAATTGAGAGGCTCTTGAAAGGTATTCGACTTGGTCATCGACAAACTTGATAATTTGGGGGGCTGTATCGTCTGTTCTTTTGTTGATGAGATTTTGTAACTCGGCCCTTATCTCATCGTTTTTTTTAAGCATCTGCATTTCGACGATATTTTTAGCAGTGCCTGTCTTAGTCAGTGATTCTTTATAGAGAACCGCAATTTCATCTTCAAGGTTTTGTAGTTTATCGGTGAATGCGGGTTTAGCGACGACCTGTTCAGTTTCTGTGTTTGCTTCTGTATTGGTTTCTGTACTTTGCTCTGTTTCAGCGAGACAGATGGATGTGAATAACGTAAAAATGATCATCAACAAACGCATAGCTAGCAGCTCCAACCTCATCAGACCTTTGTAAGAATAAGACGTTGTGGCCTGTTTGTTGGCTCAAATGCTGGATTTATTGGGTGATAGAATGGGGAGATAGGTGAATTGAGAAAACCAAACTCCCTACTATTTTATCTTTAAATCGGTATGACCTAGTGTACGCTGATACACAATAATATTGCTGTTCAAGTTATGGAGTAAAAATGAAAACAATCGGAATGTTGGGTGGTATGAGTTGGGAGTCGACCGCCAGCTATTATAAGGCAATAAATGAAGGTATTAAGTCTGAACTTGGTGGACTACATTCTGCAAAAATTTGCTTATATAGCGTAAACTTTGACGAAATTGAAAAGTTACAGCATGAAGGAAAATGGAACGAAACCGCCGTTATACTATCGAATGCCGCAAAAGCAGTTGAAGCTGGTGGTGCTGACTTTTTAATGATCTGTACTAATACAATGCACAAAGTGGTCCCAGAGATTGAGGCTGAGATTTCTATCCCAATTCTTCATATTGCAGATGCAACCGCCAGTAAGTTAGTTATTGACGGAGTTAATAAGGTTGGCTTACTTGGTACTCGTTTCACAATGGAACAAGACTTCTATAAAAGCCGTTTAGTCGACAAATTTGGTATTGATGTTGTTGTACCTAACATCGATGAACAGACAATTGTTCATGACATCATTTATGATGAACTGTGTCGTGGGGTTATTCGTCCAGAGTCAAGAGAGCTGTATTTGAACATTGTAAACGGATTACAGGAACAAGGTGCAGAGGCTGTGATATTGGGTTGTACTGAAATCGCGCTACTTATTCAACAAGAACATACCCAAGTACCATTGTATGACACAACTGAAATCCATGCCGAGCAGGCTGTTCAATTAGCCCTAACGGATAAGGTGGCAATGTAACGAGAATCCTCAATAGCAAGAAGCAGGGATAGCATAATGGATGTGAACTGTTTTAAAGATAACTTGGCCACTAAAATTAGTGGAGTTTTATCGCCAATTTTCTAGCCTATGACTTGAAAGCTGGAGACGTACTTTTATTTAATCCATGTGTATTAGCCCACAGATGTTTGCTCCCCAGAGAAGATCAAAAACGATATACCATTTGCTTTCACATAACGCCTCCGCTTTGAAATCTATGATGTATCAATTCATCGCTATACATCATTAATCTTATCCTTGTGTAATAAGGCGTAATAATTTACTCGTGCGATTTCGACTAGATTGATTGTTATTAAAATACAAAAAATTTAGATGCGGAGAAGCTATTAACACTGTGACTTAGTCGTAATGTTAATAATAACGCGTAAATGAAAGGGATATTAATGATGAAATACATTGGGAATATAATCAAAAAAACCATTCTGGTAACGTTAATCGTATTCGGTATACAAGCTTATGGCTCTGACTATTATCCAGAAGTGGGGGAGTGTGTAGCGAAATCTAGTTGGTTTAAACAACCTGTACTCCCTCCAGCTGAAGGAGTAGAAAGTCCATTTGCTTTTGTTGATGGTGAGGATAAATCTACCAACTGTAACTTTCATCAATGGTCTTGGAATAAATTTCTCTATTTGATGCAAACTGATTCAAAGACTGATGATCTGGTTATGTTTGGACCGAACTTTTATCAAGTTGATAATAAGATGATGCCTTATTTCGAACCGTGGAATGACATGTTAAATCCAACGGGGACTAAGTTATTAAAGCTGATGGTATTGGACGACATTACTCAAGCGGACGGTACTGTTTTGAGTACGAAGCAAGATTTAGGACCAGTTCGATATTCAATTCATGTAAATGATACCTTCTATCAATCAGCTATCGATGCTTTGAATAATGGTGTGAACATTGGAGACAAGTTTGAAGTGGGTTCAGTCGAAATCAAAGCTGCATGGGTTGATATGGCTCAGCTGGAATTATTGTATCCTGACACAGATATTCAACAGCGCTTTTATGTTCGAGAGGCTTTAGTTGAAGACGACTCTGTGTTTAAAGAACGGGCTAATTTTGCACTACTGGGTATTCATGTTGTAGGTATTGTTGAAAACCATCCAGAATTTATTTGGGCCACATTTGAACACAGCATGTTATCCCCAGATTATTTTGAAGGCCCAGCGGATAACTCTAAGTATTACGACAGTAGCAAGGCAGTGAGTGCTGTCAAGGATTATGCGCTGTATAAAGTTGGCTCTAAAGGTAGTGATGTTACCTTGGTTGGTGGCTCTGATAAGGTTATAAATAATACGTTTAGAATGTTTCAATATGGGGTTCCTACTGGTTTGCCATATTTAGGCACGGATGTCAGTTTAAGTGCAAGCTCTGAACAGCGTGAGCAAGATAAAGATACTTTTTCTAATATTACACAGCTAAATGACAGCGTGGATAAGAATCTTGCTGAGAATGATAGTATCTGGGGAAACTATTTTTATTCAGGCTCTATTTGGTTAAGTGTTCAAGGCTATAACTTTGCAGATGGGATATCAGGTAATATTGTCGGTAGTAAAGCAAACCCTCACTTAAGAGGCTCACTGGGCCTTGCCAATATAACCATGGAAACCACATTTCAGGCTGAACCTAACCCTAATACAATGCCCGATAAAATGGTTGCCAATAACTGTTTTACTTGCCATGGAATTGGTAAAGATAAATCAACCATGTTTACCAGCCATATATTCAAGAATCTAGTTAATTCCATGCAACAGTAAACCAGATTAAAATTGTGTCGCCTTGGGGACGAAGTTGGGAATAATTACAGCCAGCTCAACAGGAACGTGGTCGCGGTAGTTAGTGAATCTTCTAATAAGTGAAACTCGAACAAAAAAAGCCCCCTTACAAGAAGGGGGCAATAGTACCATCGCTATTATTGGCAAAAACAAATAACTTCAATGAAATCAATGGCTAGCTGTTAGTATCAATGACTTACAATTCTCAAGATAACGCAATAATCAGCAACTTAGGCGGTATTAATTCACCTCTGCCGCCATTCTGTCGCCACTTTATCGCCATTTTTAGGACGGGAAATTTGCTTACTTACAAAGAGTTGAGTGGGTTCTTCGTAACGGCATCTTGAAGGTGATCAGGAGAGAAGTGGCTATATACCATCGTCTGTTTTATATCTTGATGGCCTAAGATACGTTGGAGCACAAGAATGTTGCCTCCATTCATCATGAAGTAACTCGCGAAGGTATGACGCAGTACATGGGTTGCTTGGCCTTTAGGCAAATCTGGAAAGCACTTTCTAATACGCATATAGATAGGGTGGTAGTTAACCGAAAACAGCGGCCCACTACCAGGCTTATAAATAGCGTCATACAGCTCAGCAGAAATTGGCACTGTTCTGTTACGTTTACCTTTAGTATTGATGAACGTGATTTTGTACTTAGACAGCTGGCTGCCTTTAAGCGAAACGGCTTCCATAATGCGTGCGCCAGTCGCTAAACACACCTTAATGACATTGGCCATTTCTTCTGGGCTGTTACGCTCAGTGACAAAAGCCAATAACACTTTAATTTCTTCTGGTGACAAGAACGCCAATTCAGAATCACCAACACGAATTTTCTTCACATCTGCAAATGGGTTTGGCAATTCCCATTCTTTAACCCGAATTAGCTCGTTGAAAACCGCTTTTAACAGAGTGAGCTCAAGGTTCTGAGTTTGGGGGGAAACGGCTCTACCATCACCGACTAGGATGTTTGTACGGTTAGCGCGATAGTGGGTGTAGTCTTTACCTCTACAATTGGCAGCAATAGGGTTCCCCATTAGATTACAAAGGTTAGAAAGTACGTTCAGGTACATTTTACCTGTTTTGATGTTTTTACCGTGGTAGTCGTACCAAAGTGAAATCAATTCTGAAAGCCGACGGTTATCTTCTTTTGAACCAAGCCATGGCTTGTCTTCAATTTCACGCATTGTGAACCGTTCAAAGGCGAGGGCTTCCCCTTTGGTCAAAAACTTTTTGCGAACACGTTTACCGTACCGCCCTTGCGGGTAGCATTCGCATATCCAGTTTCCACCTGTTTGTTTTCTAACGGCCATAAGTAGTCACAACTGTATATTCATACAGCCATAATAATGGTGATAAGCCGTAAATCAATGTTTAATGAACTGAATAGAAACAAATGATGAATATCATCTAACTTATCAATAATGAATATGATATACATCACATACTCAATATGGTTCATTTGTGGGGTGATAATCCTATAGTAGAATGATATAGATAAGACTATATAGGTTATATTGATCAACGATCGCATATCTTCTGATACTGGCTAGAGTATGAAAATCGAATTCGTAAAATAAAATGTAAGGAAAATTAAGGATATAGCATTGGAATTATTATCTAAAGAGCTTGAAAAATTATTGATGATTAGCTGTAGGAGGTTTATTCAGCACGCATTAGATCATATTCTTATTCCAGTGAGAAACGATGTTGATATAGTCCAGTCTATCTTGAATGTGCAAGGGGCAATTGAAGTAATATCAAAAGTATATCACTTACGAAATGTAGGTTGGATGGCTATTGTTGACAATAGACATCATGATGAGAGTGAAGATGAATTACTAGAAAAATTATGTAAAGGCGAATTGAGAACAAAGCCGTATTGGAATTCGAAAGAATATGTCGAAATGAATATGGATTACTTTTCCGAAGCTAAGCCGTTACTGAAAAAATTTCAGCACTATCGTAATTCTATAGCTCACCTAGGATTACATGAATTACCTGAGTTTATAGATAGTGACATCCTTGAAGTCCTTATTCGGGTTATTAATACCTTAAATTGGGATGAATCAATGCCAAACGGTTTTTCACATATGGACGATAGTACAATTCAATTTATTGGTGAGAATCGATTCAAAAAATTACTCAAACACCCTGATTATATAGAATTAGCAGAAGACAAAGCACATGAGGTAGGCTGGGCCGTTCACAAGTGTTTTCAATGCAATTGTCGAACATGGGCACGCACTGATCTCGATGAATTATTATGTTATGCGTGCGGTTATCGTTTGTCAGAGGATTTAATTGAATTTGAAAATTGTAATGTGTGTGAATCAGAACAGACTCTGATGTATGACAGAATTCAAGGACATGGTCATGGTGTTACTGCAAGGTGCACAGAATGTAACTATATGACTCTCGTTGCCCGTTGTAATAATTGCGGTAATGCAAGTGAATATGTTGAGACTTGGGAATGTCGGGTTTGTGAATCTGCCTAACAAGCACTTTAAACTGAACAAAAACAGTTGGATTTGTTCCACTTTACTCCACATTATAGCCAACAATTTTTGTCCGTTTAAGTGAGCGTTAGGATCTCCGTGGTATTCGCAGCTTTCTGGTCAAATGCTCGAAATGGATAAACCAAGACCACTGGAGAATATTATGAAAGGTAAGTTAAGCAATAATAAAGGAACTCTTATTGAGATGTTCCTAACTTTTGATTCGGGGTTAGCATTAAGTATACAGCCACTTGTTAATGATGCTGCTTTAATTATTTTTGAAAAGCATGGCTTAGACCATCTTAATAATAAAATTGATCTCTCACCAGGGACCATTGCTGTATTGAACCACTTAGGTGAAGTAGTCGAAACCTATGAGCTTCCAAGTGATATAAAAAGCATTGAAAATACAGTGCTATATCCTACAGGCGAGGTTTGGACCGGTAATCCATTTGAAGATGACGAACTGAATGAAATGTGTCTAGTTGTTCTAAGTGAAGAAGGGTTGTCTTTAGTTAAACCGGATCCATCTTTAACATTTGAAGTTCAAGATGATGATCGTCGTCCGACTATTTTAGTAAAATGTTCCGGTGATTATACTCAGAAGTGCGGGCGTCATCAGTGTGGCAGATGCTTCTATTTCAATAAATTTATTCCAAACGGGCTGTTTGATAGTGCCCAATCCTAACAAACCCAGTCAGCAGGACGCAGCGAGCTGCGCCTCTGCTGGCGGGGTTAAATGCTAGGGGTATTATGAGAGTTTATCATTTTGTTAGAGAAGAGCATGTCGAAAGCACACTTCGAAGTAAGCACTTGAAAATTTCTGAGCTAATGGAGCTTAACGATCCGTTTGAGTTCTTAGGCGTTGAGCTTTCTAGCAAGAAAATTCGTTATGCGCTCAATAAAACTAAAGAGCAACTTTCAAAAATAAGAGGAATCTTGTGCTTTAGTGGAAACTGGAATAACCCTGTTCAGTGGGCTCATTATGCGTCTAATCACAAGGGGGTTTGTTTGGGTTTTGAGATTGATGAGATAGCATCCTAGCTAAGGTTGACTACATCAAAAGTAGATATGAAATACCTGAAAAATTCGATGAAAGCTTTATGGATAAACTTCTAACTTCAAAGTTTAACCATTGGTTTTATGAAGATGAACATCGAGTGTTTGTAGACTTAGAGCCACTGAAACGAGAGAACGGGTTATATTTCAAAGAGTTTGATTCAAGTATCCAACTAAAAGATGTATATATTGGGCATTTATGTAGCGTTGATAAACAGACGGTATTAAATCTGATCGGAGAACACTCTTCGCCAATACGAGCTGTGAAAGTAAGGCCAGATTTTAAATCTTTCAAAATCGTGATTGACCAGAGAAGCACTTAACAAATTGCTCAAGTCGACAGCCAACGATCAACTTAATCGCTCCGCTTGGGTTCTGTGACTATGGCAGTCCTGTTTAAGTGCAGCGGTAGTTAGCTGCGAACTACATGGACTCCTCCGGAGATCAACAACGTAAAGTATAAAGGTTTGGGACTGCCGCTCTACATTCGGTATGTTTACTAGTTTTGTTGCTATGACTCGACGCGGTTGCTGTTCCACATTCGTTAGCACTTGCACATCCAGCTTCCATCTTTTTCTTTTCTAGTACCCTTTACCCTGTATATTTACACAGATATGATGTATGCAATTACATACAAATCAATGTCTATTGGTGTAAATAGAAACAAGGGGAATTTTCATGCAGTTAGACAAAACTGTTTACCCGAACCTTGAAGTATCTCATTTAGAACGGCTGCAGTGGGCTTCTGATCATTCGGAGGAGATCGTTCCTTGGAGTGAACTCAATCGAAAAGATTTCATGATTGCAATGATACCTAAAGGTATCTACAAGCCAGCTAAAAGTGAATATGCGCTTTCGGTGAAACAAATAATAAATGGTCCATATGCCGATAGAACGCCAGTAGATCATAGCGACGGGACTTGGACATATTATTACTACCAGGAAGGCCATGAGCCGAGCGACCGAGATAAACACGCTACCAACAGGGGACTACTTAAATGCATGGAAGATAAAGTACCTGTAGCTGTTGTTATACAACAGACCAAGAAGCCACAGAAAGTGACCTACCTGGTAAAAGGTATAGGTTTAATCAGTGAGTGGAAGAACGGGTATTTTAAGATTGATGGGTTCAGTGCCCAAGGTAAAGTTAATCCAACGAACACTGATGGTCAGTATCATAGCGAAATTGAATACATTGAAGATGAAACAGAAGGCTATGAACCAAACTCTACCGAGGATGGCCGTGAGAAAACCTTCCAAAGTATATGTAAGCGAAGAGGTCAAAAGCGATTTAGGAACTCACTAATTCGTGCTTATGGCGGAGCCTGTGCTATTACTGGAACTAACGTGGAAAGCGTACTTGAAGCAGCTCATATCACTCCCTACAACGGTGAAGAATCTAACCATATTTCTAACGGAATTTTGTTGAGAGCTGATATTCATACTCTATGGGACTTAGGTTTAATTGCTGTCGATGAATCTGAGTATGCAGTGTTAATTAAGGAAAGCCTTAAAGGGACGATTTATGAAGAGCTTTTTTCAAAAAGAATCACTCTACCAAAAGATGTAAGTGAATGGCCATCAGTTAAGTGTTTCTCTCATCATAGAAAAGAGTTTGGTTTATAGATAAATAAAGGTTATTTCATGAAGGAATATGTGCATATCTCAAAGGATTATAAGCAACTTATTTTAGGGTGGTTAATTTATATATTAGCCATCCTTATAGGTCTTTTTGTTAAAAAAATTGAATTTACATTGGTTTTATTAGTATATAGTTTTAGCATATTAATCAAGTGGGGGGTCGGTTGGCAAAAGCCTCATATTCAGAAGGGGCACGTAATGTTGATGARTGGTGCAATATTCACTTCAGTACTTGCCTACATAATTAATAATCCTGATCCAGGTTTAGTAATTCCAGAAGATTTATTGCTATCTTATAATATCATCACTGTTATTGTAGCAACTGCATTTACTGGTGTTGGTGGCAGCCTTATTGCTAGTGAGGCGATGAAACATACACCAGATAAACATGAGAAATCTGTATATCAATCAAGTGTCGATGTAAGATATCTAGAAAAGAAATTACAAATATTGTCAATTGGTTTCTTTGTGTTATCAGTTCTTGTCGTTGGTGGTTTTGGAATTATTATTTATTTACTAACTAGATGAAGAATTAAACTATTTACATAGTTCAGATA
>NZ_JAKJSJ010000089.1:0-20658 GCF_050336715.1 Photobacterium makurazakiensis
TCCTTCACCCGTGGCAAATTTCAGATCTGAATGGTCATTATGGGGTTACCCCTTTGCACTTTCATATATTAATAAACTATATCATTATGCTTTATTGATATTAAAAAGCGGTCATTCTTATATGTTTTGTACTGGTGTATTTCGGTCATTATTCTATACTTGATTTAGTTAATTAAAACGGTCTTAATTAAACGCCCTTTAAGGGCTAACCCGAAAGGATGGACTATGTATCAACATGCAAAAATTGAAGCTTTATCAACCTCAGAATCCAGTAAAGGGTATTACTCTGTTTTACCTTTTGATGTTGCGCTGTATAAGGAAGAAAAAAAGTGGGGGGTATTCGGATTCAGTAAAGATACCGGGTCAGAGCTAATTGGTATTTACACGGACATAAAAAAAGCGAGAGAACATAGCAAAAAAGTGATAGATGAGGCGATGAAAGAGTACCACTTGTCTCAAATAACAAAAGTGATGTTTGATCATCATTGTTGGTTATCACCAACCCCCTCGAACCAGTGGCAACTAAAATATGAATTTACAGAAGCTAAAGGGTTCTACTGTGAGAGAAATGAAGCCGGTTACTCAGAGCTTGTTGAAACAACAAGTGAAGAAGCCGAAGTGTGGTTTATCTCAGGTGTTTTTGATGGCAACAAAGAAATGGTCGAAGTTTGTTACAGCAAACACGAAGCTGAGCAGTTAGCAAGCATTACAAATTTTGTCATTAATCCGGTGATTAACTGAGAGGGCTAGGCACATGAAACTAAGCGTATCTTTTTCAGATTTGAATATTGCAACTTCGCAAATGAATGGACTGAAAGCGCTAGCGAGTGAGCTAGTCCGTCAGGAGGTAGCAAGCGACCAAGGACAACAAAAGCTAAGGGAATTTGTTATTGCTAACGGTGGTGAAGTTCAAGACCTTCATTTTTCAGCAAATGGTGAAAGCGTTAGAGTGTTAGAGCATGAGCGCTTTATGGTGGCTCAAGATGAAAGCTAGAATTGATAGGGCATTAAACGCCGCTACGATAATCACTTGGTTATCACTGATTGGCATCTGCTTATTGTTCTCTAGTAACGTAAACCTTGAAGCGGCTTGGAGAGTAATTGCAGTCTCTATTAGTTGCATTGTTGCTTGTGCTGCATACCACCAAATTACCAACAAAAATGATTTTCAAGCCAGAGATTTTATCAAAGCACTGATCACTTTATTTAGTGCAATCGGATTACTTTTAGCTATGAGCTTAGTGATGAGTGAGCCATCAAATGCCTTTTATGGACTGATTTTTATAACATTTTCACTGGTACTTTTAACTTCGGTATTTACCGTTCTTTTTTTGAAAAAATAGTTCTTTAATACATTAGTTAACTAAGGAGGTATTATGTTTTTACGTTCAGGTATGGATCTGACTCTTGTCAAAGAACAGCTTAATGAGGATGAAAAACAGCACTTTGAAACGTTAGTGAGGCTAGGCGATACCGAGGAACTTGCGTTGTGGACGATAGAGCACATGATAAGAAAAGAAGATGATAATAGCGATGAATATCGAAAGGCGTATTACAACTAATTATTTCAGATCTGAATGAGGTATAGCATGAGCACTTCAATTGTTCCCCATGACCCAGTACAAAAAGCAGTTGCGCTTAGCTTTGCAGAGTTGATACGTAAAAAGGAAATTTTAAGGGCGATTTCCCCTACGCTTTTTGCAGGCAGGCTTTTTGTCAGGAGACAATAATGTTTGATCGGTTTTGCACTTAAAACTGGTAGAACTGGCTATTTTTGAAGCTAAAGTTTGATCGTTTTTCAGAGGTTTACCATTCTCAAAGAGCCAAAAAATGGACATTTATTGGTTAGAGCAAATATTCAACGCTAGTATACCTTACCCTGAAAACCACACCATAAAAAAACACTAAAAATGAATAGATACTCAACATCTGAGCACGCTCAATTTCATTTAATCATCCACAACTTCAATCGTTATATGCTAAGCACCAAGGTATGTGCCTTCATCCACTTCATAACGCAGGGTTTCATCGCAATGTGGGCAGTCAAAGGCTTCTTTTGGTTCGATGCATTCATCTTCTAGCCAGTCCCAGCCAATATGCTTTTCACAAGTTGGGCATCTCATTTCAACAATCCTTATTCATTCAAATACAACTCAGCCATCCCATCTAAACGGGCTTTTACTGCTTTCCAATTAGGCATCACGCTTGTTAATAAGCGCCAGAATTTCTCACTGTGGTTGTGTTCTGCGATATGGCAAAGCTCATGCAAAATCACGTAATCAATACACTCTTTTGGCGCTTTGATGAGGTGAGGATTAAGCATTAAGCTCCCTTTGGCTGAGCAGCTTCCCCATTGTTTTGTCATTGGCAGAACCCGAAAGCTAGGGATGCCGTCAACCCATTTAGTTTGGGGCAGTAACTCCGATAGACGTTCATGGAACACCCGCTCAGCGCGAACCTTGTACCAGTTCTTTACTAGCGCTCGAACCATGGCGGTTTTGTCTTCGTTAAACCTGGTCAAGGTGACCAGTAATTTGCCGCGTGTCATTTTTACTGAGGGTAGGGCATCGGCATCTTCGATGATTTTTAATACGTAGCGGCGACCGAGGTAGAATTGCATTTCACCGCTGATGTATTGCTTGGGCTGCACATACTCTAAGTGGCCTCTGAACTCTTTAAGCGCATCATAAACCCACTTGGCACGCTTCATAACGGCTTGATGAATATCCTCGCGCTCAGCGTCTTCAGGAGCGGTTACGATCACCTCACAATTGGGGTGAACCTTAATTGTGATTTTACGCCTTACTTTTTGCTCCGAAGTGGCTTGCACGTTTGGTTTGCGAACGACTTCATAGCTGACAGCCTCATCGCCGTAGATGAAGCTGTATTCTTCTTTGTTGCCTTCTTTTGAGCTGACCGATGTCATTAATGGTGACCCGCCAAACCTAATCGAGTGATTTGTACAATTTCGTCGACCAAGATCTGAGCCTTATCGACGCCAAGATCGGCAAACAGTAACGGAAGAATCTCAAGGCTGATCTGGTTTTCGATTTCTACAGGGTTGATGGAGAACTCCGCGACGGCCTTGCGCACTTTCTCGTCAATCTCTAACGCGTAATTAAAGTATTGATCTTCAGTGAGCTGTGCTCCTGCTGTTTCATGTTTCAAAAACAGACCAAAGTAAGCTTGTACATGACGCTTAATTTTGGGGTCTAGCTCTGCGAAGCGATCGGTTGGTAACCCCTCGACTTTGCGCTCTTTCACTTGCTGTTCAAAATCAGCAAATAGGAGATATTGCTTAACAGGTGCATCAAACATCTCTTTGGCTTGTTGAATCGCTTGTTTCAGCAGCTTCGAAAAGTATTCTTGGGCGTATGGGTCATCGGCAAGGTCTTGCTCAATCATCTTAGTCACACGACCTGTAATCGCATCCTTTTTGTTACGCGCTTCATCATCACTCAGTTGTTCTGGCTTAACATCTTTACCCATGCTACCTACCAGATACGCGCCTTTAGACTCTTGGATCTCAACGCCACCGATGTGCTTGTCTAACATGGTGCGAATACTCTCAGCGTACTCGTCGTAATCAATGGTTTCCTCGGCATCTTCACGTACCTGCTTGCGCAGTTCAGCCATAGACTTAAGTGTTTTTTTGTAGAGTTCGCGTTTATCGTCGAAGCTTTTATCTTCGAAGTAGGTGGCGGATTGCAGAGCCACTTTTAGGCAGTTGGAGAAAGCCGTTAACGTCGCGTAGAAGTCTTCACGCTTCTTCTGATTGGTATCAGTGAGCTGTCCATCGATAGTGTCAATCTTAGGTGCAAGAACCTGACGCAGAGCAGGGCCATCTTGTTTATTTGGTACTTCAGCGAAAATTGCCCACAACTCACTATAAAGACCTGGCAGCTTCTTATATTCGGTGTCCATACGGCTGTATAAGCCTTTAAGGTCATCGATATCAAAACCACCTTGGGTACGCTCGGCCAAGTCTTGGTAGTCCGCAATGGTGGCATCGAGCTCTTTTAAGATGCCACGGTAATCGATGAGGTAACCAAACTCTTTCTTCTGATGCAGACGGTTCACACGAGCGATGGCTTGGATAAGGTTATGTTGTTTCAGCGGCTTATCGATGTACAGCACCGTGTTCTTTGGTTCATCAAAGCCTGTTAGAAGCTTATCTACCACGATCATCAAATCGGGGCCATCGTCTTTGGCGAATTCTTCAATGATGCGTTTGGTGTAGGCTTTTTCATCTTCGTTGCCGACATTATCCTTCCACCAATTTTGCACCATGTCTTTGCTTTCACCATCGACCGTATCGTGCCCTTCACGGGTGTCTGGCGGTGACATAGCGACAACCGAAGTCACTTTGCCAATTTGGTCAAGAAGCTTCTTGTATTGGATAGCAGAGGCTTTTGAGTCACAAGCAAGCTGACCCTTTAACCCTTGGCGCTTAAAGTTTTGGAAGTGGTCAGAAATGTCATGAGTGATAAGCTCAATACGACCCTCGGTTTGATAGATTTGACCTTTCTGAGCGAACTTCTTCTTCAAATCGGTACGCTGTTTTTCGGTCAGCTTATCGGTGATGCGATCAAACCAAGCATCGAGCGCTTTGTCGTTGGTGCTGAGCTCTGGCACACGCTCTTCATACAGCAGCGGGGTAACGGTTTTATCTTCCACTGCTTGTTGCATGGTGTACGAGTGGATGATTTTACCGAACTTGTTTTCGGTCTTATCGTCTTGCAGTAGCGGTGTCCCCGTAAAGCCAATGTAAGCGGCTTTTGGCAACGCTTGTTGCATTCGAATGTTGTTTTCACCGTTTTGGCTGCGGTGGCCTTCATCAACCAGCACAATCATGTCAGGGCTGTCGTTATAACATTCTGGAAGTTCAATTGCGGTGCCAAACTTGTTGATGATAGAGAAGATGATGCGCTCGTTGCCTTTGCCGATTTGCTCCGCTAAGCGGCGGCCTGTTGTAGCCATGGCAGTTTTACGATCTTTCTCAGACAGTGCACCGCCAGAGGCAAACGTTCGTGCTAGCTGATCTTCCAAATCAACACGGTCAGTAACCACCACCACACGGCACTTGGCGAGCTCTTTAATCCAAATCAGTGCCTTGGATAAGAACACCATGGTAAAGGACTTGCCTGAACCCGTGGTGTGCCAAATAACGCCGCCGTTACGTGCGCCTTTCTCATCGAAAGAAGTAACACGCTCAATCAGGGCTTTAATGCCAAAGACCTGTTGATAACGCGCTACGATTTTGCCCGCTTTTTTATCAAATAATGTGAAGAGTTGGGTCATTTCCAGAAGGCGGTCATGACGAAGTAGTGATACCAACAAGCGGTCTTGGTCAGTCACCATTAAATCACCGCCAGAAATCAACGATAGGTACTCATCACGAACTTTGGCTGGGCGGTGCGCAAACAGTTTATCTAGCTGCTCTGGTGTCAATGGTGTGTTTTTAAGGCGTGCGAAGGTGGCATCGGTGATATCTTCTTCTTTCCACTTCGCCCAAAACTTACTCGGTGTGCCGCAGGTGCCGTATAAACCTTCATTTCCGTTCACCGACATAAGTAATTGACTGTAGGCAAACAGGTGTGGGATCTCATCGACTTTTTGGTTGCGGATGTTTTGTGAAATACCTTCGGCCACCGTTGGCTTGCCCTCATGCGAGGAGTCTGGGCGCTTGGCTTCAATCACCACCCAAGGTAGGCCATTCACAAAGCAGACAATATCGGGAATACGCTTACCCGTACCATGCGCATTTTCAACTTCAAGCTCTTCAGTAAAATGGAACTGGTTGTTTTCTGGGTTTTGCCAATCAATGATATCAATGGTTGGGTTGGCTTTTTTACCTTCGACAAACTCGGTCACGCTAATGCCGTAGGTGAGGGCGTTATACAGCTTTTCATTCGCCGCTTTTAACCCTTCATTCATCGCAGGGTTGGCAAGCTCATGGACGATTTTATCCATCGCAGCCTCTGATAGCTGGCGATCTTTACCCATAAACGAGAAGGTTTTGTGTTTCAGTACATCACGCAGTACATCAGGCAAAATGACCGTGGAAAGATTGCCACGTTTCAACACGCACTCGCTCGGTGAAATGAACTGATAGCCAAGATTGGTGAGCAAGGTTAACGCGGGAATTTTTGCGCTTTGTTCTTCTCGGAAGTTGGGTAAATTGCCTGACATTGTCGTCCCTTATTATTGAGTCATTTTTGTTTTAATTGTTGCTTTTACTTTTAATGTAGTTTGCGTTTTTTGGCCTGATTGAAGTCGATGACGTTATCGGGAATGTCTTCGCTCTGCGTGTCAGGGGCAATCTCTTGGTAAAATTCATCGATTGCTTGGTTGAGTTCCGCATTCATCTCGTCCAGATAGCTGTCATCTGGAATGCCACGTTTAACCATTTCGGCGTGCATCATCTGTCGGCGTAGAGATCCAAATAACTGGCGGATGAGCTTGTCCTCGTTGTCGCCCAATTCGCTGTAGGTCTGCATCCAATCAATGAACATCTCTTCGTCAGGGTGAAAGTAGTCTTTCTTTTGTTTGGTCGAGCGAATTAAACTGTTGATCCACTCATCAAATTCAGCGCACTGTTCATGCCCCTTGGGTAGGGAACCGATTCGGTACACTCGGTCTTCAAATTGCCAAGCAACATCATTTATGTGGCTTTGTACACTGCGGTCACCGCGTTGACAAAAGAATGGTCTAGGATGAAGTTTGATGAACTCATTGAACATCTCGTCAAAGCTCTCTTCATCGCACATTTCGAACTCTTCACCAAAGAACTGCATGTTGTTAAACAGCCGTTCCAGCAGTTGATTAGTAAACTCGAGCCAATCCCCTTTTTGAATGCCGACAAACACCATGGCGTAGCGGGTTTCGACATGCATGGCAATTAGCACTTTTTTGCGTCGAACGTTGACCGCGTGCACCAACCAAGCACTGATGGGTACTGTAGGGGTATTCAACACATTCATGGCTTCAGTTCCACTGACCGAATCCGTCGGCGGCGCTTCTAATGGGGAGACTTTTTTGCCATTGCGCTTTACAGTGAAAAAGTCCGCAGCGGCATTGGTGCAGTTAAACACTAACATTGTGTAATACCTAGTTTTGATAACGGCAATAATGAGTGGCGCACAGCGTCACTCATTAGTTGAGAGTTAAGAGACGCGTTACGCCGCAACATCTTCATCCACTTTCACACGGCGCTTACCCGTTAACAACTGCTGCATTAGTGCCTTTTTCTCTTGTTTAAAGTGAGTAAGCTTGGCTTCCAGTATTTCGATTTCTTTATCGGCAGCAGTAAGGACTGAGGCGATTTTTTGTTGCTCTTCGTAAGTCGGACAATACACTTTTAAACCAGCAACATCAGATGAGTTGATTGCAGGATAGTTGGAACCCACAACCAAGCTGTCAATTTGACCAGTTACATGAGAGCTAAAAATGTATTGAAAAATGTAATCCCCACTCACACGTTTTTTAGGGGTCAATACAGAAAAACCAGTTGAAGCAATGCAATCGGTGTGCTTTCCAGACACCTTGGCAAATCCTTTTAAGTTAGGGCGAACAGTCGATAGCAAGATATCACCTTCTTGTATGACTCTTCGTGCACGAGATGGGGCATCTGCAAATTTATGTACTTCCAGCACTTTTGATATTGAACCAACATCGACATCAGACAACGAAATGTATTGAAATTCAAAATCATCTGGTGTTTTTTTGCCAAGAGACTTCCTATCGATAAGCACCAGATCTGACATCGAGTAACGATCCCATTCCCCCTCAAACACCTTACCCGTTTCAGGATTAACCAAACGCTTTTTACCCGTCAAAAGCTGCTGCATCAGAGCTTTTTTCTGTTGCTTGCTGGTTTCAATCAGCTTTTCAGTGGTGGAAATCGCTTTGTTCCATGTTGAGAGGATTTTGGCGATTTTGCGTTGTTCTGGGAGTGGTGGCATTGGCAGCTTTACAGCATAAATAGGCTTCTGTGAGACAAGTGGCTGTCCCCCTTTATTTCTAAGTCTAGATAAGTCAAACTTTTTAAGCTTGCTAACCAAATACTCTTTGTCGATATCAGAAGATACTGATTTGGTATATAAGGCGTTATCAGTAATCCAACATGCTTTATCAATGTACCGTGTTACACCACAATATTCGCCGACACGTCCAATTAAAATCACAGAATCTGAAGAGTTTTTGTGACTAGAGTACCCCATGATGTTGTTTCCGCCATAGACAGGGTATGGCGAATCATCAGAAAACTCTTTTTGCAAGTCAGTCGGTTTCGTATCACCACTACCAAGCGTTAAAACATCACCTAGTTTAACTATACTCCAACCATTAGGCACCATAACCTAGCTCCTCTAGGTAACCCGCCATCTCTGCTTCTAGATCAGCTAACTCATTTTGTAGCGCTAAACGTTCAGTACGTACAGCAACTAGGTCGATCTCTTCTTCTTCCTCAAAGGTATCCACATAACGAGGAATGTTGAGGTTGTAATCGTTCTCGGCAATTTCTTCTAGCGACGCTAGGTATGAGTATTTATCGGTAGTTTCACGCGCCTTGTAAGTATCAACAATCTTCTGAATGTTCTCAGGCGTAAGCTGGTTTTGGTTCTTACCCGACTTGAACTCACGAGAGGCATCAATAAACAGCACCTTGTTATCGTCTTTCTGCTTTTTGAAGATAAGAATGGCGGCAGGGATGCCTGTACCAAAAAACAGCTTTTCAGGTAGACCGATGACGGCGTCTAGCAGGTTTTCATCGATAAGCTGTTTACGGATTTTACCCTCTGATGAAGCGCGGAATAGTACGCCATGAGGTACAACCACACCCATGCGACCTGTTTGCGGTTTAAGCGTTTCAATCATGTGCGATATAAACGCATAGTCGCCTTTGGTCTTAGGTGGGATGCCACGACGGAAGCGACCAAAGTGATCGTTAGCGGCATCTTCAAAGCCCCACTTATCAAGGCTGAACGGGGGATTCGCCGTAACCACATCAAAGTGCAGCAGACCACCGTCTTTGTCTTGTAGTTTAGGGTTGCGGATCGTATCGCCCCATTCAATGCGGTGGTTATCTTCACCGTGCAGGAACATGTTCATCTTCGCTAGTGACCACGTTGAACCAATCGCTTCTTGGCCGAACAGTGCGTACTGCTTAGAACCAGCAAAGTTGTTTTGTACTTGCTTACCACACTTCATCAATAGTGAGCCTGAGCCACATGCAGGGTCACAGATGCTGTCGCCTGGCTGCGGCTCTAGGATAATGGAAAGAAGATCAGATACTTCTGGCGGAGTATAGAATTCGCCAGCCGATTTACCGCTGCCAGCAGCGAAGTGTTTGATGAGGTACTCGTAGGCGTTACCAATCACGTCCAGTGAACCAACGCAGCTTGGGCGCAGGTTAAGTGTGTCTTTACCAAAGTCTTCTAACAGGTGGCGCAGAATATCGTTTTTCTGCTTTTCATCACCGAGTTTGTCAGTGTTAAAGCTGATGTCTTGGAATACGTTCTTTAGCTTAGTGCCGTTGGCTTCTTCAATCGCGTGTAATGCAGTATCTATGCGCGTACCGTTGCCAGCTTCAAAACGCGCTTCGTACAAGTCCCAGAAGGTCGCGCCTGCTGGAATTTTGAAGGACTGTTTTGACATCATGGCGGCGATCATCTGCTCATTGCCATCAAACTGCTTGGAAAGCTCATCAAATTTGTCTTGGTGTACGTCAGAGATGTACTTCAAGAACAGCATGGTTAAGATGAAGTCTTTGTAGATAGAGGGATCAACAGTGCCACGGAAGGTGTCACAGGCAGCCCATACGGCTTTGTTGATCTCATCTTGGTTGATTGGTGTGTGTGGCATTAAGTTGTTCTCGAGTAATGTTAAATTGTTTTAATTAGCGACGCTGCAATGCATTTAAAGGAGGCAAAGCAGGTATCAAAATCATGAGGTTCGGTGTTAAACACCATAGGAGTGACAAAGTCTTGAAAGCGATGGCGGAAAACAGGGTTTTCTTCAAGTTCTTGCAATCCGAGTTGTAGCTCTTGTTTTGGAGTGGCAACAAACTCTGCATGCTGATTACCAAAACGCACAATATCTTCTTCCAACACAGTTTTAAATAACGCTGTAAGTGCTGTCAGGTCGAGGTGTTCTGTCTGTTCTTCGGTCTTTAGAATGCAGTAAACATCATAGATATGGCGCACAAGGGTGGCATCATCCTTACGCTGTGCATCGCGCTTGACTGACATTGTGCGGCGCAACATTGATATGATTTTTTCAACCAACGTGGCATGGATAGAAACGCAATCAAACCCCTTCACTTCTGGTGGTTGTTTATACAGCTCTGCGACCAGTGATTGAATGCTACGAGGCTCTGCATCAAACAGTGGGATTGTCTCCATTAACTCCAGTTTGATAATGGGGCGAAGACATGGCGCTTGGCTAAACTGTTGCGGGTATCGGAGTTCCAACTCAACATAGCGATATTCATCACTTACACTACGCGCTTCAACCGTAAATCGCTCTGACCGAGTGATCGCCTGTTCAATACCGTTGATGCATGCCTTACGAGCTGCTTTCTTTTTTGCGCGGCTCAGTTCATCAAACGCTTGCTTAGGGATCAATTTAATGTCTACGTCTTCTGACATTCTCAGAATTTTAACGTTTGACTTTGCCAGAGCTGTACCGCCAGAAAAGACCATTTGGTGAGAGTCAGGCTTCACTTCTGCTAGCTCAGAAAGCAAGGCAACTACCCAGTAATCTTTTTCAATAATGGCAGGGTTTCCGAGCTCAAGTGCATCGGAAACCTCAAGAAACTGTTGCTTTAGTTTTTCCATATTAACTCGGTGAATTCAACACTCGGTTACCAACAACCAATTTGCGATTAAATTGTTTGGGATTCCATGAGTATTGAACGGATGATGGGATTTGGGTGCTTTCACCTGATAGGCTTTGCAAAGATAGGTTGTCCATCTCAAAATCGACGCCTTTCATCTTTAATATCTCGCGCATCAGGGCATCGCTCCCCCCAGGGTTCGTAGGCATGGGTTTGCCCGTTAAGCTGTTAATCCTTGCCTTGGTGTATAGACCATAGCCAAGCTTGATTAACTCACCTTTTTTGACTAGTTGCTTTAGCGCACGACCAATTTGATCGTAGCTAGCAAAGCCATCAAAGTCTTTGCGCTCAAACACATAACGTCTTGAACGCTTTATCTTTTGATAAATACGGTCAACGGCTGTCATTTGAACCTCCTAATTTCCTAAGTGTTCAGATTATAACTCAACCCTGTTGCCATAGGAATAAATACGGCACATGCATATGAGTAAATGCGACACTTGATCAGTTGATAGTTAGCATAAAGCATTGAAATAAAGACACAATATTTATTCAACTCAAGATCGACATAATTTGAATTCAGTGTCTAACCTAGTTATGAGTCTATCCCTTCAGAGATGTTCAGCGCATCCTCTATCTCGACCCCCAAATATCGAATTGTATTATCTAGCTTCACGTGACCAAGTAACAGCTGAACAGCCCGAATGTTTTTGGTGCGAGCATAGATTAACGTCGCTTTGGTACGGCGCATTGAGTGCGTACCATAAAGATAAGGATCGTAGCCAAGTTCAGTTGCCCAGCGGCGAATAATGGTGGCATAGCAGCTATAACTCATTGGCTTACCTTGTTTGCGAGGGCTTGGGAAAAGATAATCTGGTGCAGATAATTGGCTGCGTATTAACCATTGAGTCAAGGATTGTGCTGTGCGGGAAGTGATCTCAAACTGTACCTCTCGACCAGTTTTGCTTTGGCTGTAAAGAACACGATCTTGAATGACGCCACCAGAAGATATATCTCTAACTTTCATTCTTAGCAAGTCACAAGAACGGAGCTTACAATCGATGGCGAGATTGAGCAGGGCCAACTCCATGATATTGCCTTCGATTTCTAGTCTAGTGCGAATTCGCCAGATGTCTTCGAGCTTGAAGGGCTTTTTCTGCCCAGTTAAGTGACCTTTCTTCGTCCACATAATTGACCTCCCGTCTAACTTTAGAAGTGGCCTTAATAAGTTTAGATGAGGAAATTGAATGGCTATGCAGTTAGGGGGCTGAAAAATATTGCAGACTAAAGTGGGTTAGAATCTTTGCTCTAGATGATAAAGGGGCACTTCTGTGTTACGAAGTGCCAACAGTGAAGGTTCTGGACAAAAGTTTGCTAGTGACTTTGCTAATGTAGTTTTTCATGAATTACTTTAGGTATGGCAAAGTCACTTTTAGTATGTGAACACAACTGGACAGACTAAATTATTCAGCAGCCTTTCTATCGACCAAATCTAATAGTTTTGCTGCGACAAATAGATCCTGAATGGCAATGCCAGAGCTATCAAAAACGGTGATTTCTTTATCCATTTTTCTCCCTTGAGCATTTCCCGTTATGACCTGACCAATCTCAGTAACGAGTGGATTTACCGTATGTTGAACCCCACCCGCCATAAAATCAAACAAGAAAACATAAAAAAAGAACATATTTGCATATAATTTAATAATCAATTATGTTGATATTACATATAATAATTACAAAGGTTAGTTAAATTTTGACGATAACTTTATTGACTCAACGGGCAAGTACACTCCATTGGTATCATTGGCTTGTACTTTTTTTGTCAGCCGTGCTCACTCTTACCGCTTGGGCGGTAACCTCGAGTCAGGTGGAACAAAAAGCAAAAACTCAATTTGAGTTTCAAGCCCATCAGTTGGTCGAACTCGTACAAGAGCGGATGTCGAAATATGAGGAGGCACTGCTCGCAGGAGTGTCAGCCTTACATATGTATCAAGCGCCTGCCTCAAGAGCAGACTGGAAAATTTTTGCTGACCAGTTTGATGTCCCTCGACACTTTCCAGGCATCAACGGTATTGGTGTTATTCACTACGTTCCTGATAACAAAATAAAGGGGTATTTAGAATGGCAAAGAAAGCAACTGTCTGAATATATGCCGCATCCTGCTCGAACTGCTTCCGAATATTGGCCTATTACCTACATTGAACCAATGCAAAATAACCTAAAGGCCGTGGGACTAGACATGGCACATGAAAACAACCGATACACCGCAGCCAAAAACGCCAGATTAACAAATACAGCCACCATCACTGCTCCAATTACCTTAGTTCAAGACTCAGAAAAGGCGCCGGGGTTTCTGTTTTATGCCCCCTGGTTTTCTGATGAAGTTCCTGAGTACTACGGAGATACAAAAGATGGTTTCTTAGGTTTAGTTTACGCCCCATTTATTGTAAATAAATTGATGAACGGGACTCTCTCTGGAGAGAAACGACTTGTGAATTTCAGTCTCTATGATAATCAAGAATTACTGTACAGTGATCTTAATGTATCAAACATGCGCCATCATTCAGATCCGCACTTTACACAAACTCTAGAGTTGAATATATACGGTAGAGTTTGGACCTTCGTTATTCAAAGTTCGCCGTTGTTTGAAGCGCAGCAAAATACCACTCAACCTCTGCTTATTCTTATCTTCGGTATTATCGTGGATGTCTTGTTATTTATCCTATTTCTCATGTTGGTTCGTGAAAAAGAGCGAGTCGATGAGTATGCAAAGCATTTAACCAAAGATTTACAATTGCGCACAGACAAGTTAGAAACGGTCACAAAAGACCTTCAGGTCAGAAATCAAGCATTGCAAGAGGCAAATAGAGAACTTGATCAGTTCGCCTATGTCGCCTCTCATGATCTGAAAGCCCCTTTACGCGGCATTTCCCAGCTAGTGACTTGGTTAATCGAGGAATTATCGGAGTTTTTAACCCCTCAAACAGAACAATATGCGTCTTTGCTGAGCAACCGCGTGCAGAGGTTGGAAAAACTGTTGGATGATTTACTCGCTTACTCTCGTGTGGGGCGTAAGCCTGGCCAGCTAGGGAGATTTAATCTCGAGCAATATTGTGAAGAGACATTAGAACTTATTTCTCCCCAACGTAAGATCTCTTTGGTTTGCCACAACCATATCGGAGAGTTTGAGACATTAACTACACCTCTTGAATTAATACTTCGTAATTTAATCAGCAACGCCGTCAAACATCACCACAAGGAAATAGGAACCATTTATGTCTCAGGAGAGGATATCGGAGACATGTATCAGTTTGTGGTTGAAGATGATGGACCAGGGATCCCAGAACAATTCAGGGAGAGAGTGTTTGAATTGTTTCATACCTTACAACCGAGAGACACTGTTGAAGGAAGTGGTTTAGGTCTTTCTATTATCAAGAAAGTTCTGGATTTATACTCATGCCATTATTCTATCGGCTCTAGCTCATTCGGAGGATGTGCTTTTCATTTTTCATGGCCCAAAAATAGCCCCGAACTCGTTAAGGAAGCCTCATGACATCCCCTGAATGTAAACCTGTTAATATTCTCTTAGTGGAAGACGATGATATTGATGCAATGGGCATCGAGCGAGCACTCAACACTTTGAAGTTACTTAACCCTATTTACCGAGCTAGAGATGGAATAGAAGCCTTAGAATGCTTGCGAAATGGGGAAATACCTCCCCCTTGTATTGTGCTTCTCGATTTAAACATGCCTCGAATGAATGGGCTTGAATTTCTTGGTGAAGTGAGAAGAGATGATGAGCTCTGCTCTCTAGTGATTTTTGTGCTAACTACCTCGAGAAGAGATGAAGAAATTACGGCAGCGTATGAAAAAAATATCGCAGGTTACATGGTCAAATCTTCGGTGAGCCAGGACTTTAATGAAGTTCTTGCTTTTTTAGATAACTACTGGCGCATCGTAGAATTACCAGTTCAATGACTCATGGCGGCAGCATATGAAAGTATTAATTATTGATGACGATACCATCGATAGACTTGCAATTAAGAAAACATTGCGTAGTACAGATTTGCCTATCTCGATAATAGAAGAAGCGCAAACTGATCATGAAGGGTTAGACAAAGCCCTTAAACAATCTTTTGATGTGATTTTACTGGACTATCAACTGCCACCATCAACGGGGATGGAAGTGCTCATTGCACTCAAATCAAATTCGGATTTTTCCACGTCTATTGTCATGCTCAGCCATAGTAATGACGAAGAGTTGGCTTTGAAGTGTATTGAGATGGGTGCTCAAGACTTCGTGATGAAAAATGAAATTTCTTCGATCCGCTTGAGAAGAGCGATTGTCATCGCAACAGAGCGCTACTTTTTAGAGCAAAAGGTACTCGAGACTCACACTCAGCTAAAACAACTGGCTGAGACTGATACGTTAACAGGGGTATTTAATCGACACTTTTTTGATGAACGCTTAAAGAAATTTTTACTCATGGCTTCACGCAGTCAAACACCTTTAGCGCTCTTGCTCATCGATGTGGATCGTTTTAAAGACATCAATGACCAATATGGACATGTCACGGGAGATCATGTTTTACAGGAAGTAGCACAAAGACTTCAATACAACACTCGAGATAGTGATTCTCTATTTCGTATAGGAGGTGACGAGTTTGCAGTGATTGCAACTAACTTAGCGTCTGAAGAGCAGGTTGACTTAATTGTACGACGTATACTCTCTGCGTTTGAAAGTAATTTCAACATTGACCAGCAATGTATTGAGGTTTCAATTAGCATCGGGGTAGCCAGTTATCCTGAGTGTGCATCAAACTCATTAGAGTTGAGAAAGTGTTCAGATATCGCGCTATACAGGGCAAAAGAGAAAGGTCGAAAACAGGCACAGTACTATTGTAAAGCCTTTCATGATGAGGTTGATCAACGTTTACGCATTGAAAGTAACCTTAAGCAAGCCATACAAAAAGAGGAATTCGAATTACATTATCAACCTCAATTTGACAAATCAATGCGACTTGTTGGCGCCGAAGCGTTGATTCGTTGGTATCATCCAGATCTAGGCTTCGTCCCACCAGACGTATTTATTCCAATTGCAGAAGAGTCTGGGCTCATTGAGAATATTGGTGAATGGGTGATTGAAACGGCGATTAGGCAAATGTCGATATGGCGAACAGCATGCGTCTTTCCTGAGTCTTTTACGTTAGCAGTGAACCTTTCTCCGAAACAACTATCCGCTCCTCAACTGGTCGAAAGGGTTGCTGCATTTTTGCATTTGTATGGAGTCGGTGCTTCTCACATTGAGTTTGAAATTACTGAAAACTGTTTACTCCCGAAAGGCAACGCTTCGAAAACGTTAAACGAGCTCAGTCGGTTAGGTATTCAAATCGCCATTGATGATTTTGGTACTGGCTATTCATCCTTATCTCATCTCAAATATTTTCCAATCGATATTATCAAAATTGATCGCAGCTTTTTAAAGGATATCGAAGTTCACACTTCTCGGCAGTTGTTTGAAGCCATCTGTGCATTTGCACGCTCACTTAACTATGAGATTATTGCTGAGGGAATAGAAACTCCTGAGCAACACAGAGCTTGTAACTCTATGAATGTGTCAAGAGTTCAAGGATTTAAATACTCCAAACCACTTACCGTAGAGAGCTTTGAAAAGAGGTATTTACTCAAATTTTGGAGAGAGGGGGTAGGAAAAGTGATCCGCACCGTCAGTTTTGGACACCGAGTTAAGTGAGTTGGACCTCCACCGATCTCCTAGACAAATTTCGCCTATTCTTGGAATTTACCCCCGTAATACAACACTGGGGTTTACAAACGAACACCACTAGAAGAATGGATAAGTTTTTGTAGGGGAAAAGCCCATGAAAAGGATGTGAACGAGTAAAAGGTCTAGCAAATAATGGGGCAAAAGTGTTGTAGCTTACCTTCCCCCGTCTGCTAGATACTGCCAAAAAACGATCAATCTTTATTGTAAATTAACAATCTTTATTGGAATCGACAAAACTATATGTCTTCCGACACCTGACACACAATCCTGTCGCAAACCCAACGCACTTCTATTCAAAGACAAATACCCTTAAATAAGCCCCTAGAACGAGCTACATCAAGCCGAGACGGGTTGCAGTAGCATTAAGCGCCTTGGTACTGGCAAAGTCTCTGCGAGGCTAGGCTTAGCAGGAAAGGGGATGTTTCTCTCATTGTTCAACTATGCAGTCGCTTCGCTCTGTTTTCGCTCACCCGCCAAAGTCGCAAATATCAACTCTTGAGGGTTCGCTTATCCCTGCGGGGCTAGTCCTTCACCCGTGGCAAATTTCAGATCTGAATGGTCATTATGGGGTTACCCCTTTGCACTTTCATATATTAATAAACTATATCATTATGCTTTATTGATATTAAAAATCGGTCATTTTTCTATGTTATTTACTGGTGATTTTCGGCCATTATTCTATACTTAATTTAAGAGTTAAGGGAAAGTCTAAACTCTTAAAACCAAAACAAAAAGCCCGTATGGGCTAACCCGAAAGGATGGCAAGTTATGAAAAATTTAGAATTAGGTACAACAGTAATGACAAGAGGTGTAAGTGCATTGTGTGGTGGTCAGCCTGAGCTTCTTAGTCAGTTTATGAGACGTTACCAAAACGCAGATTGGGGTGATTTGTGCTCAGAAGATAAAGAAGTCAATGACAAAGCGCTAGAGCATGGCGGCAGAATCTTAGCTAAATATCATTTCAACAACAAGCCAATCTACATCATCACGGAAGCAGACAGATCAGCAACCACTGTTTTACTTCCTAGCGAGTATTAAGAATCGATGCTTTCCCGCTCGATGAGCGGGATAGAAACAACGGAGAGCGTAAAAATGCCTTGTCCTAATTGTATTGATGGTATCTGTCAAAATAGATGTGTCCCGCCTTCTCTGTCCACTACAGACAACCAAAGAGGCATATTATGGGTTTGTTCTCATTTAAGACCGCTGACAAAGGCGAAAGCATCGCTAATATTTTCGCAAAAGATCACCCCAACGCCAACAAAACCGTTTACATGCTTGAGCCTAAAGGCGAGAAACCTATCTCAGAATCATCATATATAGGTAATGGGTATTTCGGGGGAGTTGAATGCTTTGAATGGGTTGCAAGGCGAAATCTAAGCGCTCAGGAAGTGATAGAGCTAGAAAAGAGTGACAATAGCCAAGCGCTCAGAGAAAAAGGGATAAGCTTGCATGGTAGCGTAGGGCTGAAATACCCGCTTAAATTTTCATTCAATCCTAATGCAAAATACGAAGATTTAGACCCTAGCGAAAACTGTGAATATCAGGGGTATTTCTACGGATTTTAAACAATCAAATATAGCACTTTAATATATTAAAGTGCTATATCAATATGCCTTTTTGATATTTAAAAACGGTCATTTTTCTACGCTATTTACTGGCGCCTTTCGGTCATTATTCTATACTTAATTTAAGGGTTAAGGAAAAGCCTAAACTCTTAAAATCAATCAAAAGCCCGTATGGGCTAACCCGAAAGGATGGCAAGTTATGAATATTAATGATGCGTTTAACCTACTGAATATCAGTGAAAAAGCAACTCAGGCAGAAATTAAAAAAGCGTATAAAGTGGCGTGTATCAAATTTCACCCTGATAAAAACAAAGGCGGTACAGCTATCATGCAAGCGATTAACGAAGCGTACAATTTTCTTAAATCGCTAGGTGAAAAGGGAACAAAAACCGTTGAGCCAACACAAGGCTTTAAAGCTAATAACTATGGTGAAGAAATTCAGAACGTACTCAACCGCCTATTTGAGCTAGAAGGTTTAATAGTAGAGGTGTGCGGTAATTGGATCTGGATTAGCGGAGATACAAAACCACACAAAGACATTTTAGGACGTAAAGAGGGCGGGATCGGCTGCTACTGGTCGAAAAATAAAAAGCAATGGTATTACCGCCCTGCTGAGTTTAAAAGCTATAACCGTCAGTCGCACACAATGGATCAGATTCGTGCAAAACATGGCTCTAGTACACCTCAAAAAATGACTACTTACAAAATAGCATCATAAATCATTTAATCGCTTTGCAGCTCTAACGAGCTGCAAAGCAAGGAGCTATGCGCCATGAAAACGACAGTCCCACACCTTAAAAACCTCATTCGAGCACGAACAAATAATACTGGTTATATGCTTTTAAAAGGCAACCCGTTCTTTGCGAATCAAAGCCAACTAGAAGCCATGAAAAAGGCTTTAGAGGATATGATTGAACAGGGCAACGAGAACCCCGATAGACGTTATCAAGTGTCAGGAAAGCAGCAAGAGAGCCTTAAAAATTGGCTTTATGACCTAGAGCAAAAATATTTATACGGTAATTAAAAATCGATGGCTAGTTGGTTTCGCTTAGGCTCACCAACTAGCCAAGGGAGTGACACCATGAGAAATGAAAACCCTATTAATCGTGAACGCTTAGAGGCTATCGCTAAAGGACTGGACGGCTACTGGATTTATCACCAATTGCTTAGTGATGATCGTGATCAGTTAGGACACTATTTGTATAACGCTACTCTTAATCTGTATATTCGCTGCAACACTGCCTACCGTGAGAATATCGAACAGTGGTCACTTTGCTATCGTCACCCAAATGGTTTAAGACATATACAAAGCTTTGATAAAATCGGAAGCTCGCTAAAAAAATCCGATAAGGCAATCTGTTCAGATCTGAATGCACGACTAATTGATGCCAACCTAGCAGCAGTTTTGCAAAAAATGGCTGGCTTGAAAGACGAGCATGAAAAAAATGTTGCTCAGAAGCGTAATACTGACTTGGAACTGGAAGCGATTGCTAAAGTGTATGATATAGAGAAGTGCAATCATGGTCGCTATGACCAAAATGTAACTGTGAATAAGAAAGGCGATGATGATCACCGTTTAGCTCGAATCTCTAAATGGCATAACCAGAATGCTTGGAGCTTAGAGGTCGGCTATATCGGTATCGATAAGTTATTTCGTGTTTTAGCTATTCTTAATGAGTGATTTATAATTTTTAGCAATGTTCACCTTTTTGGTTTAAAATTTCGGTTTAGGTGAACATTGTTAATTTTAGGCATTTAGCTTTGATTTTGGCGTGAAATTAACGGTATTTTGTGCGGATATATTTCGAGCAGTAAACTGTAATTAAATTACAAAATTATCCCTCCCACTTTTTCTACTCTTTTCCTATTTCTCTGTCAATTTTTAGGGTTAGTCGTTCTTTAAAGTATCAAACCCTCTTTTTTTATAGTGATCTGGCTAATTGAACATAATCCCCATAAGCAGACGGTCTTTTTGCAAGGGTTTTTGCATTTTAACGGCTACATGAATGATAGTGGCTACACCTCTCTTTATTTGGGCGACAGTCTAGCTACGCTAGACATTCATCATGTTTCGTTGTGCCGGCTTTCGTTCCTCAAGCGGCATAACGAAACATGATGAAACGGCTTTTCGCTTCGCTCGTGTCGATAACGCAGCTCAAGACGAAATAGTGATCTGCTGTTTCGTTCCTCAACTGCAGATCACTATTTCTGTTCGCTTCCGTTCCTGACACACAATCCTATCGCAAACCCAATGCACTAAAAGATAAGCATCGAGCACTGGACAAGCTCTTTTTGGGCTTAATATCGGTTTGGCTGCACTTCGTTTGCTCAAACCCTAATGTCATTTTTATTGGCGGATATGGCATCAAACTTTTTAAAGGTATCCTTGATAGGAGCCTCCTTGAAAAAGTTTGACCCCATTTTTAACAATGTACTTTAATATATTAAAATACTATATACTTATGATC
>NZ_JAKJSJ010000090.1:0-20464 GCF_050336715.1 Photobacterium makurazakiensis
CCCCCGACCCTCTGGTCCCAAACCAGATGCGCTACCAAGCTGCGCTATTCACCGACTAAGTGAGCTTTGCGATGCCCTGCTCAAGGGTCGCCCTCTGGTCCGCTATTCCTAAAATCAGGATGCCCTACCAAATTGCGCTATTCACCGACATATATGTTTTACATCTTATCAGATGATTCTGCCCGACCTAAATCCAACAGATTKAATAGTGGTCGGTGAAGAGGGATTCGAACCCCCGACCCTCTGGTCCCAAACCAGATGCGCTACCAAGCTGCGCTATTCACCGACTAAATGAGCTTTACGATGCCCTTGCTCAAGGGTCGCCCTCTGGTCCGCTATTCCTAAAATCAGGATGCCCTACCAAGCTGCGCTATTCACCGACTAAGTGTAAAAAGCCCTTTTAAACTCTTTACTTGTCAACAGCAATGCTGCTGAGGTCGCTTATAATACCCAGCAAATTAAATTACGCAAGCAGAAAGCGTTTTTTTTTCTATTTCCAGATTTGATTGCCTATTGTTGCATCAATACACGTACAAAAGTGATCGCAAGCACATCATTCAGAACAATGATGGTACATATACTTAACCATTGATCCAGATCATCATAACAATTGCATGCCATTGGTTATCTTATAGCCATTCTCACGTACCCAGAGGCAATAATATGGATTTTTGGTTAGACCTTCTTTTTGGTAATGCCGTAGGCCTTTCTTCAATGATTGTTATCTTTGGAGCGCTGGGATTAATGTTATTTTTTGGCGGTTATTTTATTTATAAAACACTGTCAGCACCCTCTCCTCACTAGAGCCATTTAGCAAAGTAATTTGCTTGCGCCAGAGCCAAACATGTCGGTGTTGGCTCTGGATTTCTTTTATGCCTATCTGAACTAAATTGATATAATCTACGTTATTAGTATTAGTTTCTAGCCTGTTAGCACTATGTCAGATAACGATGAACTCGATCTCTTTAGAGAGATGATGGCTGATGTCTCGCCTATACAACAAGACAAAGTTGAAGTTGCCTCAAAGCACCAAGTGACCGAGGCTCATCTCGCACGTCGCCTTGCTGCCCAAACCCTGTCCGATAGCGACCCAGAATACCTGTCACTCGATCATGCCACTATGCTAAAGCCGAATGATATGGTTGAATTCAAACGTGATGGTGTACAAGAAGGCGTATTTAGAAAACTACGGCTAGGCAAATATGATATTCACGCCAGACTCGACCTTCATCGTAAAACCCTAAAACAGGCTCGAGATGAAGTATTACATTTTCTCAAGCAATGCCAGCGCATGGATCTTCGTACCGTGATCATTATTCATGGCAAAGGGGAAAAATCGAACCCACCAGCATTGATGAAAAGCTATGTCGCAACGTGGTTAGAGCAGATATCTGATGTGATGTGTTTCCACTCGGCCTTACGGCAGCACGGTGGAAGTGGCGCTTTGTATGTCATGCTGAAGAAAAGCCCAGAGCGTAAACAGGAAAACCGTGAAAAACACAGTAAACGCCAACGCTAGAAACAACAAAGAGGAGTATTCACTCCTCTTTTTAGTACATAACCAGAAAGAATTACGCCTGTATAACCACTCGTAATGCCAACAAAATCAACACGACCCCAGATAGCTGATCGATACGTTGTGCTTTGGTCCGTAATTTATCAAAGACTTTCGGGCTCGATAATACAAATGCGATAAAGGTGTACCATAAACTATCGACCATCATCGGTGTTGCCACAATAGCGGCACGACTCGTCAGATCGGTACCCACGGCAACAAACTGACTGAATAACGCCAAAAAGAATAGAGCCAGTTTCGGGTTAAGCAGCGAAATCATTGCACCATCTCGGGCAGCAACCCATAAACTCGTAGGCTCTCCAGCAGTCAGCTTAGCTGCAACACCACCTTTAGAGCGTAATGCATTAACACCTAAATACGCTAAATAAGCAGCACCAGCATAAGTGATCACTGAAAATACCATTGGTGATTCTTTTAGAACAACGGCTAATCCAAGCAAGGTCAACAACGCATATAAACCAACCCCTAACGCATGGGCCCACGATGCCACGATGCCATGAAGACGCCCGCCAGAAAGGCTATGTTTTGCCACCACTGCCAAGCTTGGGCCTGGTGACATTGCACCCAGCATGCAAACCATTAATAACGAAAGCCAAATTGTAAATGTCATTGTGTATCTCCTTGTATTGCCAGCACAGTACCAATGACAGGGCATTCTTGGAAATCAAAAGAAGTCATTACCGCTATGACTTTAAGTCATAGCGGTAGTGTTTTTCGGGCGGGTTAATCGTGTACATAGATCCACGCATCACGAGTAAGACCTGATCTCTGAACCAGCGATGAGCCGGGTCGGCATCATATTTTGGATGCCACACCAGCCAATACCGATGTTCAGGCATCGGCACAGGTAAAGCCTTAAATGTAATGGGCAATGACCTCTGCATGTTCACCGCAATATGCTTAGGCGTTACCATTAACATATCGGTGCGGCACATCGTTTGAAAAGCAGAGCTAAAAAAAGGAACAGAGAATTGTACATGACGAGATAATCCCAAGGCTTTTAGCTCTTTATCAATAAAGCTGTCTTTATCTCCCCCAGCAGATACACGCATATGAGCATACTGCACGAATTGCTCAACCGTAATGTCACTTTGCTGGGCTAATGGGTGTGTATCCCGCATAACACATACGGGGAAATCAGCACCGATTGATGCACCGCATAAGCCATCAGGGATAGCTGGCAACATGGTTGAGACCAACTGAACATCTAGATCTGGCAATTGTGATAGCTTTTCTGGCGACCACAGCTGGTAATGTAAATTTAAGTTTGGTGCTTTTTGCTGCACATGCTCGACAATGTCAGGCAAAATGTATTGTGCGACATAGTCCGATGATGCGAGAACCATAGGCCCCTGCCATAAGTTCGGCACAAAATCATCACTGCTGAAAAGCGCATCGCACCCAGCAAGTATCGCTTCAACACGTGATTGCAACTGCAACGCTTTTGGCGTTGGCAGCAAGCGGTTACCGTCGCGGATTAGCAGTGGATCAGCAAACAGTACTCTTAACTGATTAAGCTGACGACTCACCGCAGACTGAGTAACAAACAACCGTTCGGCAGCCCGGCTGACATGGCACTCCTCAAGCAATACTTGCAGTGTGCGCATTAAATTTAAATTCACTTGATTCATTGCATTATCAGCCATAAAAAGGATTACAGCGGCATTTTAGCAATCGGAGCAAACTGCCCAGACGTTAGTTGTATTAAATCTTTTGGCGCCAGTTCAATTTCAAGCCCACGCCGACCTGCGCTAACGCAAATCGTTTCAAAGCTCTGAGCCGAAGTATCTAAAAAAGTTGGCAAGCGCTTTTTTTGTCCAAGTGGGCTGATCCCTCCCACAATGTACCCCGTCGTTTTTTCTGCTATTTGCGGATCTGCCATATCTGCCTTTTTACCACCAGCTGCTTTGGCGGCCGCTTTCAAATCCAGCATGCCAGCGACGGGAACAATCGCTACCGCTAACTTTTTCGGATCACCATTGAGTGCAAACAATAGCGTCTTAAATACCTGGTTGGGGTTTTGGCCTAATACTTCCGCAGCTTCTAGGCCAAAATTCGTATTGGCAGGATCATGCTGGTATTGGTGAATGGTATGCGGCACTTTCTTTTTCTTGGCCAAGTTAATAGCAGGGGTCATGGCGGTTGCATCCAACATTAAAAAACGAACTGCCAATATAGCCCAAAAAACAAAGCCCCAGCAAATGGCTGAGGCTTAAGGCAGGTATTTAAATAAACTTGGAATTATTTATAAATCATCTCACCTTTTGGCTCAAATGCATTCACATCAATAGGGCTATTTGCCTGCAAGAACTCTTTCAGAACTTCTGCGTCCACAAAGCCAGTATTTACATGCCCTGAATGATTAGAGATTTTAGGGTAACCATCACCACCAGCCGCATTAAAGCTCGGCACCGTAAAGCGATACGTATCATTCAAATTCAGCGGCTTGCCACCAATACTCACGTTACTAACTTGATTGTTTGCAACCGTCATTGAAATACCATAGAACTGCGCGTAAGCACCAGAGTCAACAGGCTTCGTTGCCACAACATTCAAGTAATCTATCACCTCACTGCCGCTCATATCGGTATAAGTGATGATGTTGCCAAACGGCTGAACAGTTAACACATCTTTATAAGTGATGTTACCCGCCGCAATTGAATCACGTACTCCACCTGAGTTCATTACCGCAAAGTCAGCTTGTGCTCGCTGCATATGAGAAGCGGCAATCAAACGACCAAGGTTTGTCTGCTGATAACGCACAACATTACGGTCGCCTTCAAGTTTACCGTTCGACTCTGCAATTTTGATGTTTAGCTGATCTTGTCCACGCTCTTGGTAAGGCTTGAGAAACGCTTTTACATCTGCATTTTCCACGATTTCATCTTGAATAAAGACGCGTTGCTTCGAACCATCAGCCAGCTTTACTTTTTTCTTCAGGTTAACAGGGATCAGATCATAACTGACCATTTGAAGCTCGCCATTTTTAAACTCAAAATCAGCTCGGCCGACATACTTGCCCCATTCATGAGCCTGAACAATCCATGTACCATTCTGCTGATCGGGCTGACATTCATCACCCGGATTGAAGTTCTTGTTGTACATGTTTGGACCTTCCATGCACACAGGCTCTTGTGAGTGACCACCCACAATCATATCCAAGTCGCCTTCACCCATATAACGAGCTAAAGCCACATCACCCGGCGCATTCACGCCACGGTTACCATTTTCATAATGGCCCATATGTGTAGCCGCAATAATAACATCTGGGTTTTCCGTTGCTTCTAGCTCTGCAATTAGCTTTTTCGCTTCCGCTTTAGGATCGCGAAAATCAACACCACCGATATACTCTGGGTTACCAATTTTCGACGTATCCTCAGTGGTTAAACCAATGACAGCTATCTTGATGCCCTGCTGTTCAAAAATCTGATACGGCTGAAATAAACGCTCTCCCGACTCTTTATCATAGATATTCGCCGAAAGCATAGGGAACTCAGCCCATTCTTCTTGTTTACGTAATACTTCCAGTGGGTTATCAAATTCATGGTTACCAAGTGCCATTGCGTCATAGCCCAACATGTTCATGCCTTTAAAGTCAGGCTCTGCATCTTGTAAATCGGACTCTGGCACCCCGGTATTAATATCACCACCAGAGAGCAACAAGGTTGTACCGCCTTGCGCGGCGACTTCAGTGCGAATTTGATCTAGCAACGTTTTGCGGGCAGCCATTCCATATTCGCCGTACTGATTTTGCCAAAAACGGCCATGATGATCGTTGGTATGAAGAATGGTTAACTTATACGTTTCATCTGCCTGCCAAGATGACTGTGATATTTCAGGTTGATTGGCACAACCGACAAGTGACATCAGTACAGCGGCTGTTAATGCTGTTTTGGCGAAAAAACGTTGCTTCATGGGAGTCCCCTTAGCTTAATATGATTAAATCCTTTTACCGACTTTCTCGGTTTATCTGCGCTAGTTTAAATTATTTAGTTAATAGCGTTATATTGTTCTCATTAATTTGTTGCTTAGATCACCATACTAAGCCTAAAAACCTCAACACTTACCTAGCAAGCATAAAAAAGCCTCGCAAAAGCGAGGCTATTGATATTACTGGTTGTTCTTATATTTACGCTAAATTAAGCTGTTGCCACTTTTCGAGCTGGGTGCTTAATAAAGACGGCAACCACCGCCGCAATCGCTAGGAAGAAACAATAGTAAGAGTGGCTGACCACTTCTAGGGGGGATAAACCAAATACCGAGCCAAGCAGTAGCGCCTGTGCACCATAGGGTAATACGCCCTGAACCACACAAGAGAAGATATCAAGTAAGCTCGCTGAACGACGCGGCGTTACACCATTTTCTTCCGCTAACTCACGCGCTACACCACCTGAAACAATAATCGCAACAGTGTTGTTTGCAGTACAGACATTCGTCATACCAACCAAGCCTGCAATACCCAGTTCACTCGCCCGTAAATTTTGGCCTTCTGTATGTTGCTTGCTAAAGACACGGATAACTTTGCTCACCAATTGAGTCAAGTAAGCTAACCCACCTTGCTGGCGCATTAGCTCACTGATACCACCGATTAACATCGACAGTAAGAAGATTTCCTGCATATTGCCAAAACCAGCATAAATATCTTGGCCGACATTAAACAATCCATAATCGGCTACAGAGAACAAGCCAATACCACCCGCTAATACAATACCAACCGATAGGACAACAAACACATTCAAGCCAGAAACAGCCAATATTAGAATCGTGAGATATGGAATAACTTTCAGCCATTCTATATCCGATGTTTCAGGCACTTCTGTTGCTGTGCTACTGAACAAGAACAAAACGATAGCCGCAAATGCTGCAGGCAAAGCAATTCGAATATTTTCACGGAACTTGTCTTTCATCTGACAGCCCTGCGAACGGGTAGAAGCAATGGTCGTATCAGAAATAATGGATAAGTTATCACCGAACATTGCGCCACTTAACACCACACCAGCGGTTAGGGCGACATCAAAACCAGCAACTTGGGCAATGCCGAGTGCTACAGGGGCTACCGCAGCAATGGTTCCCATTGACGTTCCCATTGCCGTCGCGATAAACGCAGAAATAACAAAAATACCCGGTAGGATCATGCTCGCTGGCAACATCGATAAACCAAGGTTTACCGTTGCATCAACCCCACCAGTCGCCTTAGCAACAGAGGCAAAAGCACCCGCTAAAAGATAGATCATACACATCGCAATAATATCGCTATGACCTACACCGCGTAGAAACTGTTCGATGGCTTTATTTAGCTTTTCTTTGCTCAGCAAAATAGCAATCACTACCGCAGGTAATGCAGCGACTGGCGCAGGCAATTGATAAAAAGCGAAATCGACACCTTGCATGGTGAGGTAAGCGCCTACCCCAATGAATAATGCAAGGAATACTCCCAGTGGAAGCAACGCCAGCGCAGATGGCGCGGGGGCAATATAAGTTTGTTGTGTTGTGTTTGACATGATGACTACAGGACATCTATTTTAAAATTTCGCCTAGACTAATCATTACCACTAGCCATGTCAACTTCTAGACGTCTAAACATCCAGACGTTACGTTTATTTACTAATAATCTGCTAGTCTCATTTTGATAAAGGCCAAAGCTACGATGCACCTAGAGTGACATAAATATGACGCTTAAATTGAAAGCGCGTCAATTTTTTTACTTAACATTCATGCCGTTAATTTTTTTATGATATAGGTCACTTTTTCGTGCAGCATGCGTAAAAACGCTATAAAATCCACCACCTCTTGATGAGGAGCCACCCTCCCTCATTCCCCGAACCTTTCGGATTAAGTGAAGTAATGAAACTATCATTAAAACAAAAACTCATTGGAGCTAGCCTCTCCGCTGTGGTTATTATGGCCTCGGCGCTCACTTGGCTGGCAGCAGACCAGCTGTTTGAACAAACTCGTAATGGTATCTATTCCCGTGCAGCAAGCCTTGGTGAAGCTGCAAGCGAAGGTATTTCTGAATGGGTTGAGATCCGCCGTGATATCGCAAGCGCATTTAATGACTACAGCACCGAAGCTGACGTTGTTCCCTTTTTACAACAAGCTCGTAAAGCAGGTGGGTTTGATGACATCTTCTTAGGAACACCTGCGGGTGAAATGTATCGCTCACACCCAGAACGCAACCGAGCAGATTATGATCCTCGCACCCGTCCTTGGTATCAAGATGCTCAACGTGCTGGCAAGCAAATAGTGACCACCGCCTATCGTGATGCCATTACTAATGCGCTGCTGGTTACTATTGCAGAACCCGTAACGAAAAATGGCACCATGATAGGTGTCGTCGGTGCCGATGTATTAATTGATCAGCTCGTACGTGACGTTATCAGCTTAGATGTCGGTAACAATGCCTATGCCATGTTAATTAACAAGCAAGACAACACCTTCTTGGCACACCCTAATGAGTCACTGCTACTTCAACCGATTAATCGCTTTACCAACCAGCTAACAATGGATGGAATTGAGCAAGCAGCACGTACTGGCAGCATCGAAATTGCAACGATTAACGGTAAGGAGAAACTCTTCTACTTCACCAATGTGCCAAATACCGACTGGGTACTAGGTCTAGAAATGGATCGTGCAACAGAAGAAGCCAGCCATACATCCCTACTTCGCCAGCTGATCATCACATCCATTATTATTACGCTTATTGTAGTGAGTGCAGTTGCCTTCTTAGTCGGCTACCTTTTCCGCGATCTTGCCCGAGTGTCAGACGCATTGGCAGAAATCGCCACAGGTGAAGGCGATCTTACCCAGCGACTAGAACCGCGCAGTGATGATGAAGTCGGTCTGCTTGCCCATAACTTCAACCGCTTTGTCGGTAATATGCACACCATGGTGTGTAAGCTCAACGAGATCTCAAATTCGTTAAGCCAGCAAGCTCACCTAACGGCATCACAAGCAGAAGAACGCAGTACGCGTATTCAGCACCAGCAAGATGAAATTAATATGGTGGCGACAGCCATTAATGAAATGGCGGCAGCGACACAAGAAATTGCCGGTAATGCTGATAATACCGCTGCTACTTCAGGCGATACGGTGACCGTTGCTGAACACGGTGCGACGCAAGTTAGTCAAAGCCAGCAATCAATATCGAGCCTAGCAACCGAGGTTGATACTGCAACAGGTGTGATCAGTGAACTCAATACTCACGCTCAAAGTATCAATACCATCTTGTCGACCATTCAAGGTATTGCCGAACAAACTAACCTGCTAGCACTGAATGCAGCCATCGAAGCGGCTCGTGCCGGCGAACAGGGCCGTGGTTTTGCCGTCGTTGCTGACGAAGTACGCGTGTTAAGCCAACGTACACATGCGTCAACGCAAGAAATTCAACAGATGATTGAAACCCTGCAGCAAACAACCGGTCGTGCTGTCGGCATTATGGAAGACAGCCGCCGCCTTGCTGAAACCAGCGTTGATGACGCCAATTCAGCGTCTGCTAGCTTGTCGCAAATCAACAGTGCCGTAACCAATATCAGTGATATGGCGACCCAGATTGCGTCAGCCGCCGAAGAACAATCATCTGTCACCTCAGAGATCACGCGTAATACTGAGGGGATCCGCGATGTTTCAAACGAGTTAGCAACTGAAGCCAACGAAGCCGCCCAACAAGCCGCTGAACTCTCAGAGCTTTCTCATCAGCTACATCAAGAAATCAGTCGATTTAAGCTTTAATCGACTGGAAATCAAAGACAAAAAGCTCGCCTTAATGGCGAGCTTTTTTTATGCCCTAATGCCTCCCACTTAGATTTTATTAGGTACAACACATATTAAAAAACGCCCCGACAAGAAGACTTGTCGGGGCGTTTTTATTGAGGCAATGCGCGATTAACGCTTAGTTAATCTCAATCGCCTCGAAGCCTTTAATTAGATCATCTAGCTGTTTAAGCTGTGTCAGGAATGGTTCTAGCTTATCCAGTGGGAAAGCTGATGGACCATCACAACGCGCTTGATCAGGTGTTGGGTGCGCTTCCATAAACAGACCAGCAATCCCCGTTGCTAGACCTGAACGGGCTAAATCAACCGTTTGCTCACGACGACCGCCTGATGCAGCGCCTTGAGGATCACGACACTGTAGTGCGTGAGTTACATCAAAGATAATTGGACTACCTTTAGACGCTTTTTTCATTACGTCAAAGCCCAACATATCTACTACAAGGTTATCGTAACCATGTAATACACCACGTTCGCACAGAATAATATTCTCGTTACCACATTCGGCAAACTTATCAATAATATTACCTACTTGGCCTGGGCTCATGAACTGTGGCTTTTTCACGTTGATCACAGCACCTGTTTTCGCCATCGTTTGTACTAAGTCGGTCTGGCGAGCAAGAAAAGCGGGTAGCTGAATAACATCAACAACATCCGCAACGGGCTGTGCTTGATGATGCTCATGAATATCAGTGATAATTTTAACGCCAAAAGTATCTTTCAGTTCTTGGAAGATCTTTAGGCCTTCTTCCATACCTGGGCCACGGTATGAGTGTACCGATGAGCGGTTAGCCTTATCAAAAGAGGCTTTGAATACGTAAGGGATCCCAAGCTTGTCTGTCACTTCTACATACTTTTCGCAGATCTGCATTGCCAGATCACGAGACTCAAGTACATTCATTCCGCCAAATAGGACAAACGGCTTGTCATTGGCAACATCAATATCACCAACTCGAACAACTTTCTGTTCCATCATATTCTCTCTTTTATTCATTTAGCCTTAATGCTACTGACGATTAGTGCAGTACTAAAGGCTCTTGATTGAGCTCTTCAACCTGCAGTTTCAACAACTTTATTGTCGGATCTTCAGGGCATTGCTCGATAAAATATTCAAAATCCATCACGGCAGCATGGCTACATTCCAGCTGTTGATAAATATAGCCACGATCGCGAATTTCATGCGGGTCGCCCGGACGGAAAGCATCTAACACCACATCACTACACCGCAATGCATCTGCAAACATGCCTTCACGCAGCAACGCACTTTTCATAACGGTTAACCAACGGGCAAGTACATCGGTGTGCTCAGCGGTATCAAAGTATTCATTACGTAGTTCACTGAATGGCCCACGATGGCCTTTTAACCATGCGCCCATCAGTCGCTTACTCAGATATTCACCATCAAATGGGTTGATATACTGTGTTTCACCGTCTAACCAGTCAACTTTTAGGACAAATTGAGTTGGAAAGCCGACACCGTAAACAGGTAAATCAAGACGTTCGGATAAATACAAAAAGATAGCACCCAGGCTAACAGGAATACCTTTCTTACGTTCGAGGACTTTATCTAAGTAAATGTTTTCAGATGAAAAGTACTGCTCGTGATCACCAATAAAGCCCCATTCACGGTAGAACAAGCGGATCAAGCCTTCAAGGCGAAGCTGTGCGTTGGGCTCATGCATCAATCGTTGCTCAGCGTCTTGAGCCAAGCGTTCAAGCTGAGTTTTCACCCAGCCCGCAGGAAAGGCGGGGTCAACCGCAGCAGTCACTTCCAATGCCCCTTCAGCCAGCGACATTTGAGCCAATTCTTGTTCTGTAAAACGTAGCATGATTATCCTAAAAACGACGATTTCGTCATTGCAATGTTTGCCGCTGCCATCACCCAACCAAGTGAACCTAAGAAGGCAAACGTCTTAAAGACTTTGTTAGAGCCGATTTTCAAGGTAAAGAAACCCAAGGCGATATAAGCTAACACACAACTCAACTTTTGGGTTAACCAGCTACCTGCTTCGGTAAACGGCATAAAACCGGTAATCAAAATTAACGCAATACCCGATAGCAACATGACTGTATCAACAACATGTGGGGTGATCTTCAGGAATTTTTTTTCGTTAAGCGTCGAGTTTGCCATCATCAAACAATAGCGAACCACAAAAAGCAGTACACTCAGCGCAATAGCAATCATGTGTAGGTGTTTAACAGCGGTATACATTATTTTCTCTCTCTATCCTTGCCAACAGCCGAGAGTTACCCGGTCAAGTCCGGCATAATCTTGTGCGGTTGATACCTGGGTGTAGCCCAGTTCCAGTAAAATGGCTCTTACAGCTTCACCCTGTTCAAAGCCATGTTCCATAAGCAACCAACCACCAGCTTGTAAATACTGGCGTCCTTGCTCGCTAATAATTCGAATGTCTGCCAACCCATCGTCATCAGCAACAAGCGCACTTTTCGGTTCGAAACGCACATCCCCTTGCGATAAATGTGGATCGGCCTCGTCAATATAAGGTGGGTTACTCACAATGACGGCAAAGCGATCGCTAGATTGAAGTGGGCTATACCAACTTCCAGATAAGAACTGGGTATTAGCAAACTTCAAGTTGCTAGCGTTTTCTTGTGCCAATGCCGCAGCCTCAGGGCGTAAATCAATCCCTGTTACTGCGATGTCGCGACGTTCTGATGCAATGGCTAATGCGATGGCACCAGTGCCAGTCCCTAAATCCAGTACTGCGCAAGGCTGAGCAGGGATTTTTTCAAGAGACAGCTCAACGAGGCGTTCAGTATCAGGTCGAGGGATCAACGTATGAGGAGCAACTTTCAACGGCAATGACCAAAATTCACGCTCACCAACAATGTAAGCCACAGGCTCACCGATTAAGCGACGTGCAATCATTGCATCGAAGGCGGCAAGTTGCTCATCATCCAGCGTTTTTTCTGGCCACGTTAATAAGTAACTACGGGGTTTATCAAGTACATGACACAGCAACACAGCAGCATCAATGTGCGGGCTCTGAGAGCCCGCCTTGGTCAACTGTTCAACCGCAAGCTTAAGCTGGGTATCAATTGACAGTGTCATTAGTTTTGGTCAGCCATTGCTGCCAGCTGATCAGCTTGGTGCTCTTGTAGCACTGGCTGGATCAAGCTATCCATATCCCCTTCCATCACTTCATTCAAACGATAAAGAGTCAAAGTGATACGGTGATCAGATACGCGTCCCTGAGGGTAGTTATAAGTGCGAATACGGTCTGAACGATCACCAGAACCTAGCAAGTTACGGCGGGTACTTGCTTCTTCTGCATGACGCTTTTCTTCTTCCGCGTTAATAATACGAGCAGCCAATACCGACATTGCCTTCGCTTTATTCTTATGCTGAGAACGCTCATCCTGACACTCAACCACGATGCCTGTTGGCAAGTGAGTAATACGAATAGCAGAATCAGTGGTGTTAACGTGCTGACCACCCGCGCCAGATGCACGGAATGTATCAATTTTCAGATCGCCAGAATTGATTTCAGGAATTTCAGCTTCTGGAATTTCAGGCAATACTGCAACGGTACATGCTGAAGTATGGACACGACCTTGTGATTCTGTCGCTGGCACACGCTGAACGCGGTGACCACCAGATTCAAACTTTAACGTGCCGTAAACCGCTTCACCGCTTATTTTGGCTATCATCTCTTTGTAACCGCCCTGCTCAGAGCGGTTTTCATTAACCACTTCGACACGCCAGCCACGACGTTCCGCATATTTGCTATACATGCGGAACAAGTCGCCCGCAAAAATACCAGCTTCATCACCACCAGCACCGGCACGGATTTCAACAAAGCAGTTACGCTCATCGTTTGGATCTTTCGGGATTAACAGAACCTGTAGTTCGTCTTCAAGGCGGACAATCTCGCTTTTCGATTCTTTGACTTCTTCCAGTGCCATTTCACGCATTTCTGGATCGTCTTCATTCGCCATTTCTTCAGCAGTGATCAGATCTTCTTTTGCTTGCTGGTAAGCTTGGAAGCATTGAGTCACTTCTTCTAGTTGAGAGTATTCACGAGATAGAGCACGGAACTTATCCTGGTTGCCAATCACATCTGGATCGCCAAGCAGGTGCTGGACTTCTTCGTAACGCTCAACCAGCGTTTCTAATTTCACTAAAATTGAAGATTTCATAATTGGTATCTATTGTTCCGTTTATGGCAGAGCGTTTCGCTCTGCCTGATATTAATTTTTAAACGAGTCTAACCCAAGTGTCTCTCGGATTACTGCCAGCTTTTCAGGTTCACCATTCTGGGCTGCCTGTTGCATAGCTCTAGTTGGCGCGTGGATCAGTTTATTAGTCAGCTTATTGCTCAACTCAACCAACACCTTTTCCGGATCGCCGCCATTAGCCAACGTTTGAAGACTACGAGCCACAAGCTCTGCTTTAATGTCATCGGCTTGTACTCGGTATTGACGAATACTGTCAACGGCCTCTAGTGAGCGTAACCAACGCATGAAGGCCGCGCTTTCTTCACTCACAATCGCTTCAGCTTGAATAGCCGCGACTTTACGTTGTTCACGGTTTTTTTCAACAATGCTGTGTAAATCATCGACAGTATAAAGATACGCATCGCTTAGTTCGCCAACTTCCGGCTCAATATCTCGAGGAACGGCAATATCAACCAGTAGCATTGGCTGATGGCGGCGGGCTTTAATGGCTTTCTCAACCATGCCTTTACCCACTATCGGCAACGGACTTGCCGTCGAGCTGATCACAATATCTGCTCGATGCAAATAGTCAGGGATGTCTGGCAAACCAATGACTTCTGCACCAAATTCAATGGCTAGATTCTCTGCCCTTTCTTTGGTCCGATTGGCCACAATCAATTTATTACAACCTTGATCCACTAGGTGCCGAGCAACTAATTCAATGGTCTCTCCCGCCCCTACAAGTAATACCGTGGCATCACTTAATGATTCAAAGATTTGTTTGGCTAACGTACAAGCAGCAAAAGCCACAGAAACCGCATTGCCACCAATGTCAGTTTCAGTCCGCACCCGTTTTGCGACAGTGAAATTCTTATGGAATAGCTTTTCCAACATGCCATGAATCGCATCTTGGTCACGAGAGTCTGAATACGACTGCTTCACCTGCCCTAAAATTTGAGGCTCGCCCAATACCAGTGAATCAAGGCCACATGATACACGCATTAAATGACGCACAGCAGCCTGCTCTTCATGGAAGTACAGGCTAGGCATTAATTCTTCAGTCGTGATCTGGTGGAACTTAGTCAACCAGTCAATCATGACTCCAGGGCCTGATTGATTAACATCACAGTAAAGTTCTGTGCGATTGCAGGTCGAAACAATAACCCCACTGTTAACCTCTGGGTGTGTTTCTAGCTGGTGTAACGCCTGTTTCAGCTTTTCAGGTGAAAACGCAACACGTTCGCGTAAATCCACAGAGGCTGTTTTATGGTTGATTCCTAATGCAAGCAATGTCATGGAGACGGGGTACCACTTCGCCAGTGAAAAAGATCTAGGGCGGGATTTTACTTGATGCCCCATCGTAATAAAAGAACACAAACCTAATCAATATGGCATAACTAAGTAAAAGTTGATTTCTAAATACTTATTACACAATAAATTTCAACGATTATCCTGTTTAAGATAGATCAAAAAAATACCACTATCGAGTTGCTAAGAAGTTGGAAATCTATAACTTTTACCGCTATTGTTTGCCACATCACACCCAAACAATAAGCAAAGCATACTATGCACCTGACTCAGTCTGTTACTTATTTGCCTTCAAATAAAAAAAAATATTGGTTATTTTTTCCTTTTTTATTATCTCTTTTAGCGGGCTGCGCAACTCAACCGCCACCTCAATCAACAACTGATTGGGAAAACCATGAAGCTCAATTGAAAGAGCTCAGCACATATCAAGCGAGAGGCAAGCTCGGTTACAAGGGTAGTCAACGCTTCGGTGCCAACCTTATCTGGGACACACAGCCAAATAGCGATCATCTACTATTGACTAACTTCCTGGGAAGCACATTGCTAAAGCTTGATGCGAGCCCTGGCAACGTTACCTTGGTCAATCATGAAGGAAAAACATTTCATGGCACCGATGCCTCAGCCTTAATTTTAGAATTAACCGGTATTAACTTACCCATTGAACAAATGCGTGACTGGCTTATTGGCTTACCTACCGCGACTGACACGTACCAATTAAATAATGAAGGCCGAGTGGGCTACCTTGCCAAACAAATAGACAACCAATTTTGGCAACTTGATTACAACGAATATGACTATACTGTGAGCCCAGCCTTACCTAAGCGTATGGTTTTAAGCACAACAGGGGTTACTATAACCCTTATTATCCACAACTGGTCCATCAATTAGAGCGTTCTATGATCACCCGTACTACCTGCTGGCCAGCACCGGCCAAACTTAACTTGTTCCTGTATATCACAGGCCAACGCCCTAACGGTTACCATGAACTACAAACGTTATTTCAGTTTATTGACCATAGCGATACGCTGACAATCACGGCAAATAATTCCAACGACATCACATTAACGCCAGCGATTGACGGTGTTGCAACCGAAGATAACCTTATATACCGTGCTGCTGATTTGTTGCGCAAGAAAGCGGGGATCCACGCTGGCGCTGAAATCCACATCGATAAAATTCTTCCGATGGGTGGTGGACTAGGCGGTGGATCATCTGACGCGGCAACAACACTTATTGCCCTCAATTATTTGTGGCAGACCCACCTATCAACTGACACCCTAGCTGATATCGGTCTAGCGCTTGGTGCCGATGTCCCCGTATTTGTAAGAGGCCATAGTGCATTCGCTGAAGGAATTGGTGAGGAATTGCAACCAGCAGATCCCGCAGAAAAATGGTATTTGGTCGCAAAACCAGAGATCAACATTGCAACTGTCGATATTTTCACCCACCCTGAATTAAAACGTGACAGTAAAAAAAGATCACTGAGCGCCCTAATAACGGGGGTTTACGAAAACGATTGCGAAAAAATTGTCAGATCACTGCACCCCGAGGTTGATAAGGCGCTTTCGTGGCTGTTAGAATATGCGCCGTCAAGATTGACCGGCACTGGCGCTTGTGTGTTTGCTGAATGTAGCACCCAGCAAGAGGCCGATGCAATACTGAAAAAATTACCTAACTGGCTTCATGGATTTGTCGCAAAAGGTGTCAACACATCTCCCCTTTTGACAGCCTTGACCGCCCATTCTATGGACTGCCAGTAATTACAACTTGGACGCAACCTGAGGTTTCCACCGTGCCTGATATGAAGCTGTTTGCTGGTAACGCGACACCAGAACTAGCCCAACGCATTGCTGATCGTCTTTACATTTCACTAGGAGACGCAACAGTTAACCGTTTTTCCGACGGTGAAGTCTGTGTTCAGATTAATGAAAACGTTCGTGGTAGCGACGTCTTTATCATTCAATCTACTTGTGCTCCAACGAATGACAACCTAATGGAACTGGTTGTTATGATCGATGCACTACGCCGCGCTTCAGCTGGTCGTATTACTGCAGTGATCCCTTACTTTGGCTATGCTCGTCAAGATCGCCGAGTTCGTTCTGCTCGTGTGCCAATCACAGCGAAAGTTGTTGCTGATTTCCTTTCAAACGTTGGTGTTGACCGCGTTTTGACTGTTGACTTACACGCAGAGCAAATTCAAGGTTTCTTCGATGTACCAGTAGACAATGTATTCGGTAGCCCTGTGCTACTAGAAGACATTCTGGCGAAAAACCTAGAAGATCCAGTTGTTGTTTCTCCTGATATCGGTGGTGTTGTACGTGCTCGTGCAATCGCTAAGCTATTAGATGACACAGACATCGCGATCATCGATAAGCGCCGTCCACGTGCTAACGTTTCTCAGGTAATGCACCTGATTGGTGATGTTGAAGGCCGTGACTGTATCATCGTTGATGACATGATCGATACCGGTGGTACATTGTGTAAAGCTGCTGAAGCACTGAAAGATCGTGGTGCTAAGCGTGTATTTGCTTACGCAACACACCCAGTATTCTCAGGTAATGCTCCACAGAACATCCGTGAATCTGTAATTGATGAAGTGATCGTCACTGACTCAATTCCACTATCTAAAGAGATCCAAGATACTGGTCGTGTATCAGTACTGACTCTATCTGGCATGCTAGCCGAAGCAATTCGTCGTATTAGCAACGAAGAGTCTATCTCTGCGATGTTCCAGCACTAATCGCCCTTCTACGATAGATTGCTAACGCCCCGCCTTGTGCGGGGCGTTTTTCGTTACTTAAGGTAATACCAGCCGAAATAAGTATGAGATATCAATTCTGCCGTATTTGGTATAATATGGCGCGCGTTTTAAGCCCCTAAGAGTTGAGAGACTAGCGTGAGTAATAACATTCGCCTATTAGTCGGCCTGGCCAATCCCGGTGCCGAGTATGCTAAAACCCGCCATAATGCGGGCGCATGGGTGGTCGAAGAACTGGCCCGTGTACATAATATTAGCCTACGTGAAGAATCAAAATACTTCGGCCAAACTGGCCGGATCTTGGCTAATGGCCACGATCTTCGCTTGTTGATCCCTTCGACGTATATGAACTTATCCGGTAAATCAGTTGCAGCACTCGCAAACTTTTACCAGATAAAGCCGGAAGAGATCTTAGTGGCACATGATGAACTAGACCTACCACCCGGCGTTGCTAAATTTAAAAAAGGCGGCGGCCATGGTGGGCATAACGGTCTAAGAGACATCATCAGTAAAATGGGCAACAATAAAGATTTTTATCGCCTACGTATTGGCATCGGCCATCCGGGTGATAAAAACAAAGTTGCCGGCTTTGTTTTAGGCAAAGCGCCAGCCAAAGAACAGGACAATATTGATGCAGCAGTCGATGAAGCCGTACGTTGCATGGATGTTTTGTTAAAAGACGGCTTAAACAAAGCACAAAACCGACTACATTCATTCAAAGCAGAATAATTGTAGTTAATCAGCATATTTATTTTCATTAGCCCACCTAGTGCGCTAATGAAATGTTTGACCGAATAATCACCAAAAGGGTTTCACACCATGGGTTTTAAATGCGGAATCGTTGGCCTGCCTAACGTCGGTAAGTCAACACTATTCAACGCCTTGACCAAAGCGGGCATCGAAGCAGCGAACTTCCCGTTCTGTACTATCGAACCAAACACTGGCGTTGTACCTGTGCCAGATCTACGCCTAGACGCACTGGCTGCAATTGTTAATCCAGAGCGCATCTTGCCAACAACCATGGAATTTGTGGATATTGCTGGTCTTGTTGCTGGTGCATCGAAAGGTGAAGGCCTAGGTAACAAATTCCTAGCTAACATCCGTGAAACCGATGCTATTGGTCACGTTGTTCGCTGTTTCGAAGACGAAAACATCATTCACGTCGCAGGTAAAATCAACCCGATTGATGATATCGAGGTGATCAACCTTGAACTTGCTCTTGCTGACCTTGATACGTGTGAGCGTGCAATTTTCCGTCAAGCGAAAAAAGCGAAAGGCGGCGACAGCGATGCTAAGTTTGAAACCGCTGTACTAGAAAAACTGCTGCCGACGCTAACAGAAGGTGGGATGGTTCGCTCTGTCGAGCTAAGCAAAGAAGAACTTGCAGCCATTGACTACCTGCATTTCCTTACTGTTAAGCCAACGATGTATATCGCTAACGTCAGCGATGATGGCTTTGAAGATAACGAATACCTTGACATGGTTCGTGAATACGCAGCGAAAGAAAACGCTGTTGTTGTCGCGGTATGTGCAGCTATCGAGTCTGAAATCGCTGAGCTTGACGATGCTGACCGTGAAGAGTTCCTTGCTGATATGGGCATCGAAGAGCCAGGCCTGAACCGAGTGATCCGTTCTGGTTATGAATTGCTTGATCTGCAAACTTACTTCACTGCTGGCGTTAAAGAAGTACGCGCATGGACAATTCCTGTCGGTGCAACAGCACCACAATCAGCAGGTAAAATTCACACTGACTTTGAAAAAGGCTTTATCCGAGCTGAAGTTGTTGGTTACGACCACTTCATCGAGTTTAGCGGCGAAAGCGGTGCAAAAGAAGCGGGCAAGTGGCGCCTAGAAGGTAAAGATTACATCGTTAAAGATGGCGATGTTGTTCACTTCCGCTTCAACGTATAATTAGGAAGGCCATAAAAGCCAACCAGTTAGCGACAGTTATACTAAGCCAGCTTAATAGCTGGCTTTTTTATAATTTAAGTATGGTTATTCATTATCGCGATATAACCATACGAACGTCAGCTGTCACTTAAGCTCATTGCGCTAAAAACACCCAACTTAGCATGGCATTCGCCCAGTTCGTCCAAATAAGCAACGAACAATCCGATATTCTAAAGATATTTAAAAAAACTATTGACCCTTTTCGCTGGTATGAGCATAATGCGCCCCGTTCCCGACACAGCGGTCAGTTATGTCAGCTGCGACGGAAACAACAAAATGGCTACGTAGCTCAGCTGGTTAGAGCACATCACTCATAATGATGGGGTCACAGGTTCGAATCCCGTCGTAGCCACCATTCTTTCTGCGGAAAGACATCGAAAGATGTAAAATTCTACTAGATGCGGAAGTGGCGGAATTGGTAGACGCACCAGATTTAGGTTCTGGCGCCGCAAGGTGTGAGAGTTCAAGTCTCTCCTTCCGCACCATTCTCTCCCTCTCTTTGAGATGYGAGAGCGCTTTGAAAAAAGCAACCTGCAGGTCTATCGCCAAGCGGTAAGGCAGCGGCTTTTGATGCCGCCATYCCCTGGTTCGAATCCAGGTAGACCTGCCAACTTTTAAAGRTGTTGATTATCATGTATAGTCAGCAGCTGTAAAAATGGCTACGTAGCTCAGCTGGTTAGAGCACATCACTCATAATGATGGGGTCACAGGTTCGAATCCCGTCGTAGCCACCATTCTTTCTGCGGAAAGACATCGAAAGATGTAAAATTCTACTAGATGCGGAAGTGGCGGAATTGGTAGACGCACCAGATTTAGGTTCTGGCGCCGCAAGGTGTGAGAGTTCAAGTCTCTCCTTCCGCACCATTCTCTCCCTCTCTTTGAGATGTGAGAGCGCTTTGAAAAAAGCAACCTGCAGGTCTATCGCC
>NZ_JAKJSJ010000091.1:0-19744 GCF_050336715.1 Photobacterium makurazakiensis
ATTATATTGACAGAGTTTAATTATATTTATAGCCCTAATAGAAAAGGGGTTACCTACCTTAAAAGGAAACTAAAGAGCAATAAATGTATTTATTGTCGTGCTATTTGATAATCTGGTGGCGGAACAGTTGTTCTCCAGCTTTTGATAAGCGGTATACACGATTGTCATCTTGGATAATTAACTCAGTTTTCTTCAACGTTTGGATATGGAAGTTGAGCTTCGTATGATCTTCAATATCAATAAGTCGAAATATTTCCATAAATTTCAATGAACTATTTTCAGTTAAATGCTGAATGATATCTCGTCTTATTGGATTAGAAAGGGCCGAATAAACCTTATCAAGATTTAACTCGGTCGTATCTGGAAGAAGCTCTTTTTCAGCGATGCAACGTTTTACCGTCATTAATAGCTTATGACTGTTAAACGGCTTAGCAATAAAATCATTTGCACCTTTCTGCATTGCATCAACTGCAATCTCAACAGTTGCAAATGCAGTGACTAAAATAACAGACAAGTTAGGGTTGTATTGGCGTAAATTAGAAATTGATTCAGTCCCTGTTATACCAGGAAGCAGGTAATCAAGAATCGCCAATTCAAAAATATGTTCTTGGCAAAGCCGTATTGCAGGTTCTGAGCTCTCTGCTTGATAGACCGCATAGCCAGCATTTTCGAGGATCTCGACTATATTTACACGTAGCATTTCGTCATCTTCAACGACTAGAATTTTACTTGTCATTTTTTACATTTCCTTCGCCAACTTAGCAGTAATTGTTGTTCCAATATTCTTTCTACTATTAATCGTAAGCTCTCCACGATGGTCTGTCGCAATTTCAGCACAAATAGCAAGTCCAAGCCCTGTCCCTTTTCCAATGGGTTTTGTCGTAAAGAACGGTTCTAAGGCCTTTTCTTGAGTACTTATGTCCATGCCACAGCCTTGGTCTGTAACGGATAAAATTACATAGTTACAATCATTTATCATAGTTTCTTTTACATCAATCATAATCTCGGAACCTACATGTGATGCATCTATTGCATTACTCAATAAGTTGATGATGAGCTCTTCAATTTTGATTGGGTTAGTCAATAAGGTAATATATTTTTCACAGTTAACCGTTATTTTATACCCTTTAGTTTTGTGAGATAGCAGCTGTAATGCTGAAGTGATTATTCTATGGATATAAGATAGTTGAGTGCTCTCTTCACCTGAACGAGAATATATCAGTAACTCTCTACAGATAGTAGAAGCGCGATCAATACCCAACCGCGTACGTTTAACCAGTTCAACTTGTTTATCATCAGACAGTCTTTCTTCTAACATATCCAGAGATAGAGTGGAAGAGGATAGGGGGTTATTGATCTCATGGGCGACACCAGATGCTAATTGACCTATCGCTTTATATTTGTCTGAAATGTAAGCCTGCCTAAGCTGCGATGCAATAATACGTTGTTTTTCTTTATCGAATACATTTAAGGATAAATATAAAGAAATAAGCAATATGTATGCGACAATCAATTGGAGATTAAAAATTAAGTTATTGTTATCTCGTGAAATTATGCCGCTTATAACACTTAATACAATGAAAGCATAGCCAGTAACCCGAAAATAACGGCCATGCCTTTTTTTCTCCGCAATAAGTTTACGACCGTAATTTACCAGACTTAGTCCAGCGATAAGCGCTGCAGGGAAGGCAAGAATATACCGTGCATATGATTCTGTGTTATCTATAACGGCCTTGCTTAGGCCGTGAGTTGAAAAGGTGTAGATAAATATTGCGCAATAAATCAAAGTGACCGTGAAAAGAGTCAATCGCATTATTTTTTTTACTATGGGGGAATTAACAACTGTCACCATCCATGAAAATAGCATCAGGAAGAAGAAAGCAATGGTGAGTTTCGTTAGCCGCAACCATTCAATGAACGTTGATTTCGGTTCACGAATACGATCGCCGAACAAGTTAATATATAACTCCGACCATTCATAAAATGCGTAGGCAAAACCGAATGCAGCCAATGCCCATAAACTGTGTGAAATGACAAGTTTACTATGGCGGAAATTACGGAACAAAATAGTACAGCCGATTGAAAAGAAGGCGAGGCCATAAAGTAGGTAGACAAGAAAAGTGTAAAAATAGCTCATGATAGGCTTAAGTTGAAATAACCATATAGATAGTAGCGTGTTCTTGCTCTATTGATAAGTGTTCGCCATGTAGAGATATGTTGCGATTTATTACTTGAGTAGAAAATCACAGCATTGCAGTAGGTTAGGCTAAGTTGAACTCATACGAATACCCTTAGAAGTAGTATGCGACTCGATGGTATTCTGTGAGCATTTTATCGGGCCCTTTCAGCCAGCGATTGAGGAAGCTTCATCTCTATGCTGGGTTTTGCTTGTCAATTTTAACTTCAAAAAAAAGCCGCCAAAATCTTTGGCGGCAAAAGCTAGGAAACATATTTTTATTAGATGTTATCTGTTTTGGGTTATTTGATTTCTGGGTACGTTTTATAGCGTACACCCATCATTTGCTCCATGCAGTGCACTACTTGGCAGCTGTAGCCAAACTCATTGTCGTACCAGATATATAGTACGCAGCGCTTGTCTTGTGCGATGGTAGCTGCACCATCAACGACACCGGCATGACGAGAGCCAACAATATCACTCGATACGATCTCAGTGGACTGCGTGTAATCAACTTGGCCAGAAAGTGGTGAGTTAAGGGCAATACCACGCAGGTATTCATTTAGCTCATCTTTACTAACATCAGTATCTAGATTTAGGTTGGCTACAGCCATAGATACGTTTGGCGTTGGTACGCGAATAGCATTACCTGTTAGCTTGCCTGTTAGTTCTGGCAAGGCTTTAGATACCGCTTTTGCAGCACCTGTTGATGTTAATACCATGTTTAGCGATGCAGAACGGCCACGGCGTTCGCCACTGTGGAAGTTATCGATAAGGTTTTGGTCGTTAGTAAACGAGTGAACAGTTTCGATATGACCAGTTTGAATACCGTACTTATCGTTAATTGCTTTTAGTACTGGAGTAATCGCATTTGTTGTACAGCTTGCTGCTGAAATGATCGTGTCGTTTTCTTGAATAACAGCTTCGTTGACACCAAAAACGACATTCTTGATATCGCCTTTACCAGGGGCTGTCAGCAGTACTTTTGCAGCACCTTTACTACTAAGGTGCTGGCTAAGTCCTTCTGTATCACGCCACATGCCTGTGTTATCAACAACTAACGCGTTATTGATACCAAACTTAGTGTAGTCGACTTCAGCTGGACTATTGGCGTAAATCATTTGAATGTAATTACCATTAACAATAATGGCTTTACGCTCTTCATCAACGGTGATGCCACCGTTGAATTGGCCGTGTACTGAGTCACGGCGTAACAGGCTTGCACGTTTTTCTAGATCACCGTCTTTACCACCACGAACTACAATCGCTTTTAGGCGTAATGGATAACCTTGACCGCTTTTTTCGATCAGCAAACGGGCTAAGAGACGTCCGATCCGACCAAAACCATACAGTACAACATCACGTGTTTCTAAAGATTGCGTGCTGTTTAGCGATTCAAGTAATGCGGTGTGCAAGAAGTCAGAGATACCAGTCTCGTCTTCGTTGTTGATCCAGTAGCTATGGGCAAGCTGACCAACATCAATTCGACATGGTGATAGATCAAGCTTATGGATCTCTTTTATAACAGCGAGCGTTTGACCAGGAGAGAGCTCACTACCGGTGTAGCGACGAGCAACACGGTGTGATTTGATTATATCAATGATCGATGCGTTAACGATTTGACGACCAAAAATAAGGACTTCAACGCCTTTCTGGCGATAAAGTTGGCCTAGAAGTGGTGAGATTGATTCTGCATTTGTTTGGCTTGTTTGCCAGTCTAGAAGATATTTTTCTGGACTCATCTTTACTAAGGACCTTTCACGTTAGGGAAGAGGTGGGCTTTTAATTTCACGCAAGTGAAATGTAACCCAATTGTTATATTATTTTTATGGTGGTGAGTGTAACGTTTGCGTGGTTTTTATCCTAGTAAAATTAATGGCTTAAAAGTGTGATCTGATACGTTGTGAAAGAGTGATGCAGTTCAATATTTTTTACAGTGCCGATAACTAAAAGCAGTTTTTTGTCGAACTTTATTTGTCATGCTAACCAATGCTACTTATTGATAATAAATATCTTAATCGTTTTTTATTCTGCGAATTGAGCGTTCCATTATGAGTAATTACTGTCAGCTTTTTTTACACAATTGGAGATTAGCAGGCTCAGGTAATACTCTAACTTATTGATCTCTAGTCATACTCATTTTTTGGCATATTGATTGCATTAATTTCCGTACAACCAGGTAAGGAAAGGCATGGTGACAATATGAGGCAACGAATAACTATTATGGTTTTTATCGCAAGTATTTTTACCTCAGCGACACAAGCCGCAATTTTGTCAGTTACTCAGGCTAACATGTCTTCTGTCGGTGGAAGTGCGCAGCTACTTGTTACTGCACCTGTATCAGTTGAAGATGATGCACCTGAAAATGAAAATACGGCACAACAAGGGTTTAATGAGCGGCAGAATGTATTACTGACATCAGCATTGCAAACCGATGACCTGTTAATAGCTGCTGGTACCCGGGTAGATAGCCATATGATTTTTTTAAATAGCGATCGGCGTCAAAGGATCAAGCATAACAATGTTTATTGGACTTTTAGTGGGACGATCCTCGGTGTGATGTCTGATCGTCACGGAACACTTGAGGCTGCCTCTAATTATCTTGGTCATCCCGATACAATCTATCCTGGAAGTTTCAGAAACCGTGGATTAGAAGGGCGGAATTCATACGAGATTAACGATAATGTACTTACTGTTAATATGCGTGTGAGAGAGCCTGGTGACTGGATTCGAGTGATCACTGATGTTCCTGAGCCAGCAATGCTAGGGCTCTTCGGCTTGGCGCTATTAGGTTTAACAGTAAGGCGTCGCAAGCCAGTAAATGCGCCTTTAGGATTAAGGAGAAAGGGTTAAGGGGAAAGAGTTAAGGTTAAGTAATAGGCCTAAGCTTCCCTCACTAACATTGGGCTAGTGAAGGGAACTTAGGTAGCTGTGTTAACTTGCCAGCAGTAAACCTTCCTTACCTGCCAGTGTCATCGAGAGTATGCCATCTTTAACGAGCCATTCGTCACCTGTTAGCAAGTCATTTAATGCTCCATTGCTCAGGCCTAGCTGCCAAACTGGGAGTTCGATGGTTTTTGTTTTTTCGCTATTATTTAGCAGGCATATCGTGATCTCGTCGCCAAGGGTACGAGCAAATCCTAAATGTTTATGCTCGGCACATAACCACTGAATACTGCCTTCTTGTAGTGATAGTCGTGTTTTACGAAGAGCTATGAGTTGTTGAACATAATCGAAAGTATTGTGAGGCACTTCAGTTTGTTCCCATGGGAAGCAGCGACGGTTATCAGGATCTTGCCCTCCTTCAAGACTCACTTCAGTGCCATAGTAAATACACGGTGTGCCCACATAGCTAAACAGCATAAGTAGAGCAAGCTGCATCGTTTCTTTGTCGCCATTTAGCGTGGTGAGAAAGCGCATGGTGTCATGGCTATCAAGCTGGTTAAGTTGAGATAGTTGGTTTAACCAAGGGATTTTGCTCCTTGCTTCATTTAACCATTCGACAAACTCTTCAGCCTCAATTTGGCAGTTGTGGTAGGCAATGTCTTTGTTGGCAAAAAAGGCGCGCATGGGGTGAGCAAAACCGTAATAGTTCATCGCACCATCTTCTTGATCGCCCTGAAGCCAGCTTGTTGCCTCAAAAAAGTGTTCGCCGAGGACATAACAATCTGGGTTTACGCTTTTAGCGGCATGACGAAATGCTTTAACGTAATGGGCATTATTTTTCGCACCGGCACCTTCGCCTAACATATGAATTACATCAAAGCGCCAAGCATCAACATGGTAAGGTGCGCGAAGCCATGATTTGATCACCGCGTTTTCACCCGCGTAGATATAGTCTTGAACTTCTGGGTTAGAGAAGTTCAATTTAGGCAGCGTCGAGATACCGTTCCAGCCGATATAGTCATTACTGGCACCATCAAACTGGTAGTAATCTCGGTAGGGAGAATCAGGATGATTATAGGCACCTTGAACCTGATTACCGCCATTGGCATTCTTACCGTATTTATCAAACCAGTGATGATCGACAGAGGTATGGTTGTAGACAGCATCAAGCATGATCTTCATACCACGGTGGTGGAGATCTGACACCATTTCTGCAAATTGTTCATTCGTACCAAGGTGAGGATCAATATTTTGATAATCAGAGGTGTCGTACTTATGGTTGCTGGGGGCGGTGAAAATAGGGTTTAAGTACAGAGCAGTAATCCCGAGTTTTTGCAGATAATCAAACTTGGAATGAATCCCAGCTAAATCACCACCGAAGAATTCATTTGGGCCATTTTTGCCATGCTCAGAAACGGCTTCTCCCCATGCTTTCGCTAAAGTCGGGCGTTCATTGCCATTAAGGCAATATTCACCGGTTTGAACGCTGAGGCTACTATCACCGTTGCAGAAGCGGTCGGGAAATATTTGATAAAAGACTTGGCTTTTTACCCATGAAGGAGGTTGATGTTGACGATTAAATTTAAAATGGTGCTCTCGGCCTGGAACTCTCGGGCTAATACCACTGCCGTGTAACCACCATTGGCGGTTATTCTGCATCACTTTAAAGCAATAATATGAAATAGGCTTATCTAGGCTGAGTGGAAGCTGGGCATGCCAATACTGCAGTTTGCCGTTTTGCTCGCCACGTTCCATGTCGATAAGACATTCTTCGTTATCTGGTTCACAACGCACGAAAATGGCTGTAATTCGTGTTTCGGTATCACTGGCAATCGTTAACTGTAAATGGTTATCGGAGGGAGTCACCCAAAAGGCATCTTGTCCGTGGTATAGGTAAGGCACTTTCATCATTGTTTTAATAGCCATCATAGATAAGTCGGTTGCTTTAACATACTGCTTTTTAGGCTAAAGAAAATCCTCCCATGTGAAAATTTGGAGGCGTAGTCGGGGGCGTAGTGAAAACGTGTTACATCTATCAAGCTTTGAAGGGAAACACTGCCGGTTAAATTGCACAGCGGCTTGACGGTTGTGAGGCAATTTCTTTTTTACGTAGTGGCATGTTGTCAATTAATTGATGGATGTATAACCAGTTTGTCTTTTCCCCCCAACGGTGTTTTTCGAGTCCATCCTTACCTATGAGTATTGCGGTATGGCTATCACTGGTGATGTTGTATTTCGACGTTAGGTGCTGAACTTCTTCTTGGGTAAAGGCATTTTCTGGCTTGTAGAAGCCATCATGAGTAATAACAACGGTTTTTATATCACGCTCTTGCAACTGGCAATCATGCATTAAACTCTGCTTAATAAAATTATTCACATGCTGATCTTTCTCTGGTGCAAAGTAGAGGATGCTTCGATGATTCCAATGGATAGAACCTGTTGGATAGGCAGTAGTGTGGAAGTGTATAAACAAGAACAGCAGAGTAGCCAATCGTATTAACCAAATTTTCATCGTTATTCTCTCTACTTGTGATCAGTGAGAAAGGCTTAACTTACCGATTGCCACGCTGTGGCGATGTGTAAATTAGACCATGCAGAGAGATAATTCATACTGCATGGCTGCCAATAATTAACGACTTTCTTGTCAAATTGGATCAAGTGGATCTGTGTTTTAGGTATGCTATTTGAACTTATTATTCGTAATAGAAGTATAGGGTATTGAGGCACCTTCAACATCAACCATTTATGTAGCCACAGTGACAATGTATAAATGATTGGTGTTGAAGTCAGAAAGAGGGTTAAGACACCGTATATTTTTTGAGGTGCGCTTCAACATAGTCGATAAACACGCGAAGTCGCGCAGGCATAAATTTCGTTTGCGCAAACTGGAGTGCGATATCGCCTTGGTAGTTCCCTTTTATCGTCCAATCGTTAAGTACTTGCTGGACAGAACCATCAACTAACGCTTGCTTGATCACAAAATCAGGAAAAATACCGATACCGAGATCATCCGTAACTCCTCTTAAACGCATCTGAGAGTGGTTTACGGCATAGCGACCTTTAACGGCAACCGTGTGAGATTCATCACCTTTCACGAAGTCCCAAATATGATCAGTGGTGGTCTCACCTAGATATAAACAATCATGATTTAGCAGATCAGTTGGATGAGTTGGTGTCCCTCTCAAAGCAAGGTAATTAGGGCTGGCACATAGGCTTAAACTGACCTTACCCATCTGCTTTAATACTTGTCCTTCAATCGGCTTTTCGGTTAAGCGAAAGACAACATCAATGCCATCAGAAATGAGATCTATCTCGCCATCAGACGCTTTTAGCTTTAGCTCTATATCCGGGTAATGGTCGAGAAAAGGCTTCACAAGTGGTTGAAGTACAATACTTAAAAATGCTTTTGGTGCGGCAACGGTTAACGAACCTGACGGTGTTTCATGTTCTGAACTTGTAAACTCGACGGCTTGTTTTGTAGCTTCGAGTAAGGTTGTACATTGATTGTATATACCTTTTCCTGACTGCGTTATCACTAGCTTTCGAGTGGTGCGTTCAAGCAGCTTGGCAGACAAGGTTTTCTCAAGTTTTGACAGCTGCTTGCTAAGCGCTGAAGGGGTCACCCCCAGCTTTTTGGCAGCGGCGGTAAAGCTGCCTTCGTCGACCACAACTTTGAATGTGGCTAGCTCCGGCATAAGGGCAATTAGTTTATTTGTGTCCATAATTCAACAGTCCTTTTCCAAGAGAGGGGATAATAGTCTGAATTGCCTTGGATTAGAATGGCTAAAGTTCAAAGAACCTGTGAAATGAACATTTTTTTCAGGCAAATAACCTAATATTTTATATGGAATATTGCCTAGTGGAGCGTTAACGCATTCACTAAAAATAATATTGAGAGGAACATCATGTCTGCCGCATTTTATGATCAAATCAATCAGCAAATAGAAGAAGTAAAAGCTGAAGGTCTTTACAAGTCTGAACGTATTATCACTTCTGCTCAGAAAGCAGCGGTATCAATCAATACTGGCGAAGAAGTACTTAACTTCTGTGCCAATAACTACCTAGGCTTAGCAAACCACCCTGCACTTATCGAAGCTGCGAAAGGCGGTATGGATGAGCACGGTTTTGGTATGGCTTCTGTACGCTTCATCTGTGGTACGCAAGATTCACACAAAGAACTAGAGCAAAAGCTTTCTACGTTCCTTGGTAAAGAAGATACGATCCTTTACACATCTTGTTTCGATGCAAATACAGGCTTGTTCGAAACTATTCTTGGTAAAGAAGATGCGATCATCTCTGATGCACTAAACCATGCTTCAATCATTGATGGTGTTCGTCTTTGTAAAGCAATGCGCTTCCGTTACTCAAACAACAACATGGAAGAGCTAGAGCAACAACTAATCGCAGCGAAAGAAGCGGGTGCTCGCCATACGCTAGTCGTAACTGACGGTGTGTTCTCAATGGACGGTGTGGTTGCAAACCTTCCTGCTATCTGTGACCTTGCTGATAAGTACGGCGCACTGGTAATGGTTGATGACTCTCACGCTGTGGGTTTCATGGGTGAAAACGGTGCGGGTACACATGAACACCATAATGTTATCGACCGTATCGATATTATTACCGGTACGCTAGGTAAAGCGATGGGTGGCGCGTCAGGCGGTTATACTTCTGGTAAGAAAGAAGTCATTGACTGGTTACGTCAGCGTTCTCGTCCGTACCTATTCTCTAACTCTGTTGCCCCTGCAATCGTATCAGCGTCTATTCGCGTACTTGATCTACTTGCTGAATCTGGCGATTTACGTACTCACCTATGGGACAACGCAGCACATTTCCGTACACGTATGGAAGCTGCTGGTTTTACAATGGGTGGTGCAGATCATGCAATCATTCCAATTATGCTGGGTGATGCAAAAGTGGCTGCAGAATTCGCAGAACGTGCACTTGCGAAAGGTATCTACGTAGTAGGTTTCTCTTTCCCTGTTGTACCTAAAGGCCAAGCACGTATCCGTACTCAAATGTCTGCAGCACACTCACGTGAACAACTAGATAAAGCGATTGATGCGTTTATCGAAGTGGGTAAAGACATGGCAATTATCTAAGCTTGCTTAGTTAATACCAAATTAAATTCTAAGGGCTGCAGGTTGACTTTTAATCCAATAACAACCTGCGGAACATTACCCTGTAGTAGGAATAACATAATGAAAATTAAAGCACTTGCTAAGTTAAAGCCTGAAGAAGGCATCTGGATGACTGAAGTCGCAAAACCAGAGCTTGGTCATAACGATCTACTAATTCGTATTAAGAAGACTGCTATTTGTGGTACCGACGTTCATATCTACAACTGGGATGAATGGTCACAAAAGACAATTCCTGTTCCTATGGTAGTTGGTCACGAGTATGTAGGTGAAGTTGTTGGTATTGGCCAAGAAGTTCGCGGCTTTGAACTTGGCGATCGTGTATCTGGTGAAGGTCACATCACTTGTGGCCATTGTCGTAACTGTCGTGGTGGTCGTACACACCTTTGTCGTAATACGACGGGTGTTGGTGTAAACCGCGAAGGTGCATTTGCTGAGTACTTAGTTATTCCTGCATTCAATGCATTTAAGATCCCTGAAGGTATCTCAGATGATCTAGCGTCTATTTTTGACCCGTTTGGTAACGCTGTTCACACTGCTTTGTCTTTTGACCTTGTTGGTGAAGATGTATTGATTACGGGCGCTGGCCCAATCGGCATCATGGCTGCTGCTGTTGCGAAACATGTTGGCGCACGCCATGTAGTTATTACTGACGTTAACGAATACCGTCTAAAGCTTGCGCGTGAAATGGGCGTGACTCGTGCAGTGAATGTTGCAGAAGAAAAGCTTGAAGACGTAATGTCTGAACTTGGCATGACTGAAGGCTTCGATGTTGGTCTTGAGATGTCTGGTAACCCATCAGCGTTCAACAGCATGCTAACAGGCATGAACCACGGTGGTAAGATTGCTCTACTGGGTATTCCACCATCAGATATGGGTATCGACTGGAACCAAGTGATCTTCAAAGGCTTGGTGATCAAAGGTATCTACGGTCGTGAAATGTTTGAAACTTGGTACAAAATGGCAAGTTTGATTCAGTCTGGCTTGGATCTAACGCCAATCATTACGCACCACTACAAGATTGATGACTTCCAAGAAGGCTTCGATGTGATGCGCTCTGGTATGTCAGGAAAAGTTATCCTAGATTGGGAATAATCCAATAAAGGGTTTCAATCTAAGGCTTATAGCAATATGAATGATTAAGCGGGCAATTAAGTCCGCTTTTTTTATGCTGTTTCGTGTGTCTTTGCCTGAGCTGGCAAATAAGAAATACCAAAGTGAGATTTTAATTGCTGGAGGTCCTCTTTGAACAAGGCATTTATGCGGGCTCGTTCGTTAGCATCAAGTTTGGGGATTTCATTAGCAAGGCGCTTTTTTATTTGCTTTTTTAGTGCTAGAGGTAAGAGTCTATCTATATTTTTCGTGATAGGGTTACTGATTAAAAAACTGCCGAAATTGCTATAAACTTGACCTTTGTTTGCATGTGTCTTGGGGAGCTCTATCGTTCTTGATATACCAATAAAGTCCTCGCAGTGGTTTAGGACGGCTAGTTGGTTGATAATATAATCTTCAAACTTTAATACTAGAATATTTTGCTTATCGAAGTGCTGAAGATACTTGTCGATTTGTGCATAATAACGGCTAATTTCAAGATAAAAAATATCTTCCTCAATAGCTTGTTGAAAGCAACGTTTTTCTCTTCCATATTTCACATTATGCCAATAATGCGAATAGGTTCTCATGGCTGGTTCACGAACGATGTAGATGATTTTTGCATTTTTATGTGCTTGCCTTATTTTTTGAGGTGTATTGAGTAGTTGCTCTCGATTATCTAAATAACGAAGGGACTCTTTGCTCAAAGGACACATTGAATAACTTGTTGATGCATCGACTAAAATCTTATCTTGCTCTGAAAAGCAGCGTTTATACCATTTGTCACCTTTATTTAAATGTCTAGTGAAATACTCAGGCTCTTTAGGTGAGGATAAACAAATATCGTGATGATTATCGAGCTGTTTAGCGAGCGAAGTTGTTCCGGATTTCTGAGAACCAATAATAAATATAGGACCACTGTTATCCATGCAAATTCCCTTTCAATAAGCGTTAATTGTAATAAGTATGGTACAGGAGAACCTAAGTTCAAGTGATATAGCTCACTCAGTAAGGTCAAAATCAAAATACAAACGCAACATATAACTTACTCAAAAAGGGGGGTAGGGATAAGCATCGTGTTATCGGCCTTTAGATAAAACGTATTTATCTGATCATAGCTAATACAGGAATAGCATTCCGCGTTGTTTATGTTGTTTGATATACTACTAAGTACACTCGAGTTCAGGCTGAAAATTTAGAAGTGATGTAAGTCACGAATTCTGTTATAATTCACAAAATTTCGAGAAAAAGTCGCTGATTAAAGCGGCTTTTTTAATGCTTGATAAAACACCATTATTGGAACAGTACATTGATTTCAACAGCTAATATCACAATGCAGTTCGGCGATAAGCCATTGTTCGAAAACATCTCAGTTAAACTTGGTGGTGGCAACCGCTACGGCCTTATCGGTGCGAACGGCTGTGGTAAGTCAACGTTCATGAAAATTCTTGGCGGCGAATTAGAGCAATCAGGCGGTACTGTTTCTCTTGATCCTAACGAGCGTATGGCTAAGTTGGGCCAGGATCAGTTCGCATACGAAGAATACTCTGTGGTTGATACCGTTATTATGGGCCACAAAGAACTTTGGAAAGTAAAAGAAGAGCGTGATCGCATTTACGCACTACCTGAAATGTCAGATGAAGACGGCATGCGTGTTGGCGACCTAGAAACAGAGTTCGCTGAAATGGATGGCTACTCAGCTGAAGCTCGTGCGGGTGAACTTCTACTTGGTTTGGGTATTGCTGAAGACCAGCACTTTGGCTTAATGAGCGCTGTCGCTCCTGGTCTGAAAGTACGTGTACTACTTGCACAAGTACTATTTGCTGACCCAGATATCATGCTACTTGATGAACCAACGAACAACTTGGACATCCACACAATTAGTTGGTTGGAAGAGATTCTATTGGCGCGTAACTGCACTATGATCATCATTTCGCACGACCGTCACTTCCTAAACAGTGTATGTACACACATGGCTGACCTTGATTACGGTGAACTTCGCCTATTCTCTGGTAACTATGATGAATACATGATGGCAGCTGAGCAAGCACGTGAGCGTCTACATGCTGACAATGCGAAGAAAAAAGCACAGATGGCTGAACTACAAACGTTCGTAAGCCGTTTCTCTGCTAACGCATCTAAAGCGAAGCAGGCGACATCTCGCCAGAAGCAGCTTGATAAAATTCAGCTAGATGAAGTTAAAGCATCTAGCCGTCAGACACCGTTTATTCGCTTTGATCAGGAAAAAGAGCTTTTCCGTAACGCGCTAGAAGTTGAAGGCTTGAAGCAAGGCTACGACGACAACATTCTGATCAATGACGTGAAGTTACTAGTGGAAGTGGGCGAGCGTATCGCGATTATCGGTGAAAATGGTATCGGTAAATCAACATTGCTAAACACGCTAGCTGGCGCAATGGAACCAATGGATGGCCTGATTAAGTGGTCTGAAAACAACAACATTGGCTTCTACGCTCAGGATCACAGTGCGGATTTTGAAGAAGATATGACCCTTCTTGACTGGATGGGTCAGTGGAAAAAAGATGGCGACGACGAGCAAACAGTTCGTGGTATTCTTGGTCGTATGCTGTTCTCACAAAATGACATTAAGAAATCGGTAAAAGTGATTTCTGGTGGTGAGCAAGGTCGTATGCTGTTTGGTAAGCTAATCATGCAAAGACCAAACATCCTACTGATGGATGAACCAACTAACCACATGGACATGGAATCTATCGAAGCATTGAACCTTGCACTTGAAAACTTCAAGGGTACGCTTATGTTCGTTTCTCATGACCGCCAGTTTGTTTCTTCGGTTGCAACGCGTATTCTAGAAATTACCAAAGATGGTATTGAAGACTTCCACGGTACTTACGAAGAGTACCTAGCGAAGAAAGGCCTTATCGGTTAATCTTCCATTTAGTGAATACTGAAAAAAGCCGCCGAATGGCGGCTTTTTGTTATTTAGAAAAATGACGCTTATAAGCGGTTCATATTCAGGAATAATAAGGAAAGAGAATGAAAATTTGGGTGGATGCTGATGCTTGTCCCAACGTAGTCAAAGAAATTTTGTTTCGTGCCGCTAACCGTGTCGGTGTTGCTGTAACCTTGGTTGCAAACCAATTTATTCGCGTCCCACCATCACCGCATATCAATTCTATTCAGGTAGAGGCGGGTTTTGATGTTGCTGACAATTATATCGTGCAGCATGCTGAAGCGGGTGACTTAGTGATAACTGGCGATATTCCACTAGCCGATGAAATTATCACAAAAGGCGCGCATGCATTGAATCCCCGTGGTGAAATGTATACTAAAGATACGATTAAGCAGCGATTACAGATGCGTGATTTTATGGAAACCATGCGTAGTTCAGGCGTGCAAACAGGTGGTCCAGCACCGCTCAATCAGGCCGATCGCCAAAACTTTGCTAATAAGCTTGATAGCTTTTTGGTTAAGCATCATAAATAAAACTAATAAGGCTGACGATTATCGTCAGCCTTATTGTTATGTAAATCTATAGTTAACTTCCACTATATGCGCACCTTCAATTAAGCCACCAAGATTGAGAGCGATAACGGAAGGACACATACCAACTTTAGACATAAAACAGTTAAAATTACTGATTAATCAAGTTGTTCACTTTTCTTGTTTCTTATCATCTTCCGTGCTTTTTTCTGACGTATTTTGTTCGCTTTCTTCTGCGTTGACGTCATGTGCCTCTTGTTCTTTTTTGGCTTTCTCTTCATCTAATATCGCTTTAGGTGTCGATTTTTCTTTTTTGTTAAGGCGATAGGCTATTGCAAGGCCAAATGATGAAGTTTCATCGGTTAGAAGTGCTTCGAGTGCTTTGCTATCAACAGTGCTGAGCTTACCCATTTCGGCAGCTGTACGTTTTGATTTACCGACAACTTCATCATCGGGTGTATCAACAATGATGGTTGCCGCTTCAGTGATCGCTGTTGCATACTCATCAGGGTCATTCAAATCATACTCTGATACTTTCATCTTTTTTCGCAGTAATAATGCCCAGTTCAAGGCTAGGTAGGGTATTGATGCCTTGGTATTTTCTTTTCCATCTGGCTGAGGCTCCAGGTAGCTAATACCCAGTAAGAAGTTGGCCAATGAGAGGTACTTATCATGCTTTAGTTGTTTTCTACCGATATATTCAGGTAAGTCATCGGGCTTAATTTTCTTACCTTTTTCATTAACTAACCAGACCTCATTATCGTTGATCATTTCTGGCCAAAAATCGTCACCAGAGCTGATAAGGTTATGACTGACCTTCACTGTAATTGGTACGCTAGTCCCGCCATTGGGCATATCCCAGAACGTAGAGAGAATAGTTTGATTCGTGGTTAAGTAAAGAATGCCATCTTTAGGCGCAATCACAACAGTGCTCAGAGCATCGATGTCCGTGCCGAGTTTGTTTGTGCAAGTATAGGACTCGGGCTGAGTTGGGGAGGAGGCCTCATCCCAGTGTTTAATGCCTTTGGCACCATTTAGGCGACAAAGATCATCAAACATATTTTTCAGTTCGATTTTATAGTTTTGCAAGTTTGCATTTTCAGCATCATGGTCAAGTATTGCCTGCGTGGGCAAAAGTTGATCTAAGCTCACTGTGACTATGTCACCATTATCAAGTTCGCTATAGCTTACTGTTTCAGCAAAAGAAGACGAAACGACAAAAGAGGAAAGTAAACAGAGCGAAGAAGACAAAAGAGCATGCCAGCGTTGCATATAATCTAACCCCATAGAAAAGATGACCAATGATAGTCTAGCAAAGTGGGGTATTGAGTGGGTGTGTTAGATGTAATAAAGCAGCAAGCTTAACTTACTGCTTTGTTGTTCTATAAAAAGAATTGGCTAGATACCAAGTTCGTCAAGCAAATCAAAGTCAACGGTTTGTGCTGAACTCGTCTTTTCTGTTTTATTTTGCTGTGCTGAAGCGATGATACTATCTGGGTCAACCTCTTCGTGCTGTTCAAACTCTTCAAGTTGAATAAATTCAGTCTTATCCATAGCGAGCTCTAAATAGAAGATATTGTTTTTGGCTGTCGTGAAGCTAACTCTACGTGCTTGTGGACGATCAAGATTCGTATCAACAGAAAGAAGGATTTGCTTATTAAGCGCTAACATTTTAGGTTGGTTCTGACTAATGGAAACTTGCAACTCTCTGCGAATTTTACTGGTGAAATCACCTACGACTTGGTTCATTAGCTCACCGAGCACATCAGCAACTTCATCAGAAGAATGGTGTATCGCAAGTTCATTCTCTGACATACCCATTTTCAGCATATAGTCTTGATACAATTCAAGTGCGGCTTGATGAGAAAAGTTAGTTACAACCAGGCCAGTAAATCCACCATCAAAAAGAACAAAGCAACCGATATCCGGCTTTAAGCTTGTTTTGTTGATTTTCTGTACCATCGCCGAGTAATTCACGGGGCTATCTGTTGCCGTTGAAAGTACAGATGAAAATGATTGGCAGAGCTTAAGGAGAATATCGTCAGTCGTTATGATTTTTGTTTTTTTCATGGTGTTCTTTAGTCGTGTTTATATGCTCGCAGTGTGTCATTAAATGCGAAAAAATGCACAGTGATTACGTTATGAGTTGATATAGCTCACTATTTTTATTCAGTGGTACTCAGTTTCACACTGTGCAGGTTTTAAATCTGGTGACTTTAGCTTGCGTAGCGTTGCTCAAGATAAGCAATGATATCGTTAGATTCATACATCCACGTAATATCACCAGATTCTTCTTCAATGCGTAGGCAAGGGACTTTACGCTTACCACCGCCGGCTACAAGTGCCTGCTCATGAACAGATTGCTTTGCATCAATCGTGTCTAAAGGAAGATTTAAACGCTTCGCTGCGCGGCGAACTTTAACGCAAAAAGGGCACGCATCGAACTGATAAAGTTTGATGTTACGTAATGATTGCTCAACCTGGTGTTGTTCATCGGTACTACGTTGAAGTGCTTTTGGTGAAAAAACAGCGTTTAGTAGCAAAATTGCCCGACCAAGAACCCAACGAATCACTTTCATAACTTACTTCCTTATGATTAAAATAGTATTTACTCAGTAATGATAACGATTAGTGTTGTGAGTTAAAACCATAATTATTGTGCGTGTAATAGATCGAACATTCCCTCTCGGAATGATATTTAAATGACCCTAAAGTGTTTTTCATCAATAAATGTAAATATTAAAAGTAATATGAATTGGAAAAACGCTTTAAGAAAATGTATGTAAATAAAGGAGGCAAACATAGGAAAAGACGATCGACGTCACTCCATTGTGATTAATATAACAGTTTTGATTATGATTACAGATTAAATTTATTACTATTAACCATTCTATTTCATGGCCGAAAAGGCATTGCGACTGTGCATAAAATTAGAAACATCCTTATTTGTGATGACTCGCCTGTTGTACACAAAACCATGTACAAATACCTTTCACATTATGCTGAATTGACATTGCATTTTGCGGAAGATGGGAAGCAAGCTATTGAGTGTATTGTAAATATAAATGTGGATGTTTTATTTTTAGATCTAACTATGCCAATTATGGATGGCTTTGAAGTATTACAGCATTTACCTATTAACAAATATCAAACAAAAGTTATTGTACTTTCTGCCGATGTACAAAAAGAAGCGATTGAACGGTGTCTTGATTTAGGTGCAAGTGCATTTTTGGCAAAACCATTTAATCAAGCACAATTGGCTACGTCACTCTCGAATATTGGTGTGAGCTTGTCAGTCCCTGAAACATCGAGTCAACGACCAAAGTTGGGGCAAGATCCAGTTGTTAAACATACAAATGACATTAATTACCTTTCTCAATTTAAAGAAGTCGCAAATGTTGCGTTAGGTCGAGGTGCGGCAATAATATCCGATCATTTTGGTGACTTTATTAAGATGCCTTTACCTAATGTGGCGATGCTTAGTGCTGGTGAACTCGTTATGACGATTAACGATATTAAGCAACAGACAGAAACAGTTGCTATCGCTCAGCGGTTTGTTGGTGGTGGGATCCACGGCGAAGCTTTAATTTGTTTAGAAGGAAAAGATGTCGATAAATTTGGTAAGCGCTTAGGATTTAGCCAAGTGAATGAACATAAACATGAGGTTGTCATTGATATTGCAAATTTAATGGTATCTTCATTTTTAGTTTCATTATCAGAGCAAATGAATATACCTTTTTCAGTGCGTCAACCTATTGTTCTCGAAGAATATATGGCATGGGGTGATATTAATTGCAATAAAAGTGAATATTTTACGGTGGAGTATCGTTATCAAGCTGAAACATTAGATGTTATTTGCGAAGTGTTATTTATGATGGATCAAGGTTCAACGAAAGTGATTAAGCGAATTATGGAGACATTACATTAATGAATAACCCTATCACGCTATCTGATTTTCATTTAACTATGCAGGTTATAGATAATATTGACGCTGGAGTTGTTATTCTTGACCATGAGTATTCAGTGCTTGCTTGGAATACCTTCATGCAAGCATACAGCGGTGTTAGTGCAGACCAAATAATGGGTAAGAATTTATTTGATGTAATTGAACATTTACCGATTGATTGGCTAAAAAACAAAATTGCTTCTGCATTCAAGCTACGTACTCGTTCTTTTAGCTGTTGGGAGGATAGAGCAAGTATTTTTAACTTTACTAACTTTAGCCCAATAACAGGAGGGGAGTCGGTGATGTATCAAAATATGACGCTGACACCTCTGAAATCACTAAATGGCGATTACTCACATATGTGCTTAACGGTAACCGATGTGTCTGATATTGCCAAAAGTAAGATGCACCTTCGCGAATCTAATGAACAGCTAACACATTTAAGTATGACCGACCGCTTAACGCAGTTATTTAACCGTGGACATTGGGAGACGTGTTTAGACAAAGAGTTTCAATCCTGTCAGCAATGTCGGGAGCCATCGACGCTCGTTATGTTTGATATCGACCATTTCAAAAAAGTGAATGATACTTTTGGCCATGTTGCTGGTGATGGTGTAATTAGAAACATTTCAAATTTGTTACGACGCACCAAGCGCCAAGGTGATATCGCAGGTCGTTATGGTGGTGAAGAATTTGGTATTATCTTACCGGCAACCTCGGCAGAGCTGGCATTGTATTTTACAGAGCGGCTACGGACGCGCATTGAAGCGTCATCAGTCGTTGCTGATATCAGAGACATTCAGGTCACCATTAGCCTAGGGATATGTGAATGGTCACCTTGTATCGAAAATTATGAACAATGGCTTGAGTGTGCAGATACGGCACTCTATCAATCGAAACAAAACGGACGAAATCAATCAACTGTGTTTACGCACACAAGTACAGGAAACAATCAATCAGTGGCTGGGTAGTGTGAGACTGCTAGGATTACTGAAAATTTAATATTGATATTGTTGTAATTATTATCGGAGTTTTTAAAATAGAATGAGG
>NZ_JAKJSJ010000092.1:0-19625 GCF_050336715.1 Photobacterium makurazakiensis
CTATTTCAACAATATTTAATTTAAGTGACAGGCGTCTTGTTTTTTCTGAAGATCTCGTAATTTTATTTCAGTTTTACGCCTATCATCCGTGAGGCGTATCACGAATATAATCTCCCCCCTTATTCCTACGCCCCTCTACTCCTCCCTCCTACTCCTTACTTGGGATGATGTATGAATCTGTATCAAGCCTGAATATGAGTCCCGAAAAGACTGCTAGAGAGCAGTTACAAATAAAATATAAGAAGGGACATATCTATGAAACACAAGTTAGTACCCGTAGCAGCGGCACTACTTACCGCACTAGCCTCGTACAACGTTGCTGCTGAATCTGCCACTGACATCATTACAGATGGTTGGGAAGTACACGGTTACGGTTCGATGAACCTACGCTTCGATGAAAACTTCGCGACATTCGATGGCGATATGGGTAAAGAAGATTACCGCTACGCTAATACTGCAACAAGCGAAAGTACCAACCAAGTTGAATTCGTTATTAAGAAGCACACAGAATTCCAAAATGGCGTTTACAGTGACTTCGTGATCCGCTCTGAATACGGTAATGGCAACACCCATGCATATTCTTCAGAAGGTTCTCAGAAAACTGATACCGATGCGATGTTTGAAATTAAAGAAGCGTATGTTGCTCTAGGTAACCTACCTTATCTACCTGCTAATTCTGAAATCTGGGCTGGTCAACGTTTCTTAAACCGTTCTGCGGGTATTCTAACGGGTGAATTCTGGAAGCAGTCATCTGGTGTGGGTGCTGGTTTTGAAACAAACCTAGAGTCTGGCCATAAAACGGGTGTGGCAATTGTCTCTGTTGACCCTGATGCAGGTAAAGTTGACAAGCTAGATGAGCGCCAGACAGCAACATCGCTAGACTTTTACTACTACGGTGTTCAGGCACTAGGTGGTTCATTTGATTTCGATCTGAAATTAATGCGTGCTTCTCGCACCAACCCTGAAGTTGGTTCAGATGATGCAGATCGCGGCATTGGTGGTTCGATTACTTATAACCGTGACTTCTATGGCTTCGATGGTTGGTCTCAAACGGCAGTCGGTTATGGTACAGGTCTAGCAACTAACCGTGGTGTGAACTTCGGTAGCTGGAGCGGTGGCGGTGCGTTTAGTGAAGACTCTAAATCACTATTTCTTACCTCTTACGGTGTAGCGAACATCGGTGAAAACTGGCAGTTGGGTACAGAAATTACGTACTGGGCACCAGAAAATGTGAATTGGGTTACTGGTGCTGATGGTGCACGTGAAGATGAAGTTGAGCGTCTTATTTTTGCTGCCCGCCCAACTTACAAAGTGAATGATAACCTACGCCTTGAGTTCACGGGTTCTTACGCAATTGAAGACATCGGTGAACCAGCTTGGGGCCGAGCTGATGCGAAGAACACTTTCTACAGCTTGGAAGCGGCAACTGTATTCACAGTTAACGCAGACTACTTCGGTCGTCCACAAATCAAACCATACGTAACTTGGTTCGGTGCTGAAAACGAAGATGCTGCAATTAATGGCGAGAAGAGCCAGTTTGTATTCGGCATTCACTCTGAAATTTGGTTCTAAATCACATTTCTGTTAAGGCAGCCTTTAGGCTGCCTTTTTCACTTCAATATGAGTGTATATCTATGGGTTTTTTGAAGTAAATTAGCTAAAACAAATAGGTATGTACCCATAATAGTTAAAGGGTATTGGAGAAAAAAATGAAAATTATAAAAACTACCATTGCGGCTTTGCTTGCGGCAACATTATTGGGCTGTGCCAATTCCCCATCCACAGAAATAGTTAAAGATGTAACAGTTACAAAACAAGCATGTTGTTCCACTTTCAGTGAATTTGCTTGGATTCCTATGAACGGTGACAGCATAGACTTTGCCATAGATGAATACTCTCAGGTTGGCGACTTTGCTGAAGGAAAGAGCTTTTTTGCAGGCTTTGCATTACCTGAAAACGTAGAAAGAATGCAAGTTAGTTTGAAAAGCTGGATGCGAAGTACAGGTGTGTTTGCACCAAAGGTACTTCTACTGAGCCGTGATTTTCAGATTGTCGATACTATAGAGCTAGACCAATTCACTGTCGCACCTTCAGATATGTTCCGCTTATCAAGCTATCGTGCTCGTTTAACGTTGGATCAAGCGTCGACACCGTATATGGTTGTTTATTCTCCGCTTGAGTATCGAGAAGGTGAAATTCAAATACCTCATCCTGAGCGTATTCGTGCGGAAGAGTTAGGTTTAGCGCGTCCAATGGTGACCGACCCAATTATCCAGCATCAAAAGTTTGGCTCTCTTGAATTGGACTTAAAACCACTAGCACTTCGCTCTTATCGTGCGAATGAAGTGCCAAACGCTGTTAAAGCTGAACCTGTAAAACATGTGTCACCAAAGCCTAAAGCACCAGTGCAAGCTGCTGTAGTGGCAACATCGGTTCAAATGCTGCCAGAAAGCGAAGCTTTTTATAACAGCCAGATAGAAGCCGCAGTTAAGAATAACGATATGCAAAAAGCGTTGTCTCTAATGGAAGAGGCGAAGCGTGCTGGTTCAAGCAGTGCTGAAGCAACGTTTTTGGAACTGATCAAAAAGTAAGGTTTCATTTAAATTTTATTCCCGTCATTTCAGGGTGTTTTGAATCCTCACTTTGCATACATTCGGGAACCACGGGCAGGCGTTCGCTTGCCCGTTCTCTTATCTATTTCATTTAGCCTTGAGTTATTTTCATGACAGATAATAAGTATCCAAACCTCAATGAGAGGCGTGGTCAAAAACCAACCAAAGACGTGGTGTATCAAGTGTTCACCCGATTATTTGGCAATACTAATACCACTAATAAGCCCTGGGGAACCCTAGAAGAAAATGGCATTGGTAAGTTTAATGATTTCACGGACAAAGCATTAAGTGAAATTAAGCGGCTGGGTGTTTCACATATTTGGTATACAGGCGTGCCTCATCATGCCCTCGTTCGTGACTATAGCGAATATGGTATTGGCAATGATCATCCTAGCGTGGTTAAGGGCCGTGCAGGATCGCCATATGCGGTGAAAGATTACTATAACGTAAACCCAGATCTTGCGGTTGATCCCGCCAATCGCCTTGAAGAGTTTCAAGCATTGGTTGAGCGAAGCCACCGTAATGGTTTAAAGGTGATCATTGATATTGTACCGAACCATGTTGCGCGTCGTTACCATGGTTTAACGAACCCTGAAGGGAAGGAGGACTTTGGTGCGTCAGATGACACCACGCTTGCATACCACCGTGATAACAACTTCTACTATATTCCAAATGAAGCGTTCACCGTGCCCGAGCCAAAAGATGACTACCAGCCTCTAGGTGGGGAAGAGCATCCAAGCCTAGCGGTTCCTTTTATCGAAAAGCCTGCTAAGTGGACGGGAAATGGTTCACGCTTGGCTCAGCCAGACTTTGATGACTGGTATGAAACCGTTAAGGTCAACTACGGTATTAGCCCTGATGGCAGCAAAGGTTTTGATGAGCTACCTGAAGGTTATGATAAGAAAGATCATGCTGCCCATTTTGAATTTTGGCAGCAACGGAGTGTACCTGATTCGTGGATCAAGTTTCGCGATATAGCATTGTACTGGCTTGCGATGGGAGTGGATGGTTTCCGTTATGACATGGCCGAGATGGTACCTGTCGAGTTCTGGAGTTATATGAATTCGTCGATTAAACAGGTTAACTCTGATGCTTTCTTAATGGCCGAGGTATACCAGCCAGATCTCTACCGTGATTATATCCACCTTGGGAAAATGGACTATTTATACGATAAAGTGGACTTATACGACACACTGAAACTTGTGATGCAGGGTAAAGGGACGACGGATGCGATCGTAGATGTGCAAGCACAGCTTATGGATATTGAGCACCATATGCTGCATTTTTTAGACAACCATGATGAGCAGCGCGTCGCGAGCCCTGAATTTGCAGGCAATGCCAATAAGGGCAAGCCAGCCATGTTGGTTTCAACGGCATTAAGTACCTCACCGACTATGATCTATTTTGGTCAGGAAGTTGGAGAAGCGGGGGCTGAAGACGCCGGTTTTGGCTTAGCATCTCGTACTACTATATTTGATTACTTTGGTGTACCTAGCCATCAACGCTGGATGAACAATGGTGCGTTTGACGGTGGTCAGCTGACTGAAAACGAGCGTGAGCTACGCGATTTTTATCAGCGACTACTGAGCTTTTCATTAGAAAGCACGGCGTTGATGGGTAAATACCAAGAGCTTCACACATTTAATCGAGAGCATGGTGAAGGCTACAATGATCAACTGTTCACATTTAGTCGATTTGATGAAGAGCAAAAGTTAATTGTGCTGGCAAACTTCGCCGATGAGACGCAAGGTGACGTGACATTGTATGTACCGGCTTCTTTAATTGATAGCTGGCAGCTTGATGATGGCAGCTATCAGCTGCAAGAGCTGCTATACAAACGGCATAATGCCACTTTAACCGTAGAAGCTGGGGTAGGGTGCATAAGCTTAGATATACAACCCTTAGACTGCCTAATACTGTCCTTGAAGTGATGACAAATTGCTTTATATAAGCCGCTTATTTTAGCGGCTTTTTTTTGTTTTATTATTAATAATGGGTTGAATTTGAAAAAATCAGGTCACCACGTCAATAAATTACAATTAGTAACACATTAATGCATGATTTATTCGAGCTTGTTAGTAACGGTTAACCTGCATTCAATATAGTGCATGATACAATTAACGTTACTAGATTGTTATTTATCTGCATTGTAGGGAGAAGTCTATTGAACACAGAGTTAATTATGTTAGGGATGGCTGCATTGATCGCCGTTGGTATCCTACTTCACAAGCCATCAAAGACGCTGGGCTTACCTTCACTGCTTATTTTCATTGGCGTAGGTTTGTTATTTGGTAATGGTGAGTTTAATTTTGTTTATGATGATTTAGCGTTAACGTCATTTATCGGCTCGTTAGCGCTTAATATCATAGTGTTTGTTGGTGGGTTAAACACGTCCAAAGCCAGCATTAAAGTCGCCTATAAAGAAGGCGGGCTGCTTTCTACCGTCGGTGTCTTACTAACCACAGTCATCTTTGGTGGCTTGCTATATTTTATTACCGATTTCAATATTCTAACGTGTATGCTTTTTGCTGCGGTCGTTTCATCGACCGATGCTGCTGCCGTTTTCTCAATTATCGAGTCCAAAAAACTTAAATTAAAAGAAAGTACAGACACAGTCTTGGAGTTTGAGTCTGCTACCAATGACCCCGTCGCATTATTAATGGTCGCTATTTTAACTGAGATGCTAGTTAATACTGGGCAACCCGTTACTGGCATGCAGATAGGCATTGAATTAGTTCAGCAAGTCGTTGTTGGACTGGTTGCAGGATATTTGATTGGATGGTGCTGTGTTTGGCTACTGAATAAAATCAAGCTAGAAGAATACGGTTTGATTCCTGTTTTTATTTTGGCAAGCTTTTTTATCGCTGCTTACGGTAGTGATCTACTTGGTGGAAATATCCTAATTGCATCTTATGTTGCAGGTGTATTTATTGGAAATGAATTGAAGCGTGGTAGAGAAGTCAGTAAACACTTCTTTAATAGCCTCTCATGGCTTGCACAAGCGCTGATGTTTATCATTCTCGGATTACAATTTTTTCCAAAAGAGCTATTTGCAGATGTTGTCTCGGCGATACTACCTGCCATCGCACTAATATTTATTGCTCGACCTGCCGCGGTATTTTTAACTTATTTACCATTTAGGAAGGTATCACTTAAGAAGAAGTGCTTTATTTCGGCTATTGGCCTGAAAGGAGCCACACCGATTGTGTTTGCGCTGATCCCTGCCTCGGCTGGTGTCGCTGGCGCGCAAGAGATGATGCATATGGTGTTTTTCATTGTATTGATATCGGTCATGTTGCAAGGCTGGGCCATTGAACCCTTGTCTAATAAACTAGGGCTCAACGATAAGTAATAATCTCTAGACAATTTATTTTATAAAACGGCTAAGAAATTATTTCTTAGCCGTTTTTTTTGAAATCATGAATATGGCCCAAAACGAATACGAAATGTGTTCAATTTCACAGAGTTGGATCAAAGGAGTAGGGGGCGTAGGGGGAGGGATGATGCTCATCTGCGGTGGGAGGAGGAAAATGCCTGTATTAAATAAAAATGATGGAAAATGACAATGAAACGTGTGATGAAATCGTTCGCTCTGTGCTCGTTAACCGCCGCTCTGGCTTTCCCTATGGCAGCATCTGCAATGCAAGAAGGCGAAATTCTTATTTGGATTAACGGTGATAAAGGTTATGAAGGCCTAGCCGAAGTTGGCCGCCAATTTGAAGAAGATACGGGTGTAAAAGTTAACGTTCAATATCCTGATTCGCTTGAAGCAAAATACCAGCAAGTTGCTGCGACAGGTGGTGGTCCGGACATTATCTTTTGGGCTCATGACCGCTTTGGTGGTTATGCAAAATCTGGTTTGTTAACTGAAATAAATCCTTCTCAAGAATTTAAAGATAAGTTGGTCGATTTTAGTTGGGATGCAGTGACTTATGACGGTAAATTGATCGGCTATCCAGTTGCATTAGAGTCACCATCACTTATTTATAATAAAGACTTATTGCCAGAGCCTCCAGCAACATGGGAAGAGCTATACGCCATTGAAAAAGAAATGGCGGCAAAGGGTAAAAAAGCCATCATGTGGGATGTGAAGAATGCTTACTTTACGTGGCCGATGATCTCTGCCAATGGCGGCTATGCCTTTAAGAAAACTGAAACAGGTTTTGATGGTAAACAAATCGGTATCAACAACCCTGCAGGTGTTGCTGGCCTTAGCTTCTTGGTTGATTTAGCAAACAAGGGCGTGGTGAATGCTGATATGGATTATGCCGTTTCTGAAGCTGAGTTCAATAAGGGCAATGTCGCGATGACCATTAACGGCCCTTGGTCTTGGGCTAACCTTGAAAAGTCGAATCTGAATTACGGCGTTGCTGTTTTCCCGACATTAAATGGTGGCAAGTCGAACCCATTTGTTGGTGTACTAAGCGCAGGTATTAATTCGGCAAGCCCTAATATCGACCTTTCTGTTGAATTCTTAGAAAACTATCTAATCACAGATGAAGGGTTGGCCAAAGTAAATAACGACAAGCCTTTGGGTGCCGTTACGCTGAAATCGTTCCAGCAAGAGTTATCAAAAGATAGCCGTATTGCAGCAACAATGACAAATGCTGAAAATGGCGAAATCATGCCAAATATTCCAGAGATGACAGCCTACTGGTTTGCAGAAGGTGCTGCGATTGAAAACTCATTGCAAGGCCGTCAGACTGTTAAAGAAGCGCTTGATACTGCTGCTTCTCAAATCCGTTAAGTCATGATGTAAGAGCTGAATGTTCTAACGATTAAATGAATGCGTAGTTTCTCGTCACTCGGGGAATTGCGCATTTTTCGTATTAGGCATTAATCCACTAGGTCAATGTTTTTGGGGAATAGTAAAAGTGAACAATATTGAACAAGCGCCATTTGATGAATCGTTATATGTAAAAGGAACATTTAATGGTTGGGGTGATGATACACCAATGGCGTACTTAGGTAATGGTAGTTATCAGGCCGTTATTTGTTTGTCGGCAGATCTTCACAGCTTTAAAATTTCTGATCAGCAGGGCAGTGAAGCATTGTGTTTTTCTGCTGATAAGTTTAAAGCGGTTGATTGCCATCTAGATAAACCTCAAGTACTTATCCCAGCCAAGGGGATAGGTAATGATCTCACGTTCAACGCGCCTGATACTGGTTTATATACTGTAACTATGACGGTATCTGATGATGAACAGATGTTGATAATTGCCTCTGGTGGCGAGAACTTGGACTGTGAGCCAACTCGTACACTTTTCAAGTCGAGTCATGTCATTGAAGCAAATAAGGCTGAGTTGACCGCGAAAGGTGGGAAGGTGCTAGCGCCTAAGGCCTTGTTCGAGCAGCTTGCTATTCGTGTTGAACAAACAGCACCGTATGTCTTTGGTGACAATATTGATGGCTATTTTGATGGTGTGACCCACGGTTATGTAGCTGCGGGTAAATATCGTCATAAGCAAGGTTGGTACCTTGGCACTTGTGCGACGTTCGCTGGTGGTGAGATCAATGATAAAACAGCGGCGACTTATGCAGATATTTTACCTTATGGTGTTACCCATCACTTTGATAATGGCGCTCAAGAAACCTTTATGCTGCTTTCAGGGCAAGCTTCAGGCCAGCGTAGTGCTGCGATTAAGGTGACGTCGCTAGAGCCTACACAGTTATCGATTGCCCCTCAGCTTAATATCGCTATTGACAGGTCGGAAGTGGTTAGCTTCGAACATGGTGTGGTCTATCGTATCGCGCCACAATTACGTCAATCTGGTACACCTTCTTTCATTGCGATTTGTGCTAATCAATCATATCAGTTCACAGAAACAACGTTTGAGGCAACGCCAGCCTTGAAAGACGTTGTTCACTTAAGTGGGCATCATACTAAGCCTCTAATTAGTTCTGTTGGTGCGGTTAAAGAGATGACTGTCTTTTTAACATTCGCAGAAACAGAAAATGAGGCCATTGCTTATGCAAATAGCTTATTAAAACAAGATGGCGTTACCTCACATCTCCAGCAAGTTTACGACATGCTGACGCATTCGTACGTTTGGACGTCTGATCTTGAATATAACCGCGCACTCATGTGGGCAAAAGCTGCGGGCAAGGTGTTTGTTTCCAGTGAATTTGGCAAGGGGATTTGGGCCGGACTACCGTGGTTTAAAGACTGCTGGGGGCGTGATTCCTTTATTGCTGTACCGGGTATTACGTTAGTCAATGGTGATTTTGATGATGCTAAAACCATTATTGATAATTTCGCTTCCATGCAGCTAGATGACCAAGACAGTGTTAATTTTGGTCGTATACCTAACCGTGTGACGAGTTTAACCAATATTATCTATAACACGACCGATGGCACGCCGTGGATGGTACGTGAAATATGGGATTACTTGCGTTACAGCGGCGACAAAGAATACGCAAAAGCAGTGTACCCTGTTGTACAGACCTATATTGCGGGGATTGAAAAAAACTATCTTGATCAATACGGTTTGATGACTCATCGAGACCCTGACACTTGGATGGATGCCAAGCTGGAAGGTAAGCTACCGTGGTCGGCGCGGGGCACGCGTGCAAATGACATTCAGGCTTTATGGTACACAAGTTTAATTGTTGCGGTTGAATTGGCGAAACTCAATGGCGATGAACAAAATACAGAGCACTATCAGAAAATGGCTGACAGGGTTAGTCAAAGCTTTCAATTGCTATTTTGGGATCAGCAACAGTCACGATTAGCGGATCGTTTATATCAAGATGATCAACGTGATCTGCAAGTGCGCTCAAACCAGTTAATGACGCTTACAGTCCCGTTTGATAATGGCTTAGTAGAGAAAAGCGTAGGGGCTAAGGTTGTCAAAAATGCAGTGAGCGAGCTGCTGTTCCCGTGGGGGATCACATCGTTGTCGCAACATGATCCTATTTTCCATCCTTACCACGCTAATCGGGACGAATACCATAAAGATGCGGCTTACCATAATGGTACTATTTGGGGCTGGAATGCTGGGTTTACCGTGTCGAGCCTGATTCAATATGGCTATGCAGATTTCGCTTATGAGTTAACCAAAAATCTTGCAAATCAGATCCTCAATATTGGTCACCGAGGCGCAATGAGTGAAAATCTCGATGCATTCTTGAATGAGCAAGGAGGATTAACGACAACAGGTACTTACGCACAAGCGTGGTCAGTCTCTGAATTTACGCGTAACGGATATCAAGACTATCTTGGCTTTAAGCCTGAGTTATTATCTGGAAAAGTCGTGTTATCACCGTGTTTGCCAACAAGCTGGCAGTACTGTGATGCAGTGTTGAGGTTTGGTCAATCAAATGCCTTGGTTGTAAGCTATCAATTAGCAGAAGGTCATCTTCACTGCTTTGAATTTGATTACCAGCAACCAGCGACAGAACAAGTAGAACTGATCCTAGTTGCTGAAGATAAAGCTAAGTACTGTTTGATGGTGAACTCGGACGAACTGCCGGCGAAGGTCGAGTTTGATCCGATAAGCGCAACAGCGTTTTTAAATGGCGAGCCGGTTCGCTTAGAACTTTCTCAACCTAGCTTTTCTTCTGTGATCGGAGAGCTTGAATTTGCACAACCTGATACAAGTATCGAATTTCCTGTATTACAAAAACAGCACGTACTACAGCGACAAGTTGAACGGGCCAACCTCGCTCAAGCGATAGACTAAATATTATTCACGAACTGTATTTTTGAATCAAAGTGAAAGCGCTGCCATTGGCAGCGCTTTTTTATGGTCGTCGGTCAAGCGGATATATACCTAAGTCACAGGGTATAAGGAGCAGCATGGTTTTTCGGCTTAGTCATTCTCCATGAAGGTACGCCCTTCGATGGAGTAGGGCTCATTGTTATCGTATAAGCTATGGTTTCCTCTAAGCTGGTTTAATTTGGCTTCTAAGGCTTTTGCTTCCTGATAATTCCCATCGTTATAAGCTAAATCGATACGTTGTTCGATATCTTCGATTCTGTCATGGCTGCTCATGGCACGTTCCTCCATTTTGAAACTGACTGCTTCACGGTTTCATTTTTGAGTTTAGGATCTGTAGTGGGCTTGTTCCACTTAGAATCTAAACTGTCCCTTATCTGGTTTGGATCACTTTACGTAAAATTGTTCAATCATTGCTGGGAAGCGTGAAGCCCAGGCGTATTCACTATGAATACCGCCTTTATCAATATGAAATTCACAGTGAAGCTGCTTTGATTTCGCGCTGAGTTGGTTAGCTACGTCGAGAGCAAGAGAATGGTAAAGTGATGGAAAGGCTGGATTACTTGCATCACTTGTTTCATGAGTGCCAATATCCATATAAATATCGATAGGTTGGTTGATTTTTTTGTTATGAATAAACGCCTTCATTGGCTTGGCTGAAAACCAAAAAGCGGGTGAGAAAATACCTGCTTTGGAAAAGGTGTCTTGGTACTGGAGGATTGAGTATAGGCTGATGAATCCCCCCATCGAGCTACCAGCGATGGTGGTATGTTCACGAGCGGGCATACTGCGGTAATGGGCATCAATGTATGGCTTTAATGTATTCACTAGGAAATCACAATACGCTTTTCCTTCTCCTCCTTGCGTTAAGCTCGCTTCATGCCAATCTGATAATTCATCGATTGGTGAAAAAGGCCAAGGTGAGTATTCATCGCGTCGCCCTAGATTTCCCCGTGCTTTACTGCAATCGACGGCAACAACAATGATCCCTTCAGTTTTGCCTTTTTCCTGAAAGTCATCAAGGTGTTCAGCGGCTTGCCAACTAGCGCCGGCAATACAAAGCTCGGGCTCAAAAACATTTTGTCCGTCCTGCATATAGAGCACGGGGTAGGATTTTTCGCTAGTAAAGTAGTCCACCGGTAAGTAGATACGAACAGTACGTTGCCGGTTGAGTTGTGGAATCTGCATGTCTGCAATAGTGACCATTCTGCTTGCATCATAGCTTTTGGTACTTGGGTCAAAGAACATCGCGTCTCCGGGCTTTGTAGGTCAATGAAGAAGGACAAAAAAGGCGCTGTGATGAGAATCGACAGCGCCTTTTACTTTTATTTGTGCTTTTGCTTTTTATATAAAAGCAGAGAAGGAACTATGCGTTATGCCCCAGGTTCTTTGTATAAACGTTGGCAAGCGCGACCATCACTATGGAATAAGTGGCAACGGTGAGCTGGAAGGCCAACTTTAAAGGTATCACCCGCTTCAATGTCTAATGTATCAGGACGGCGGTAGATGAAATCAGCGTCCATGTGATCAAGGTGAATATAAGCTTGGGTTTCGTAACCCAGTTTCTCAACAACTTGTACTGTACCTTCAATACACGCATCGCCGTCTTCACAAGGAACAAGGTGCTCAGGTCGGACACCCAGTGACATTCGGTCGCCTTTGGTCACGGTCGAGCCGTCAACTTGAATCCAGAATGCGTTGCCGTCAGCCATCTGAACCATGACACGCTCAGCTTCAACTTGTTCAATGAACACGCTCATAAAGTTCATTTTTGGCGAGCCAATGAAACCAGCAACAAATCGGTTTTTTGGGTAGTGGTATAGCTCGAGTGGCTTACCAACTTGAGAAACATAACCATCATCAAGCACAACAATTTTTTGCGCCATGGTCATAGCTTCAACCTGGTCGTGCGTAACGTAGATCATGGTTGAACCAAGTTGCTTGTGCAGTTTGGCAATTTCGATACGCATCTGAACACGTAACGCAGCATCAAGGTTAGATAGCGGCTCATCAAGTAGGAAAACATTCGGCTGAGAAACCAACGTTCGGCCAATCGCAACACGCTGACGTTGACCGCCAGATAAAGCTTTTGGCTTGCGCTCAAGAAGGTGGCCTAATTGAAGGATCTCAGCTGCATGGTCAACACGACGTTTGGTTTCATCTTTATCGGCTTTGGCCAACTTCATACCAAACGACATATTGTCGAATAAGTTAAGGTGTGGGTAAAGTGCGTAAGATTGGAATACCATGCCCACACCACGCTCAGAAGGTGGTGTGTCATTCATATGCTTATCGCCGATGTATAAGTCACCAGATGTAATATCTTCAAGACCTGCGATACAACGTAGAAGGGTTGACTTACCACAGCCTGATGGACCAACAAATACTACAAATTCCCCTTCAGCGATGTCGAGATCGACATTTTTGGAAATCAGGTTATCTCCATATGCTTTACATACATTTCGTAAAGTAACACTCGCCATCGAGCCTATTCCTCTAAGTTGTTGTTGCCAGCAAGGCCACATAATATTCGCGCATTACCTTGCTGGTAAAGAATTTTTCAGTGAAGTTGAAGAAAAAACGGGTAGAACGTCTATTCATTAACAGGAATAGACGGCTACCCTGACTAATCCAATTTACTTACTTCCCCAAGAAATAAAATGGTGCTGTCGTCTTTAAAAAAATGGTTTCTGTAAAATACAGTTTCAAACAAGCAGTGAAGCTCTTCAACTACCCCGTTGGGTATGTTTTGTATTTTTGCTCACTATAGGAACAGAAACATCCTCCTTATCAATAAATAAAAAGGGGGATGAGGGGGGGAGGAGTACTTGGATCACACTTTGTTCTTCACACAGCTGAAGGGAGGTTTTATTACAAGTAATATGTGCGATGTATCACAATCGCAAGTCGTTATTAGATCTGCATCACTAATCGAAACGACGGAGATCACGATTTTCACACTTAAGGGGTGGGGGCGTAGAACACAGGATGATGCCATGTGCTTGATACTGATGGATGATACAGCCTGAAAATTGTGTTGCAGAGCGTGCTCTGTGATACAGCCAATAACAATCATGAAGGATGTTAACAATGAAGAAAGTCCTCAGCACAGTCGCATTTTGTACCCTTGCTGCTTTAGGTTCTGTTTCTGCACACGCCGCTATAGAAGAAGGTCAACTTACCATTTGGATTAATGGTGACAAAGGTTACAACGGCTTGGCCGAAGTAGGTAAACAGTTTGAAGAAGATACAGGCGTTAAAGTGACTGTTGCTTTTCCAGACAACCTAGCAGAGCGTTTCCCACAGGTTGCAGCCGCAGGCGATGGCCCTGATATCGTTTTCTGGGCACACGACCGCTTTGGTGGATACGCGAAAGCAGGCCTACTTGCTGACATTAACCCATCTCAAGAAATGAAAGATAAAATCATTGATTTCACATGGGATGCTGTTCAATACGATGGTAAGTACGTAGGTTACCCTGTTGCTGTTGAAGCACTTTCTCTTATTTATAATAAAGATCTAGTGCCTAACCCACCTAAAAACTGGGAAGATATTGAAGCACTAGATAAAGAGCTGCAGAAAGATGGCAAGAAAGCCATCATGTGGAACTTAAAAGAACCGTTCTTCACATGGCCAATTCTAACTGCTGACGGTGGTTACGCATTCAAGTTCACTGCGAACGGCTATGACGTGAACGATGTTGGTGTTAACAATGCTGGTGCAAAATACGGCATGAACTTCATTAAGTCACTTGTTGATAAGAAAGTTATCTCTCCTGATATGGATTACAGCATCGCCGAAGCTGAGTTCAACAAAGGTACAGTTGCAATGACAATTAATGGCCCATGGTCTTGGGGCAACATTGAGAAATCTGGCATCGATTACGGCGTAACACTTCTTCCTAAGCTTAACGGCAACCCTTCTAAGCCTTTCGTTGGCGTATTAACCGCTGGTATTAGTGCAGTTTCGCCTAATAAAGACTTAGCGGTTGAGTTTATTGAAAACTACCTACTGACTAACGAAGGTTTAGCACAAGTCGATGCGGATAAGCCATTAGGTGCGGTAGCACTTAAGTCGTTCCAGCAAACGCTTGATAAAGATACTCGCATTGCTGCAACTATGGATAATGCAATGAACGGCGAAATCATGCCAAACGTTCCGCAAATGACAGCTTTCTGGTATGCGCAAGGTAACGCGATTCAAAATGTTGTTGATGGTCGCCAAGGCGTTGATGATGCGCTAGACGCAGCCGCAGGCCACATTGTTAAGTAACACTTTTTACGGGGAGAGGTAACTCTCCCTACTTTTATTTGTCATTTTGCTAGCAGGGAGCTGAGATGCAGTCAGTTCAAGGTGCAGGACTTTTAGATTCTCAAGAAAGTCCAAAATTAAATTATCGTAAGTGGCTGAAATGGTCACTTCTTGGCATGATCGGTACGGTTAATGGTTATGCTACTGTTTTGATGTACGCACAAGGTGAATTTCCTTTTGCACTTCTTACCGTTGTTCTAACAGCACTTGCTCTTTATATTTTCGGAAGTAAGAAAACATACGCTCATCGCTATATCTATCCGGGTATTGCCGGGATGATTGTTTTCATTATATTCCCACTTATTTATACGGTTGGACTTGCGTTCACCAACTACAGTGCCTCGAATCAGCTCTCTATGGAGCGGGCGCAATCGGTGCTCCAACAACGGTCATTCCTTGCGGGTGAAAGCTATGGTTTTGATCTTTACAAGGTTGATAATGGTCACCAGCTAATCATAAAAGCAAATGGTGATTTGCTAGCCTCCGATGTGTTTGATCTTGCAAACCCGCCTGCTGATGAACAAATGAATTTACGTCAAGTGGATGCTGTTCAGGGCGAGAAAGAAATTATCAGAACCATTGTTCAGAACCGTGCAAACTTAAGCTCAATTGAGCTTGGCATGCCGAACGGTGATGAAATCCGTATGAGTGGCTTACGTAAGTTTGCTGCAGAAGTGCCGTTGTTTAGCCTTCAAGAAGACGGTGAAACGCTGCTGAATAACCAAACTCATCAGTTGTTTAAACCAAATATGGAAATTGGTTTTTATCAACCGGTTGATGACAACGGTCAGTTTACGGATAAGCCTATTTCACCAGGATTTGTTGTTGGTGTTGGCGCTGCGAACTTTGAACGTGTAATGACTGATGACGGTATTAAAGAGCCTTTCTTTGGCATATTTGTCTGGACAGTTGTCTTCGCCTTTTTAGCGGTTGCACTGACATTGGCATTAGGCATGGTATTAGCCTGTATCGTTCAGTGGGAGCCTCTAAAAGGTAGTGGCATCTATCGCGTACTGCTGATACTCCCTTATGCAGTACCATCGTTTATCTCAATTCTGATTTTCAAGGGTTTGTTCAATCAAAGCTTTGGTGAGATAAACATGCTGTTGGAAGCAATGTTTGGTATTAAACCATCATGGTTCTCTGACCCGATAATGGCACGAGTGATGGTTGTAATGGTGAACACCTGGTTAGGTTTCCCTTACATGATGATCCTATGTATGGGTCTGCTAAAGTCGATTCCTGATGACTTGTATGAAGCCTCTGCTATCGATGGTGCAGGGCCAATTCAGAACTTCTTCAACATTACATTACCAATGTTGATCAAGCCGCTGACACCGCTGTTGATTGCCAGCTTTGCTTTTAACTTCAATAACTTTGTAATGATTCAGCTACTAACATCTGGTGGTCCAAATATGGTTGGCACGTCAGAGCCAGCAGGTTATACCGACTTGCTAGTAAGTTATACCTACCGTATTGCCTTTGAAGGTGGTGGTGGTCAAGACTTCGGTCTAGCTGGTGCAATCGCAACAATTATCTTCCTATTGGTCGGTGGTATGGCACTACTTAACCTGAAATTTACTAACACCAAGCTTGAACAGGACTAAGGAGAGACGTCATGCCAATGGTTCAACCTAAGACATTAAAATATCGGGTATGGGCAACACACTTGGGCTTGTGTTTGTTCTTAGCGGCAACAATCTTCCCACTGTTGATGATTATTGCGATCTCTTTTCGTGAAGGTAACTTTGCTGGTGGTGAGCTTATTCCAAGTAACCCAACGCTTGATCACTGGCGACTAGCCCTTGGATTCTCGGTGACAAATAGCGATGGTAGTGTGACACCTCCACCATTCCCTGTGTTGCTGTGGCTGTGGAATACAATAAAAGTCGCGGGTATTACATCTGTCATTATCGTTGCGTTGTCTACCACTAGTGCTTATGCATTTGCGCGTATGCGTTTCAAGGGCAAGAGTACGATTCTGAAAGGAATGATGATTTTCCAGATGTTCCCTGCAGTACTTGCACTTGTTGCTTTGTATGCGTTGTTTGACCGCTTAGGTCAGTACATCCCATTCTTGGGCTTAAACACCCATGGCGGTTTGATCTTCTCTTATCTAGGTGGTATCGCACTGCACGTTTGGACAATCAAAGGTTACTTTGAAACGATTGATGGTTCGCTGGAAGAAGCGGCGGCGCTTGACGGTGCGACACCTTGGCAGGCATTCCGTTTGGTACTTCTGCCATTATCGGTTCCGATTCTTGCGGTTGTCTTTATTCTGTCTTTCATCGGCGTTGTAACTGAGGTACCTGTAGCATCACTGTTATTAACTGATGTGAACAACTACACGCTAGCGGTTGGTATGCAGCAATATCTTTACCCTCAGAACTACCTATGGGGTGACTTTGCGGCAGCAGCGGTATTGTCAGCGATTCCAATCACGACAGTCTTCTTACTTGCACAGAAGTTCCTTGTTGGCGGCTTGACCTCTGGCGGTGTGAAGGGGTGATCACTCAATAATTTTTTGTGGATGATTTCCTTAGTTATTTTAAAGAGTCTAGCTTTTAGCTAGGCTCTTTTTTTATGACACTTGTTGATTATTTTACAGGCTAATATGGTGTAAATGTACAAGTTCACAAACGTCTCTTATTGGTGTAATGGTATTATTTTTATTACTCATCAGGTGCTTATGTATAGAAGAGGGATCTGAATATTGACTGAAAACATAATTAAAATAACTATATTTTTGTTTAGCATGGTGGATTTAGCTGTAATATAATACGTGTAAGGTATTTAAAAATACCTAAATGAATAACAATAAGATGGTTTGTTTTTCACTTAGACAAACCACTCCCAAGTTTGGGTCTTAGCATTGGTTTGGCCGCCGATCTGCTAGGATCAACCCGAGCTTAATTATATTATTGGCGTTGCTGCATAGCTGGGCTTACTATTCTTTATGATGATAAGTTTCTTTAGTAACCGAAACCCGATTTATAATCGGGTTTTTTTATGCCTCGTACTTACCTGATTTCTCCCAGAAGCTTTAGCATTGTAGAGCGCCTTGTCTGCTGCTTTTAAAACAAGTTGAGGCTTTGGATCAAGATAGCTGTCTGCGACACCGATACTGACTGTAATTCGGACCTGCTTTTTATCGATGCTTGTTTGTCTGTTTTCTATACCAGCGACATCATCTTTTGGCCTTTCAGAGTGAAGTCTAAGGGTTAGTGGATAACTTGCTATTTCTTGGCGTAAGCTCTCAAGCGCATCAAGGCATTCAGATACCTCTTTCCCCTTGAATAAAATCGTAAACTCTTCACCGCCATAACGAAAAACTTTTGCGCCACTATGTTGATTAGACAAAATACTTGCTACGAGTTGAAGTACATTATCGCCAGTTTGATGCCCATAAGTGTCATTAAACTGTTTGAAATGATCGATGTCGAGCATAGCAATGGTGTATGTGCGACCTAGGTGTTTAAGCTCTGTTTCAAGCGCTCTACGCCCAGCAATCGAAGTAAGCTGATCGATATAAGCGAGTTCATGGCTGCATGTGATGAGGTTCAGTAGAAGTAGGATAGAAGCGATTGAAAATGCAGTACTTGAAATCAAGGGATATTGGAAAAAAATAAAGGTGATGCCAGTAAAAAGTGTACAGATGAATAGAGCTTGATCATCACTGTGATTGCGTTTTAGGACTGCCGATGCTTGTACGGCACAAGCTAAGACTGATATCGAGATTATGACTATGGGTAATGGCGAGAAGGGCTGCGTGTTAAATAAGTAGCTGTCCCATAACGCTGAAAGGTTAACATCTTTAAAGTGCTGGACAACAAGCCCCCCCCAAGCTAATTGGCTAACAATGAAGCCGATATAAGTAATGTTAGAGCGAGAAAAAATTCGCCTGTTCTGCGTGAGGTGAAGGTTTAGGATGTTTAAAGGTAGTAAAAACGCAAGCAGTGTATAGGTCAGCATTGTTTGATTAACAGCAAGCGGTGATTGCAGCTCACTCTGGATGATGTAATAAGCAATGAGCATCAATAAAGCAGCCATCGAGGTTCTGCCTTGATTAAACAGTTGGCCTAAAATGACGGCTATAGGGAGTAGTGTATAGGGAAGTAATTGCAACAGCTCTTCGTAAGAGACAAGCGCGTGTTGTAACGGCTGTAGGCATAGCAAAGCAGCAAAAGCCAGCAGGCTTGGTAAGGCAAACCTAACAAAGGCATGTCTAAAAATTGAAAAGGGTACTAGCTGCATTTTTTGATTACTTTACCAGTATAAAAGTCATTAGTTGGTGATTAATTAACAGCGGCTACCTGTAAAAGGTAAATTATAGCGTAGCTTACCGAGATACGACGCTGGTAGCTGCTGATTTTAATTATGCTAACTTTTATCGACAAAGCTATAAATTACTTTAGGAATGGAAAAAGCTTTTTAACTTCCTCGTCACTAAGATTTTCAACACATTCGATATTGCGTTCTGGAATCCCTTCAGGATCAGGGTAGTGCTTTAGTACCTTTTCCATGCTGTCTTCACGGATTAAATGAAAGATTGGGTAAGGGGAGCGATTAGTCAGGTTTTCCGCATCTTCGGGATGTGTGCCTGCAAAACAGTAGTTTGGATGAAAAGTGGCAACTTGATATTTGCCTTCGTATCCACATTGGAAGACCAGCGCGTCAACTAAATCAAGGAATTGGTTGTAGTCATCGAAGTCACTGAACAGCTGTGTTGCAACCACTAATGTTGTTTCTAGATCGGTAGCGGCTGTCTCATCGAGCTTCTTAAGCTGTTGAAAGATATCTTCTAATAGTGCCTCTTCGGAGGTACTGGTATGAAGATGGATTTTAATTTGGTTATTACGGTTTGGTTTTGCGGCAAAAGGGCATAGATTAAGCCCAATAACGACGTTTTCGAGCCACTGCTGTACTTCTTGAGCAATAGTGTCTTTGTTAACTTCTGACATAGCTGACTAATCTTTCTAATTGG
>NZ_JAKJSJ010000093.1:0-18147 GCF_050336715.1 Photobacterium makurazakiensis
GAAAAGATCAGGTTAACTGTATATTTTTAATAAATAAAAGAAGATAAACCGTTAACCTGAAGTCTGTGTGAATTATATGCTTACCGCTAGCTTTCTAAGGTAGTTGGGGACTGACGCTTTAGCTGTCTTTGCTAACTTTTGCATGTTAGAAAATGTTACGTCATGTAGTTTATAATTTGACTGCACTGTATGAAGAATTTCAAGCCAGAGTTTTGCAGTCATCTCAGAATCGGCTAATGCACGGTGAAATACGCCATCGTTATCAATATTGAGTGTGTTAACGAGTGTACCCAGCTTGTGGTTAGGAGCATCTTGAAATAAGCGACGAGCAATCAGCATTGAGCAAGCGAATTGACCATTATATTGACGGTTTATTTGTGTAAGTTCAGCATCTAAAAAGCGTTGATCAAATGAAGCGTTGTGAGCCACAAGATTATAACCTTGAATGAAATCTGCAAATTCATTCATTACTTCATCACAAGGTGCGGCAGTGCTCAGCATGCTGTTGGTGATGCCTGTATAGCCTTCGATAAAGCTGCTTACCCTGAACCCTGGGTTCATCAATTTTTGAAAATGATCGACGACAATCCCGTTTTCCAGTTTCACTGCACCAATTTCAATGGCTCTGTCACCCATGTTGGGTGATAGGCCGGTTGTTTCAAAATCGAGTACAATGACTGTGTCGGCATTAGTTTGCATGTTTATTTTTTTACCTTATCTATTTTTTAAAAGCCGCGACGTTTCCAAAACTCACCTTCATCTCTTGCGTAGAGATTGAAGGTTTTTTCTGCGATGACTTTATTGTGCATTTCTATTGTCATACGCCATGGTCCAATCTTATTTGAAATTGGTTCCCATATGGTATCACCTAGATAGAAGTCCCAATCATTGGTACGAACGTGGAGCTCACCGTCAAATGGTTCTAATTCTTCACCATCATCATCTGTAATACCCGGGTGATATATGCAATAGCGAATTTTCTCTCCACGGGCTTTTTTTATATTGATAGTGAAACCAAATTCAATATCGATTTCAGCCGGTACATCAGTCGTGAAGGTTTTAACCTTGGGTAAATGTTTAGATTCAGCATCCCAAGTTGTATGAATCCCATAGGTTTCAATGCTGACAACGGGTTTTGATTTTGCCATTGTTGGTATTTACAAAGGGAAATGTAAGCTTGATTATACCTAATCTTAAAAAAATCCCTAGTCTCAACATGTACCACCCGACGGCATCCTGTCATCGGGTAGGTGTATTATAAAGGTAAGCTATTCGCCTTCTTCGTTATCACTAGGTGAACCTTTAGCGAAATTTGTATCGAGTTCTTCATCTACTGAATCTTCAGCTTGTTTATCGATGATGTTGTCTGATACATCCTGGTTTGGTGCGAATATATTTTTTAGCCAATCAAACATAAGCTAGCCTTAGTGGCATCACCACAACAGTCTATCGGTTGTACATGGTAATTGTAGTGTAAAGGAAGGGTATAGGTATGAGAGAAGAAGTAAGGTTAAAAAAAACAAGACCTTATATGAATGTTGGATTATCAAGGCGTATAAACTAGGCATATTGTGAGACTGACATTTTATACACCTACCGGACTATGGAGTGTTAAATCGACACATTAGTTGGAGAGTATTTCACCGTTAAGCTCCTGTAACACATATTTCAAATTTCGATTTTGTGTGTTTGTATAGCATTAAATTGCATATAAGAGGTACGCAGAGGCCCTTCAAAAATGCAATCTAATGTTGCGATAATGTGTTTTCGTTTGCTGTTTATCTTAACATTATGGATTGTTTTTCTAATGTTTCATCGGTTAGACAGAAAAGTCTTGAAAAGAAAACCGAGCTAAGGTTATTATTCACTCGTAAAATTTAATCTTCGCTTAAAAAGTCCCGTCTAAAGCCTCTAGAGGCAACATGTTGATAACATCTGTTACATTGTATGACTGGTGGAAACACTCGCTAAATCTTTCTCCAAATTAAATACATAAAAGATATTTTCATTACACAAAGATACGATTGCATACCGTTACTTAAATACAAACATTAAATTTATGAATATATTTCCTCTAACAATAACAAACATATAAATGTCAGTTTTAACGTAGAGGTAAATTATGTTTTTAGTTTTAGAGGTGTCGGAATGAAGCAGATAGTTCTTTATTCTGTATTGTTGCTGGTGGGACTTGTTTTATCCCAATTACTACCAACGTTCATCGAAGGGTACGCATCAATACAACCATTCTTAATGGTTATCACTATGTCGGCACTTGCTTATATTATGATTAATGTAGGTCGAGAGTTTGAAATTGATAAGAACAACCTTAAGCAATATGGCTGGGATTATGTCGTTGCAATGACAACAGCAACATTTCCGTGGATCGCTGTTGTTGCCTATTTTATTTTCGTGCTTATGCCAAGCGATCTTTGGTTTAATGCTGATGCATGGACCGAAACATTAGTTATTGGTCGTTTTGCAGCCCCTACATCTGCAGGAGTATTGTTCGCAATGCTTGCTGCTGCAGGTTTAGGTGCAACGTGGATGTTTAAAAAAGCCCGTGTACTAGCAATATTTGATGACCTAGATACCGTATTGCTAATGATTCCATTAACAATCTTGGTTGTCGGCTGGCGCCCAGCTTTAGGTTTGACGTTACTTGCTATGCTGGTGATTTTAGCCTTGGGTTATAAATATCTTCATAAGTGGGATATACCCTCATCAGCGAAGGCTGTTGTAGGTTACTCCGTGTTTATTGCTGGCTTATGTGAAATTTTCTACATTTCGACTGACATTCATTTTGAAGTATTGCTACCTGCTTTTGTTTTAGGCTGCATGATGAAATCTCAGCACGAAACGAAAGAAGACCAGAAAGTTTCTGTTGTCGTTGCAAGTGCATTTATGGTGCTTGTAGGTTTAAGTCTGCCACAAATTATTGGCGCAGCTGAAGTCACTAATTCCGATAGTATTACAACATCAATGCCAGCAATGGGGATGGGAGAGATTGCTTTCCACGTAATGATGATTTCGATTGTGTCGAACCTCGGTAAAATGTTCCCACTATTTTGTTACCGCAAAGAAGCCACTATAAAAGAGCGTCTAGCACTTTCTATTGGTATGTGGCCACGAGGTGAGGTTGGTGCAGGTGTATTGATGATCAGCATCGGTTACGGCTTCGGTGGACCAATTGTCACAATCAGTATGTTGTCTTTAGCATTGAACCTAGTGCTAACAGGGTTCTTTATTATGGCAGTACGCAGTTTAATTCTTACGAAAGATGAAGGAGTCGCACATGAAAAAACGAGAGCTTAAGTTACTGGCAGCAGTTATGACTATTTTCCTGTTTTCATTAGTTGTTGGTCGAGCTGCGGCGTAATTAGATCTAGTTAAATTTTAATAAAATATCGCTTAACCATTTAGCGGGCTATGTATCCAGTTTACATAGCCCGTTTTTTATTTCTAAATTGCAGGTTGTGCTTGAACCGTTAAATTATTCATCCAACGTCGTTTCAAGTAGCGATTAAAGCAAAGAGATAGTTTCACCACTTCTTCTACTAGCATTGCGGCATAAACCCAGCCAAAACTCCACTCACCAAGAAAAGCACCATAAGCGGTTACTGGAATACCGATTAACCACATTGCAATAAAGTCCATTCGTAGGCAGAACATGTTTTCTCCCCCCGAGCGCAGAATACCGTTAATAATAATCATATTTAGCATGCGTAAGGTAACACCAAAACTTATCGCGATCATCGCAGGTTGTGCGTAAGGCAGTAATTCAGGACTATCGAGGTTGAGCCAACGAATGACAAATTCGCTATTAATATAAAGAAAAACACCAATACCAATACCAAGAATAAGGACAAACTTAATAAAGAATGCCGTCATGGCTTGTGCCACATCAAATTCGTTACGACCTAGTGATTGTCCAACAAGAACAGAGCATGCAACGGAAATACCCATAAAGATAGAGTAGAGAAGCGACTCGAAGGGGCCAATCATACTAAATACTGCGAGTTCGGTTGTGCCTAAACGACCAAAAACAATTTGGTAAGTTAGGGTACCTAATGCCCATAAAAGTGCATTTAATGAGTGAGGGATCGCCAGTTTACGGTAGGTCATCCATAGCGTTTGATGGTTTGGTATTGCACGGCTTGTTAATAGCCAGTGGTGGCGATATACCATTACCGCCCACATCATCATGACCTGTGCAAATCGAGCAATTGTTGTTGCAAACGCAGCACCAGCAACACCCATTGCAGGTATACCCCAACCACCTTTAATGAATAGGAAGTTTAACGCGATATTTAAGGCAATCGTGATTGCGCCAAGTATTAGAGGTAATAGTGCATCACCACTCGAACGTAGACTTGATTCCGTGGTTATGATCACATGCGTTAAAATTAATACCGGAAAACTGTACCAAAGGTATTGCGCGCCTTGTTCGATCACCTGAAAATCATGGGTTTGTAATTGCATAATTTGCGGTGCGAAAAACGTGATGATAAATGTCACTGGCACCATGATTATGGCACCGAACTTCATTGCCTGTAATGTCACGGTTTTTGCGTGAACTTTGTCTTTTTTGCCCCAATATTGTGAGACAAGTACACCGTTTGCTGATGCAAGGCCAGCCATGATCATAATAGCCACAAAGTGCCATTTTGAAGCAATACCGACTGCAGCTGTTGCAGACTGACCAAAGTCACTCACCATCAAGACGTCGGCAAGTGCTAGAATCGCAACCAATGCACTTTGAATAGCAACTGGGAAAGCCAGTTTAGCTACTCGGGAAAAAAGTGCGTCGGGTAAGGCTGATTTTTTAATGTATTTTGTTGTCATATTAATGCCCTCTATTTACGGGGGCAAATATATAAGAGCAGGGACGTAAGCGACATGTTAGAAAAACCACAAAACCTGTGTGAATCTGTCACTCTTGAAAAGCGCTTAGTTCAGAAGAAAACCCATTGGGCTGAAACGGTGTATTTATCTGAGGCGTGTAAAGAGCGCTTTTTAATGCAATCCGACTTGCCTGAGTTAACTGATAATGAGTTTTTTATGGCAGGTTTAGCTGAATTATCTGATGGTTATGAAATTGAACGAGAGTGTACGACTTTACATACATTGCTATTTTCTTTGGAAGGGAAAGGCTCGCTTACCACTGAGGATATGGAATACCAGTTATTACCTAATACACTGACGATTCTTCCTGCTGGGCTACCATTTCGATTTGAGTTATCAGAACCTGATGGTCATTGGAAGATGGCATGGGTGTTACTTGAAAAAACAGAAAAATGGCATCCGTTTGCCGCGAATGGCCAACGTGTAGAGTTTACCCAATTAAGTGAGCAGGTGTGGTCAGTTATGAATTTACTGCACAGTGAGATCGGTGGTCGCTCTAGCTATCGAAAACTGTTTGCAAGTGAGTTATCAAGGTTGTTGCTTGGTACAACCACACTGGCCCCGTCGAATTCGGTATTACGTGTTCAAAGTGTGTTTAATGAAATTGAGTCACAGCTACAGCATAATTGGACCGTAAAAGGTATTGCTGAGAAGTGTTACTTGAGTACTGAGCAGGTAAACCGAATAACAAAGAAACTTTATCAGTGTTCAACGCAACAACGTTTAATTACATTGCGAATGGAAAAAGCTGTCGATTTACTGCATTACCGAGAGTGGTCGATTGGTATGGTTGCGCAGCGATTAGGCTATGCAGATCCTTTTAACTTTACTCATCGTTTCCGGCAATTTCATGGTTGCTCACCTAGAGAATATAGAAAAAGGCTAGGGTACTAAGCGAGGAAGGTAATGGGTAAACAGCAACGATGCTACTTTACCTTCCTCTATATCAATTACTGAATATCTACTTTTTTAAGGGCATTAAATAGCATTGACTTGTCGTCATTACTAACATACTTAATAGTTATAACCTGATTGAATAGATCGCTTTGCTCAGCCGTTATTTGCCCGTGGTGTTTCACGTAATCAGAAAGCTGCTCGTTGATCTGGTTGCCAAGTGTAAGCAAGGCAGGACGAATGACAGTCTTGAGATCCCTTGGCTCATTGTTTGCTGGTTGTGATAGCCAGTCAGCACGGTGGCGGTATTGTATTGCTTTAGCGACCGATACTTGCGCGGCAAAGAAGTCTTTGACTTGTTGTGGCGCAAGACCGTAATCGCCTGCCGATTTAACTGCGTTATTTAACACAACCTCTTCTCTTTCTATATCTTCGATAGCTAAATGATTATTGGCTTTAAATAATGCGACATCTTCCATATAGCTCAAACGATCATTAATGGTCTGAAAAAGAGCTTCTGCTTGTGGGTTAGCATGTACCGACAATGAGGTTAGTAGCAAGGTAGAAAGAAGTAGTATTTTTTTCATCATAATTCCATTCTTGTAGTTTATAGATAAAGGCTATCGCCTTGGGCGGGAAATAAAAAGTTCACACCTAAGTCATTTTGTGCTTCTAATTGTTTTTTGATAACGGTTTTAGGATCTTCGCCTTTTTTCATACTGTATTTGATGTGACTAATAATAATATTCAAGTCTTGCAGCGATCCTTTTCCCCCCGCTAAATGCTCGAGTTTTCTAAGTTCATGCATTAACCAATCAGGAGTGAGGTGCCCGAATAAAAATTGGTCTTCAACACCATTGGTAAAAGAGACTTCAATGACAATGCCAGACAGTTTATCTTCCTTAATATAAGGCACTAATGACTTCCAGACCGTGTTTATTGCTTTACTTTGCTCAACGTCATCGGGTCCAGTGTCTCCAAAATATACAAAGGCAGTACCATTGTTGTCTAACAGGAATGCAGTTGATTCAACACCGGAATGGCTGAGTGGGAAAGTTTTGACCTTTAGCGATGTTGACTTGATGTCTTGCCACTCTAGCGGAGTAAGGTCGTTCATTTGGAATTTTTTCAACTTGAAACCGTTGCCACGGTCAGTGAAATTAGGCCATGAAACCCAATTGAAATAAGTGCTTGAGAGAGCTGAATTCACAGAGGGGAGCCCGTAGATTACCTTAGAGCTGTCATCTGGTGACGCAATAATCATTCCAGCTACGTGATCTAAATGTGCATGGGAAATGAAATAGCCTTTTATACGTTCTTTTAGTATATATCCGACAGTATTATAGGGTGACTCTTCTGGTACGGTAATATGATCAAAGGCCCCCTTTTCAGCTGCGATTTTGATTCCATTAACAAGTGTGCCTGCATCCATAGTGACATAGTGGGGATCTTGCGAGGCTTTTACTAGAAATGCTGTGAGGTTTCCATCTTGGATACCACCTCGAGAGCCTAGCGTTACCACATCAAACTGATTCGTTGGGGTTGCACTAATCTGGCATGACAGCAGGGTAATGCAAAGAATAAAAAAATGCTTAAACATCAGTTCCTCTAAATGGTCGACATCTATGTCTGGATAATCAGACGTTATGGTGGCCATTGTAATTGAGTTGTGATGAATTCGTTGAGGTTTATTGTGAGAAGATGTGAAAAGGTATGAGGTGAAAGTTCACAAAACAAAAAGTTGCCGGCATCAAATGCCGGCATCAAGATTATTTTCGCTTAGGTTGTTGGTAAGTTCGACCAGCAACTTGGTATACATCTTTTTGCTTCATTTCGAACATGGCAAAGAAGAACCATGCAACAAACTTAATGATGTCATCGCCATCGTTCATTACCCATTCAACGTATTCTTCTTCTTGACCTTCATCGTTATCATGCACTGATACATGATAAATACGCTTTTCGCCGTCAATTTCAGCTAACTGAAACTGACCAGTTAGAGACACTGCAGCTTCTGATACTTCAGTATCTTCACAAGCTTTCAGCGCTTCAAGCGCCTGTGGCAAGTTTTCTTTTTCACACAGTGCTTTAACTAGTGTTTCAAACTCTTCGTGTTGCATTATTCTAACCTCAAAGATACTCATTGGTATAATGCGACTATTGTAACAGTGTGATAGCGTGATGTAGTAAAAATAATGGATTAGCATCTAACATAGCTAAGCTGAGTGCTGATTTACTAATCAGTAATAACATTAAAATGACTAAGGTAGTGATAAATGACAGGGATAACAGATCTAGATGTCTTGTTAGAGAATATGTCGCCAATTTTGATGGATGGCGATTTTGTTTTTTGTACTCAACATGTTGAAAATGAAATCTCAGTTGAATTTGGTTCGTTATTATCACTTAAGCCCCTTGCAACATTTATGGAGTCAGAAGGCTTAACCATGGTGATTGAGAAGCGTATAGCAGACACTGAAAAGCTTGAGTATGAAGGTGTATTTAAATGTATAACCCTAACGGTTCATTCAAGTTTAGAAGCCGTTGGGTTAACAGCTGCAGTTTCAGGGCGGTTAGCGGAATTGTCGATAAGTGCGAATGTCATTGCAGCTTATTATCACGATCATGTATTTGTGCCTGCAAATAAAGCGGAAGCAGCGTTAAGTGCATTAGCAAACTTCAGCAATAAATAGCCGCTGTTTGCTTACATAGCTCAACGAAGATATGAATTGATGAAAATGCACCTCGTATCACAAACATAATGTTTGTTGTTAATTACTCAGTGAAACATGAACTTAATAACAGATTGAGTGGCAGTATTTTGCTACACAGCGACGTTTTATTGTTAGCGATCTCATTTTGCATACATGGATTATCGTGAACGGCTCATGAAATTCCCGTCTGAATAATAACTTTGTTCTACGCCCCTTGCCTACGCCTTGCTTCCAACAGCAGGGGGATGGTCTCAGGTGTTATCTTGTTGTGAATAATGAATAACCGTAATGGAGCCTCATATAAAAACAAGATTAATCAAGGAGATTATCGTAGTGAAACGGAATCTAAAAACGTGTCTAGCATTGGCAATAGTAGCTTCGCTAACCGCTTGTTCAAGCACAGGTATTACCAATACTGATAAGCCAGAACCATACCTCTGTGATACCCAGCTAATGTCTCAATCAGATGATTTGAGAATCTATCAAATAATGGTAGAAAGTTTTGTTGATGGCGATTCAAGTATTGGTCATGGTACGGGTTACGGCACCAGCCATCATAAAGGTGACTTACAAGGTATTATAGACTCACTTGATTACATTGAATCTCTTGGCGTGAATGCTATTTGGTTGACACCTATTTTCTATTCTATTCCAGTCGAAGGACAAGACCACTGGGCCGATCGCCTTGATGCAACGGGTTATTTTGCCAGTGATTATTTCGCGGTTGACCCTCGTTTTGGCACTATGGAACAAGCCAAAAAACTTGTTGAAAAAGCACATGCGAAAGGTCTTTACGTATTCTTTGACGGTGTATTTGGTCATCATAAAGACAATGTAGTGCCATCACCAGAAGGCCGTTTGCCAGTCGGTGAGAGCAATCCTGTCAGTTATCCTGAAAGCCTCGCTTTTTATCAAGAAGTTGCAACCTATTGGATTAAAGAACTGAAAATTGATGGCTGGCGTCTAGACCAAGCCTATCAAGTACCCACAGAGGCATGGAAATCGATACGTCAAAGTGTTGATGAGGCTTCTCGTTCAGTAACTTATGTCAATCACAAAGGTGAAGACGTTAATCCTCTGGGCTATATGGTCGCTGAGATTTGGAACAACGAAAATTACATCACAGAAACAGGTTATGGTGAACAAGATAACCCTGCGTTGTGTTCAGCATTTGATTTCCCTGTTCGATACCGTGTGGTTGAAACCTTTGCCGTTAATGAAAGTAGTGTAGGTAATAAAGGTGGCGCTTGGCTAAATGACGGAATGAACTTACATAGCCTGTATCCTGATCATGCAAAACCTAATTTGATGCTAGGAAATCATGATTTAGTTCGATTAGGCGATCTGTTACAGCGAGGAGATATTGCATCGCCAGATGACGCTGAATATTGGTTACGCCATAAAGCCGCACTGTCATTTCAAGCAGCATATACCGGCCCAATCACGTTATATTACGGCGAAGAGATTGGTGATCAAGTCGATGGTTATGCCGCGAAAGTAGAAGAGAACTGTGCTGTTAAAGGTCTGTGTGATGATCACGTCGCACGCACCAGCGCAAAAATTGATGGCGTGACAGTGTCACTTGGTGGGCATCAAGCTGAACTTAGGCAGTATGTGTCGGAACTCATGGCGTTAAGAGCGGCTCACCCAGCGTTATCATCAGGCGTACGAACCAATGTGGTTGCTAATGATAATGCCTATGTCGATCACAAGCAGGGCATTGACGAAGCTTTATTGTATATGGTCAGCACCACTTCTCGCGCTGATATTGTTGTGATCAATGCCGTTGATGCGGGCTCGGACGGTGCGTTAATTGATTTACAGTCGGGTGAGCAATTTGTACCGCAAGACGGGAACTACTATATCCCGTTGACGGCATTTGAAGCACGCTTCTTGCAAATTGAAGTACCATCTGCTGACGGTGTAAAATCAAACGTTGCGGCAGCAGCTTCGCTATCAGGCGAAGGTTTCATGGCGCAGTGTGATAATCCAACGGTTGAGCAAGCTGGGCCGATTGAGAAGATCTTGTATGTTGTTGGCGACTTTGCCGATGCAGGTTGGAGTCATAAACCCCAAAGAGCGTATGAATACAAAGGGGACAACACCTATCAGGTTGTAGTCGATGAAAAAGCAGGTGCATACCGCATGCAGTATGCAAGCCGTGATTGGTCACCACAATTCACAGCAGATGGCTTAGAACTCAAACCTGGAGTGAAAAGCACTTTGAGGTCAGGTGGTTACGGTAAAGATACTGCTGTTACCTTACCTGAGGCAGGGCAATATGTGTGGAGCTTGAAGTTCAACGACAATGGTTTGCCTGAACAATTAATGGTTTCGAAGTGCCCATAAGCGTTTTTAATGAGTGATGTGCTTATATATGGCGAGAATTAGAGCCTGATAATGATAAAACAAAGAGAGCCAAGTGCTCTCTTTTTTCATTTTAGCGGATGGGCTTAATGCTATGAGTGTATAATTATGATTGTTTTTATTAGAGAAATTCGGCATGTCGACAGAATATTGTGTAGTCCTTACAACGTTTGCAGATGAACAAAATGGTGAAAAGATCATTCATTCTTTGATTGAAAAACGCTTAGCTGCCTGCGTTCAAGTTCAATCAATAGAAAGTTACTACCATTGGCAAGGGAAAGTGAATAAAGATCAGGAATGTTTGGCAATTATTAAAACGACGAAAGCGCATTACAAAGCCGTTGAAGCGGACATTATCAATAACCATGATTATGAAACCCCACAAATTATTCAGCTTCCAATATCGGCGGGTTACAGCGACTACCTAAACTGGATTAACGAGGAATGTCTTACTAGCTAGTACATCAAAATATGATTCGTTATTACACTGTGCATTTTAAGCGTCTGTTATACATCGACTTGAACGTTGTACAAAAATAAAACTTGTACAACACCCTGCATCGAACTAACTTTAGTTGTACAAGAGGTAAGTTTTGTACAAGGCTGGTGAGTTATGGAAATGCTTGTAGGAATTAGCGCTTGTGTCATCGGTGAAAAAGTCCGTTTTGATGGCGGAAATAAACAAAGTCGATTTGTAGTCGATGAGTTATCAAAATACGTGAAGTTTAAGCCAGTGTGCCCTGAAGTGGGTATTGGAATGAGCATTCCTCGATCTGCTATTCGCTTACAGCAAGTTACCGAAGGTGATGAATGCCTCGTTGATAGTAAGACTCAGGAAATTGACTACACCACGAAAATGAAGACCTTCGCTCAAAAGCAAATTTCTCAGTTTGATGAACTCAGAGGTTATGTTGTATGTGCAAAGTCTCCAACTTGCGGCATGGAACGCGTGAAACTCTATCTTGAAAATGGTAATACAGTAGCAGGCGGAAGTGTGGGGATCTATACGAAAGAGCTCATGGAAAGAATGCCATGGTTACCTATTGAAGAAGACGGACGCTTACAAGACCCGGTTTTAAGAGAAAACTTTGTATTTCGTATTTTTGCACTAAATGATTTTTATAAAAGTGTTCGTGATAATCTGTCATCTGATGCTTTTGTAAAGTTTCACTCTCGTTATAAATTGGTACTAATGGCGCATAGCCCTAAAGCCTATAAAAGCATGGGCCCATTGGTAGCAAAGATTAAAGAATATGATTTAGATTCTTTTTATATAGAATACCGTCAACAGTTTATGGATGCGATTAAAGAAAGAGCCAGCCGAAATAATAAAACAAATGTACTCATGCACCTTCAAGGTTACTTTAAGAACTCATTAACAAAAGAACAAAAAAAAGAATTAGCAAATCTTATTATGAGTTATAAAGATGGTCACCAGCCTATGCTTGTACCGTTGATGATGATTAAGCATTATTTACGAGAGTTTCCAGATCCATATTTGCAACTACAAACGTTTATTGACCCTTATCCTGAGGAGTTAAAATTACGTTATGGACTGTAATAATTGTATGTTTACCATAAAAGAAGTATCAGATATCACGGGTGTAAATTCAGTCACATTACGCGCATGGCAGAGGCGTTATGGATTACTTAACCCCGCGCGAACTGAAAAAGGTCACCGTTTATACAGCCAAGCTGATATTGATAAAATTCAGATTATATTAGGTTGGTTAGGAAAAGGAGTGTCAATCGGGAAAGTGAGACCATTGCTCGAGGCTGCTTCTTTGTCTGCGATAGAAGATGCGGGTATCGAAACAGAGAATGATATTCGCAAGGCGGTAGAGCAACTTCTTGATGCGCTAGCCGATGTAAATGCGAGATCGCTTGATAAGCAATTAACACAATTGATGAAAGAATACCCCCTTGATGTGTTTGAAAAGCAAATAGCAGCAAGGGTTGATTTGGCCATAAATTCAAACGATAACCCGCTTTCTATCATGCAAACGTCGCTATGGCGGAATGTGTTAAGCGAAAAGTGTTTGTTTCAAGTTGCAAAATCACGGAGAAGGAATAATAAACCGTGTGTATTGATTAGTTTTGATGCAATACCAAGTTACCGAGTATGGCTGAAAATGATGGAGCTAACAGAATTTGGTTACAGTGTGACGTTGCTGACTAACTTGTCTGGGAAACTGTCTTCATTAATTGTAATGATGAAAGAATTACAGATAAAAACACTTTATATCGATGGGGATAACAAACTAAGCCGCTATAACCAAGAGCAGTTAACTAACTTGATTGATGAGGTGGAATGCAATGTACATTGCAGTGGTAGCGTTAAATTAATACACCCCCATCTATCTGAAAGTTAGTTAATATCCAGATGAAAACATGATAGATAATCATGAAACATTTAAATCTACCCATGGTTGATTGTTCATGAACGGATTTACTATTAATAGCTAAGAACGGGGTATGTTATGCACGAGCATACGGGGTTGTTATGGCTAAGAACCGATTTACGCATTATTGATAACACCGCACTTATTGCAGCCAAAGCAAGGTGTAATCGATTAATTGCTATATATGTATCTACACCTATGCAGTGGCATGAACATAATGTCGCCCCAATACAAATTGATTTCATTCAGCGTCGATTGTGCGTTTTAAAAGAACAACTATCCATGTTGAATATTGCATTTGAGTTAGTGGAAGTCGCAGACTATAGCGCTGTGCCTGAAGTCTTATTAGACGTTACGAATAAATATAACATCAAGCATGTATTTTGTAATAAACAATATGAATGGAATGAACAACAACGTGATAATGAGGCCGCTCAGTTATTAGAGAATAATAAAGTAAAGTTTTCATCGTATGATGATACATGTGTTCTACCTCCTTCTAGCGTGTTAACAAAGAAAGGTGAAGCATACAAAGTGTTTACGCCATTTCGGCGAGAATGGATTAATGTATTTTACCAGCAGAATACAATGCCTAAAGCCAAACCTGTTGCTTTTGATGCTTTACCTCTTGGTATCGGAGTGGGTACAGATATCGCTCAGACTAAACACATGACGGTGACCTACCCAAAAGCGGACAGTATGTTGTGGCCTGTCGATGAAGACGCAATCAGTCAGAGGTTAACCACCTTTTGCTATGAGAAAATTCATGAGTATAAAGATAATCGGGATATACCTTCAGTCGATGGAACCAGCTGCCTTTCCCCTTATTTAGCGCTTGGTATGTTATCGCCTAGGCAGTGTATCGCGGCGGTACTTACTGAATATCCTGATTGTTTAGATGAACCTGAGTCTGGTGCATTTTGTTGGATAAATGAAATTATTTGGCGTGAATTTTATCGTCACCTAATGGTTGCTTACCCCAAACTTAGTCGTAATCAGCCGTTTCTAGCATGGACGGCCTCTGTACCTTGGGTATGCTCAGAGCATATGCTTAAAGCTTGGCAGCAAGGTGAAACGGGCTTTCCAATTGTCGATGCAGCTATGCGTCAGTTACTTTCTACAGGTTGGATGCATAACCGATTGAGAATGATTACAGCAAGTTTCTTTACTAAAGATCTACTCATGCATTGGCAAATTGGTGAGCAATGGTTCATGTCTCACCTGATCGATGGTGATTTGGCTTTGAATAATGGCGGCTGGCAATGGGCTGCTTCAACTGGAACTGATGCTCAGCCTTATTTTCGAGTATTTAACCCTACAACCCAAGGCGAAAGATTTGATCCAAAAGGAGAGTTTATCCGTACATGGGTACATGAATTAAAAAATGTCCCAGATAAATATATCCACCAGCCACATCTATGGTCGGGTGCAGATAAGATTGATTATCCATTACCAATTGTTGATCACAAGGCTGCTCGAATAATGGCTATCGATGTATTTAAAACTGCAAAAACATGCAGTACAAAAGAAACACTTTAGCGATATAAGGCAATTAGCTAACACCACGCGACATGGCGACCATACGTTTTAATATCCAACGGAGCAATATAGGTATCTCATCGACATTCTCTTCTTCAACATACTTAACCATAGCAAGCGCAACATCGGGCTTTGCATGGCGTTTTAGCGCACGCTGGATGATCTTTTTGGGGATTAACGGAGAATTATCTGGAATAGCAGCAAGCTGGCGGAAGAGTGGTTCAAACCCATTAAAATAAAGATAATGTTCAATATCGCGTTTGGGTAATACGGTCAAACGATGTCTCTCAGCATCAGATCCCAGCATATTTTTCACTGTTTCTGCGTATTTTCTCCCTGCCATATCTCCATCAGTAATGACATGCCATTCAATGCCAAGGCTCTTGGCAACTTTCACTAAAGGTTTTAAACCACTTTGTGCAAACTCAATAAGCTGTACACCTTCAGCATTTAGGTTATACCCACAAATTCTTGCCAATTCATTGAAAAGCCAAACTTCGGTTTCTCCTTCAACAAATAACCATGCTCGAGCAAATAAAGCACTGGGGCGATGAACGCGAACATGGAAAGTGACACGGCGCTGTTCATCTTTGCTTAATTGATTGGGTTTTATTGAAAAAACAGTTGTTTTGCTGGGGGTCCTAATGAGTTTTTTAATGGACGGTAATGGCACAATAGAGCAAAGGTCAGGACTGTTACTGGTTAAGATTTTTTGCATTGGCATTTTTGAAATGAATGTCCAAGCTTGGTGCAAAATAGTTGGGTGTAGTCGTCCTTCAGGATCCTCTAAAATCAAAATGGGCCGAGAAATACGTTTAAGCTCGACAGGGCCTCGGGCTCTTATAAAAGCATTGAGCAGCCCCATGAGTACTAGACGACTCTGTTTTGTCACTTCAGGCTGAGTGAGTTGTTCTAAGGGGGTTACTGCATACTGTGTTCTTTCTGGGAAATGCCGATGCTCAAACCCACTGCGTCTACTATGAGGTGTAAAAGCAAAATAGTGATCAACTAATGTACGCAGTGCATTAACGCTACTCTTTATTTCGGCTTGGCTAACGTGACCAGGACGGGTCATTAAACGGCGGCAAGTATTATCCAGTCTCCGTTCGATACGCAGGTTGTCTGTTTGACGCTTATCATTTTCTGCTAATGTTTTATCTTTTGCGGGTTCTTCTCTTAACCGACGAGCATCACGAATACGTACAATAGGGTGAAGTATCATTAGCTGGCGAGCGAGCTTCTGTGTGTCATCACAATCGATTGGATGGCCGTGGTTATCGAGGAACTGTCGCTGACTGGTAATCTTATCATCAATGACTGTACTGGATATTTGATAAAATAATGATTTACTTTCTGCCTCTGTCTTAACCCAGACTGGTGTAAAGGCTTTATAACGGCGAGCTTTATACTCACTTGGGTAATCTTCAGTGAAGTGCAAAATAATGCTGAGATGGCTGACTTTCTCATGGCCTGCAGTGTAATCGACATGAAAATCAGAGAAATGGAATGTGTAAAATTCAGCGCTTGGAGATAGTGCAATATCAAGCGCATCGAGTAATGAGGATTTACCCCACGCATTCTCCCCAATGAGTACAGTGAGCTCATCAAGTGAGAGAGATAAACGCCTAATGCCCCGAAACCCTGATATTTCAATTCGCTTCAATTGCATAAGCTACCTCTAAAAAAGCCTACATTGCATGGTTAACCCATTGGTTAGCACCTAGCTGATACCTATAAGCCTACATGACCATGCAAAAATATGGGGTAGAGAGGGTCACATTCTTGCAAAGTCTTTAATACAAATTAGATAGTTAGCGAAAAATATAACACTTGTTGACCACAGATTGAGTTGTTATAGTCCCGCTAAAATAAAAGTAGGTTAACGTGTTGATAAAGCGCGTGTTACAACCACATTCAGGAGATGTCGATGGCTAAAATGATACATACAATGGTTCGTGTTTTTGATTTAGACAAGTCACTGTTGTTTTATAAGCAAGCGCTTGATTTAGATGTTGCAGAACGTCTCGATTTTGATGGTTTTAGTCTTGTTTACCTTCGTAATGAAGAAAACGATATGGAGCTAGAACTTACATGGAATGAAGGCGCGGAACCTTATACACATGGTACGGGCTATGGCCATATTGCGGTTGCTGTCGAAGAGTTAGAAAAAGAGCACGATAAGTTAACTCAGCTAGGCTATGAGCCTGCAGAGATTAAAGAATTCTTCCGTGATGGCCAGTTGTTAGCAAAGTTCTTCTTTGTTGTAGACCCCGATGGCTACAAAATTGAATTCTTACAGCGTCATGGACGCTACAAGTAATTATTAGTAAAGCTGCAATGTAGATTACTAGAGGCTACATTGCGGCTTATTTTGATGGAGTATCGCGGTTTAACCATTTTCTCAGCATCATCCCCGAAGCGATACCGAGCACGATAAACAGTACGGTGATAGCCCCTGCTGGTGAGATTGCTGGTAGAGCAATAAGCAATTGCGAATCGTTTCCTCCTAGCGCAAGTGATGCGCCAACGCCCATGATAATACCGGCAATTAAGTGGGTCACAAGCTGATTGAACCTGATCTCAAACTGCGTAATAGAAAGCCGTTTCTTTGCTCCTGCTGCCATACCAACGATTAACCCAGTAATGATAAGAAACCGTTGGATAGAAGGCCATTTCCCTTCCTGCATATGAAGTGTTGCAGCAGATATATCCTTAAGCAGCTGGCTTGGTGACCAGTTAGGCACCAGGTAAGTGAGAATGCTTGCGGTTATGCCAAAGAAGATAATACCCAGTAGCAGTGGACGTTTTGCGCTGTTAACTCGATAGAATAAAATAAAGCCAACAATCAAAAGCAAAGCGAGGTGAAGTAACGATGGCGATGTAGTTGCTTGAATTTTGTTATATTCAAGATTCAGTGACATTGATGTAAGAGTAAACCAGCCAATGAGCCAACCCATCACGGTTAAGAGCATATGGTAATGTCCCTTCGCAAGCTTCGATATCGTTGAAATTGAACAGCCTTTGTTAATTGCTGCACCAAAGCCAAACATGAAACCACCGAGAATAAAATGAAAACTGATTTGGTAGCGATCTATCGACAAATCGAGAAGCTGATCGGTAGAAAAGGGCGTAACTAACCAATACCAAAAGCCACAACATAAGATGGTAATTAAGAAAGCAGGGCGTTTTGCTAGAAGTTCATGTACCCCTCTCACCATGCATAAACCCGTCCGTTGGGTAAGGTAGCCAACCAGTGTGGCAAGAAATATTGGCAGTATATAATTTATCATTGATTAGCTCTGACACGTTTTTGTCATGCTTCTAAC